>JANWJK010000322.1 GCA_025452005.1 Acetobacteraceae bacterium | reverse complement strand
GGAAACGACAGCGTCGCCTGCCAGATCGCCGTGGTGACGACATAGAAGCGGCCCGGGATGCCCAGCACGAACGCGGCGGCGAACGAGCCGAGCATCTCGGCGAATACGAAGATCGTCGCACTCAGCACACCTGGGGCGACCAGCGGCAATGTGATGCGCAGCGCGGTGCGCAGCTTGCCGGCGCCGAGTACGCGCGAGCTTTCCTCGAGCGAGGGGTCCATGGACTTCATCGCCGCCGAGATCATGACGAAGGCGACGGTGCCCTCGAACAGCGCCATCACCCAGGCGATGCCGTACGGCGAATAGATGTTGAACAGATCGCCCGGCGCACCGGTCGCGCGCCACACCTGATTGACCAGGCCGGTCTTCGGCCCCAGCAGCACGCCCCATGCGAGCGCCCCGATCAGCGGGGTCATGTAGTAGGGCAGTTCCATCAGCCGCTCGAGCCGCTGGCGGCCGGGGATATTGGTGCGTGTCAGGATCCACGCCTGAAGGAAGCCGAAGATCACCGCAAGCACGGTCGCGATGCAGGAGACCAGCAACGTGTTGGTCAGCACGCGGGAATCGTCGACCAGGTTGGTGAAGTTGTCGAAGCCGTACTCCTCGGGTGGGAACGTCGACGGATCGCCGACGTTGAGCGATTCGTTGACCAGGAATCCGATCGGATACAGCACCAGTGCGCCGCACAGCAGCACGACCAGCGGCATCACGATCTGTCGCAGGCTGATATTGCGCATCGGCGTGTCCGCTCAGCGCAGGCCGGTGATTTTGTCCCACTCGCGCACGAACTGCGCGTGGGTCTGCTCGAAGGCGTGCCAGTCGATCGGCGTCAGCAGCTTGAACTCGTTCACGCTGACACCGCCCGGCGGCGGCGGCACGTCGCCGCGCGGGGAGTGGTAGAACAGCACCTGCGCATTGCCGGCCTGGCCTGGCGCGCTGAGGAACCAGTCCATGAACAACTGCGCCGCGGCCGGATGCGGCGCCTGGCTCACGATGCCCCACGGTTGCGGCGATGCCACCACACCATCGGGCGGGATGACGAATTCCACCGGCGCGCCCTTCGCCTTCATGATCAGATAGCCGGAATACTGTGCGGTCAGCGCAACCTTGTCCTGGCCGTTCACCAGCCGGTCGAACTGCTGCACATAGGAGTCGAATGCGTGTGGCTTCAGCGGCCCGAGCTGTGGCCAGAAGTCATTGCCGTAGAGCTGGCGCAGGACGTACCACTCCACGTGCTGCAGCCCCGAAATCGACACCTTGACCGAGATCGCGTCGGTCCATTTCGGATCCAGCATATCCTTCCAGGTCCTCGGTGCATCCTCGGCCGACACCAGCTTCGGATTGTACGCGATCGCCGCGATGGCCAGCGCGCCCCAGGTCCAGTAACCCTCGGGCGAGCTTTTGAATTCCGGCTTGTAGGCGGCCATCTCCGGCGACAGATACTGCATGTAGCCACCGCGCTTCTGGAAATCCAGCGCGAAGCTCATGTCCGAGAGCTGGGCGATGTCGGCGAGGTAGGCATTGCCCTGACGTTCCGCCAACAGCTTGGCATAAAGCCCGCCGGCCTGGATGCGCAGATAGGTTGGCTTGATCGCCGGGAACAGCGCGCGGAACTTTGCCAGTTCCTGCTCCGCCGCGGCCTCGGGATCGGTGGAATACACCACCAGCGCGCCTTCCTGCTCGGCCTTCGCGACGTCCGCGCAGGTCTTGAAGCCATTCATCTGACGCGGACTGTCGCAGGCCGATGCCGTGGCGCCGGCGGCGAACAGGCCCATCAGCATGGCGGATAGACACAGGCGACGCATCATTTTCCCCGGAGTCATCTGAACCTGCTCTAGCGACGTGGCGTGAGTTTGCGCACGCTGTGGTTCTCGGAATCGCCGATATAGATGGCGCCATCCGGACCAACGACAGCGCCGTGCGGACGTGCCAGCCCATTCGGGTTCGCCTTCCCGGTGCCAGCGATTGTGGTGACGATCCCGGTCTGCGCATCGATCAGGCGGATCACGTGATTCTCGGTATCGACGATGAACACATTGCCGGCGCGGTCCACAGCCATTTCCTTCGGCGCGTCGAACACCGCGTGGCGCGCATCCTGCCCGTCGCCGGCATAGCCGCGCGCGCCGGTGCCGGCGACGGTTTCGATGATGCCATCGCGCACGCGGCGTACGCTGCTGCCTTGACGCTCCATGACGTAGAGTGAGTCGTCGGGCGCCAGCGCCACCGCACGGGCGCCGAAGACGTCGGCCGATGCCGCAGGGCCGCCATCGCCTGCGTGGCGTCCATTGCCGGTGCCGGCGAATGTCGTGATGACGCCGGTCGCGAAGTCGATCACCCGCACCCGATGGTCGGCGACATCGGCGATGAACAGGCGGCGATGCTCGCGATCCAGCGCGAGCCCGTTGGGCTCCGCCAATCCCGCACGATCCGACGGGCCGCCGTCGCCGCTGTGCTTGCCGGAGCCGTCACCGGTCAGCGTGGTGATGACGCCGCTGCCGCCGTCGATCCGGCGCACGCGCCCGTTCAGCCGGTCGGCCACATAGATGTTGCCGCTGCGGTCGATGACGATGCCGTACGGCTGGTTCATCCGCGCCTGTGTCGCCGGCCCGCCGTCGCCCGAGAAGCCGCTCTCTCCAGTACCGGCGACCGTGCGGATGACGCCGTTGCCGTCGATCCGGCGGATGCAGTGGTTGTAGGTGTCGGAGAAGCACAGGGTGCCGGCCGGATCGAACGCAAGGTCGAACGGATTGTTCAGCAGCGCCTGTGTCGCCGCGCCACCGTCGCCGGCATAGCCCTGCGCACCCGTACCAGCCACCGTACTCATGATCCACTGCGCGTCCGCCATCGTCGTGTCCCTCCCGCCGATGCCACCATGGTTGTCGGGCATGGCCTGTCAAGCCTAGGATAAGTCAGCGAATTGCCGGAGGTGCAGGATGGACGCGCAGGTCGACCGCGTTACGAGTTCTCTTTACGCCAGGCTGGAAGAGCGCGTCATGGCACGCGACCAGATCGGGGCCAGCCAGGTCTACTACGATCTCGTGCGCGCCGGGCGTCCGCTGAAGGAGATCGTGGCCAAGGGCGTGCGTATCCATGCGCCCTACACGCACGTGCCGTATCATGAGCGTATCGACGACGGCTATCCCAACTTCGTCAACAACGACCACTGCCTGCTGAGCGCGCGGGCGACGATCAATCTGGCGAAGATGGTGCCGGAGCGCCTGGCGATGCTGCCGATGGCGCAGACCATCTGGTACATCCCGAGCGGCCTCGATATCTGGAACCAGAAGATGGACAAGGCGCCCGGGCACTATACGCGTGCCCGCGGCAATCTCGGTGCGGTGGAGAAGCCGCCGGAACCGGTGGTGTACTGGCCCGACCAGGAGCCGCTGCGCCAGGAAGGCCCGCTGAAGGAGCGGCTCAGTGCCTGGATGACGCTGGTGCATCGCGGCCAGGTGCTCGACGCCTATCGCACGTTCCTCGGGCTGATGGAGGACGTTCCGAACCGCAAGGCGGTGCTGGCGGAGCTGGTGTTCGCGGGGCTGATAGACGTGCAGGACCGGATGCTGTTCAACCGCTCCTACACGACCGGACACAAGGCGTATCGCGCGCGCTCCACGGTGGAGATCGGCAACGCGATCGGCTGGGACGATCCGTCGGCTCACCATGTGCTGTATGCCGGGGCACTCGACATGGCAGTCGGGCCGCGCTGGTACTCGACCTACGAGATGGCCTGCAACATGGTGAAGATGAACATCGAGGGCGAGGCGCTGCACGCCGTGCCGTATGGCGGCGTGAGCGACGCCGAATTGGCGGTGCTGCGCGACAACAAGGCGGCGCTGAATCAGGAAGAGGCGGCAGGGCTGATCGATGCGGTGATCCGCAGCCAGGAACCCGACAACCTGCACTATGTCACCAGGCTGCTGAAGGCGGGGAAGGACCCGCGGCGGATCCTCGACGTGATGCAGATCGCCGCCGCGCAGGTCGTGATGGAGACGAACGAGCCGAACAACTTCTCCATGCCGCATCACTGCTACGAGTATTGCAACACGCTGGCATGGTTCTACGACAATTTCGACCATCCGCGGCGGCTGCGGCTGATCTATCTGCTGGCGTCGTTCCTGAACCACGTCGCGTGGCATCAGAAGGGGATGGGCGATTCCAATCCGCTGACCATCAAGGCCCCGAGTGGCGCCGACCGCCTGACAGCGGGACAATTGCTCGAGAAGGTGGACGGTGCGGTGTGCGCGCTGAACGGGCCGGACAGTCTGGCGTGGACGCAGGCCTATCTCGACAATGTCGGCGACCGCGCACCGCTGGTGGAGCGCATCGCACTGGCTGCGACCAAGATGGGCAACGATCCGCACAACCAGGAGATTGCCCAGTGCATGCTGATGGATTTCGCCACCAACCGTCATGCTGAGCGCGACAAGCTGCTGCTGGCGGCGGCGTATCACACGGCGATGCACCGCAAGTACGGCGATCCGCTGGAGCCCGCGCGGCGCTACGGCGAGGCGATGGGGGTCGCGCTGCAATAGCCTTCAGGCTGGGGAGGAACAACATGCTACGTCTCTGCGTTGCCGCGGTCGCGGTCGTCTGGCTCGCGCTCGGCACGGCGACGGCAGAGCCGAAGCCCGTGTCGCTCTGGCACGTGTTCAATCTCGAGACCGACATGATCTATGGCGGCATCAAGTCGTTCAACGAGAGCCAAAGCGAATATCGCATCGACCCCCGGCTGGTGCCGGCCAACCAGCTTGTCGCGGAGCTGATCAAGGCGATCGCCACCGGTTCGGTGCCCGATCTGGTGACGCTGGATAACCCGGTCGTCGCCAGCTTTTCGGCGCAGGGCTCGCTGCTCGACCTGACGGACCGGGTGAGCAAGTCCAAGCAGATCAAGCCGGATGTGTATTTCAAAGGCCCCTGGGCATCGGGAATGTGGAAGGGCCGCATCCTTGCCGTGCCGCGCGACGCGAACACGCTGGCGCTCTGCTACAACGCCGACATGTTCCGCGCCAAGGGACTGGATCCCGCCAACCCGCCGAAGACCTGGACCGAGCTCGTGGCCGACGCAGCGAAGCTGAAGGACCCGGCGAAGAACGTGTTCGGCTTCGGCTTCAGCGCGATGCAGGCGGAGGAGGGCGTGTTCCAGTGGCTGCCGTTCCTGTATCAGGCAGGCGGCTCGATCGATCATCTCGACTCGCCGGAGGCGGCCGAGTCGCTACAGCTCCTGGTGGATTTCGTGAAGAGCGGCGTCGCCTCGCTCGACGTGCTCAACCAGCGCCAGTACGAGGTGACCAACACATTCATGGCGGGCAACACGGCGATGGTGATGTGCGGGCCGTGGGAACTGCCGCGGCTACGCAACGAGGCGAAGTTCGACTGGCGGCTGAGCCTGCTGCCGGTGAAGGACGGCAAGAACATTCGCGCTTCGTCATTGGGCGGCTATGACTGGGTGGTGCCGAAGGACGCGCAGAATCCCGACGGCGCGTTCGCATTCATCGAATTCATGGCGCAGCCGCAGATCGTCAGCGCGGGCTGGAACACCGGACGCCTGCCGCCACGCACCGACATCGTGATCGACAACCCGCAATGGCCGCAGGCCTACGCGATCTATCATGAGCAGTTGCAGAGCGCCCGCGCCCGGGGACCGCATCCGCAATGGCCCGACCTGTCACGCCCGATGGCGACCGCGATCCAGGAGGCGATCACCGGCAAGCGGTCCGCGTCCGAAGCGCTGACCGATGCGGCGAAGAAGATCCAGCCGATCCTGGCGAAGACCCCATTGTGACCGCCCCCGCCGTCATGGCGTAAGCCGCGTCTCGCGTCATGGTCGGTTCGCGATCGCCGCTGCTGTTCGTCTTCCTGGCGATACCGATCCTCTATCTGCTGGCGCTTGTAGCGTTCCCGGTCGCCTACAACATCCTGATGAGTTTGCAGGACGTCACACTCGGCAACATCACTTCATTCGCCCGCCCGTTTGTCGGCCTCGACAACTACCGCGAAGTCCTTGGCGATCCGGACTTCCGCAAGGTCCTGCTCAACTCGTTGTTGTTCGTCGCCGCCAACGTCATCGCACAACTCGGTATCGGCCTCGCGGTCGCGCTGTTTTTCTCGCAGCGCTTCCCTGGCGTGCATTTCCTCCGCGGCCTGCTGCTGGCCGCCTGGATGCTGCCGGCATTGGTGGTCGGAGCGTTGTGGAAGTGGCTGTTCGCCACGCAGTACGGCGTGATCAACTTCGCGATCGGCAGTCCGGTACACTGGCTGGCGGATCCGTCGCTGTCGCTGGCCTCGGTCACCATCGCCAATGTCTGGTTCGGCATGCCGTTCAGCATGATCCTGATCTCTGCCGCGCTGACCGGCATCCCGCTGGAACCCTACGAGGCTGCCGCACTCGACGGCGCCGGACCGGTCCAGCGCTTTCGCTACATCACGCTGCCGGCGCTGCGGCCGGCACTGCTCGCCGTCGCCTGCCTGATCACCATCTACACCATGCGCGCCTTCGACCTGATCTTCGCCATGACCGGCGGCGGACCGCTGGATTCCAGCAACGTGTTGCCGCTGTTCTCCTACCAGTTCACCTTCCAGCAGTTCCGCTTCGGCATCGGCGCCGCGATCGGCACCTTCGCCTTCTTCATCGTGTTCGCGGTCGCGCTGCTCTATGTCCATACCCTGCGCCGGGAAGCGGTCGAATGATCCTGGCACGCCGGCGCGCACCACTGCTCACGCTGATCGCTGTTGCCGGCGTCGCGCTGTATCTGTTCCCGATCTACTGGATGTTCATCTCCGGCCTGAAGGACTCGGCGGAGATCTTCGCCAATCCTCCCAGCCTGTTCCCGCGCGCGCCCTCGCTCGCTGCCTTCCAACATGTGTTCGCGCGCGAGAACGTGCTGCGCTACCTGCGCAACAGCCTGGCGATCGCGGTGCCGGTCACTCTGCTGACCGTCGCGATGGGCGCCTGCGGCGGCTATGCGCTGAGCCGGCTGCGCAGCCGGCTGGTCGATGCGGCGCTGTTCGCCGTGCTGATGCTCCAGGTCTTCCCCGACGCGCTGCTCGCCACGCCGATGTTCATCATCTTCAAGTTCCTCGGCCTGCTGAACACCTTCGCAGCGGTGATCCTGGCGACGACCTCGAAAACGCTGGCCTTTGCGCTGGTGATCCTGCGACCGATGTTCCGCCAGGTGCCGATCGAGCTGGAGGAGGCATCGCTGGTCGATGGCTGCAACCGCTTCCAGACATTTCGCCGCATCGTGCTGCCGATCATGCACATCCCGCTGATCGTGGTCGGCGCACTGAGCTTCGTGCAGGCCTATGGCCAGTTCGTCTATGCGCTGACGCTGCTGAGCCGCCAGGAGTTGCAGCCGGCGACCGTCGGCATCTACAGCTTCGTCGGCGCGGAATATGCCGACTGGAACCGGGTGATGGCGTTCTCGTCCGTGTTCGTGGTGCCGATCCTGGTGCTGTTCCTGGCACTGCAGCGCCGGATCGTCGCGGGACTGACCGCCGGCGCGTTGAAATGACAGGAGAGGGCGCGATGACTGCGATGCAGGCGGTGCCGTTCACCGCGGTTTCGTTCGAGGATGGGTTCTGGGCGCCGCGCCAGGCGGCGGTGCGCGATGCGACGATCCCGTTCCTGCATCGACAGTATGAGCAAGCCGGGATCTTCGCCGCGCTCGACGTACATGCGCCGGCCGATCCGTTGCCGATCCCCTATGAGGTCACACCGATCGGCACCAAGCCGGCGACACCGGTGATGTACTGGGACTCCGACATCGGCAAGTGGATCGAGGCCGCCGCCTACACGCTGGCGACGCAACGGGACGCGCGGCTCGAAGCGACGATCGACGACATTGTCGCGCGCATCGAGGCAGCACAGGAGCCGGACAGCTATTTCAACAGCTACTTCCAGCGCCGCGCGCCCGAGGCGAAGTGGAGCAACCTGCGCGACTGGCACGAACTGTACTGCGCCGGCCACCTGATTGAGGGCGCCGTCGCCTATGCCGCCGCCACCGGCAAGCGACGCCTGTTGGACGCGATGTGCCGCTATGCCGACCTGATCGCGCACACCTTCGGTCGCGGCGAGGGCCAGCGCCGCGGCTATTGCGGGCACGAGGAGATCGAGCTGGCGCTGGTCAAGCTCGCGCGCTTCACCGGCGAGCCGCGCTATATGGATCTGGCGCACAGCTTCATCGACGAACGCGGCCGCCAGCCACACTACTTCGACACCGAGGCGCGGGCGCGCGGCAGCGATCCGGCCGCCTGGTATCACCGCATCTACGAGTACAACCAGTCGCACGTTCCGGTGCGCGAGCAGGACAAGGTGGTGGGCCACGCGGTGCGCGCCATGTATCTGTATTCGGCGATGGCGGACCTGGCGGCGGAGGATGCCGACCAGGGCCTGCGCGATGCCTGTGTCCGGCTGTGGCGCGATCTGACCCAGAAGCGGCTGTATGTCACCGGCGGTCTCGGGCCGTCGTGGACCAATGAGGGCTTCACCCGGGACTACGACCTGCCGAACGAGACCGCGTATGCCGAGACCTGCGCCGCGGTTGGCCTGGTGTTCTGGGCGCATCGCATGCTGCTGCTGACCGGCGAGTCGAGCTATGCCGACGTCATGGAGCGGGCGCTGTACAACGGCGCCGTCAGCGGCATCTCGCGGGAGGGCGATCGGTTCTTCTACGAGAACCGGCTGGCCAGCCGCGGCGGCACCGAACGCTGGACCTGGCATCGCTGCCCGTGCTGCCCGGCGAATATCGCGCGGCTGGTGGCCTCGCTCGGGCAGTATGTCGCCTCGGTCGGGCCAGACGGGCTGTCGCTCCACCTCTACGGCCAGGGACGGCTGACCGCGACGGTCGGCACCGCCGAAGTGGTGTTGCGGCAGACCACGCGGTTTCCGTGGGACGGCGATGTGGAGATCGCGGTCGATCCGCCGCGTCCGATGCATTTCGCACTGCGGCTGCGCGTTCCGGACTGGGCTGGATCGGCCGGCATCACCGTCAACGGCGAGGTGGTGCCGGCCGCCCTCGAGCGCGGCTATGTCCGCATCGCGCGCGAGTGGACACCGGGAGACCGCGTGTCGCTGTCGCTCGCCATGCCGGTGCGTCGCCTGTCGGCGCGGCCGGAACTGGCATTCGATCTCGGCCGCGTCGCCTTGCAGCGCGGCCCGTTCATCTATTGCGTCGAGGAGGCCGATGCCGGCGGCGATGTCGAACGGTTGGCGCTCGATCTCTCGGCGCCGATCGGCGCCCGCTTCGAGCCGGACCTGCTCGGCGGCATCGGCACGCTGTCGGTGCCGGCGCGGACCGTGAGCGACCGGGGCTGGGGCGAACAGCTCTACCGGAACACCGCACCGGAGCTCAACCCGATGACGGTTCGCGCCATTCCCTATCCGCTCTGGGCGCACCGCGGCGCAGGCAGCATGGCGGTCTGGCTGCGGTGCACCAACCATTAACGATACCGGCCGATAATCCGCGCTCGCTTCAGCGTGGGTTCAGGCGTCGTTGAGTGGTGATCCGTCCAAGCAACTGGTCCGGCTGACGCAGGCACAACTCGACGAGGCGGTGCGGCTGCACGCGCTGTTCCGTGAATCGCGCGGGGGGCATCGCGCGGTGCTGGTCGGCCACGATCTGTCCGGTCTCAGCATGGTCGGCGGCGACATGTCGCACGCCGACTTCACCGGTTCGTCGTTCTTCGGCGCCGATCTGCGCGGCTCCCGCTTCGACTGCGCCACCTTGTTCGCCTGCGACTTCCGCCAGGCGAACCTGGAGAATGCCGGCATGGCCCGCGCCGACCTGCGAGGCTGCTTCTTCGCCGGCGCAATCATGGTCGGCGCCAACCTGTTCGAGGCCGATCTGCGTCCCGGCGCACACGTCACGCGCGACAAGACGGGCGAGTTCAAGCCGGTGGTGCCGCAGGACCGGCCCGGTACCGCATCGGAAGCGGGCTTTACCGGAGCTGATTTGACCAATGCGAGCCTGGCCGGCGCCGTCGCGATGAAGACCGACTTCTCCGAGGCCATCATGCGCGGCTGCAAACTGGTGCGCGCGCACGTCCGTGGCGCCAACTTCACCGGCTCGAATCTGCAAGGCGCCGACTTCGCCCAGGCCGACACGCGGGATGCCTGCTTCCGGCACGCGGTGATCACCGGGGCGACATTCGAGTACACCAACATGGCGGGTGCCGATCTGCGGGACGCATTGTCGGACAAGCCGAACGGTCGTCTGCTCGGCGAACTGGATGTCGGTCTCGACGAACTGCTGCGATTGCACCGCCAATTCATCGAGAGCTGTGGCGCGGCAGGCGCGGCCCTCGATCTGAGCGGCTTCGATCTGCGCAACGCGGGCAGGTTGGCCGGTGCGTGTCTCACCATGCTGACGGCGGAGAACGCCGTGTTCTACGGGCTCGACCTGTCGCGCGCCGCATTGCAGGCCGCTCGCTGCGCCGGGGCGGATTTCCGCGACTGCCGGTTCGACGGTGCCGACATGCGCGGCATCATGCTGTCCGGTGCGATGCTGAACGGCGCATCGCTTCAGGGTGCGGACCTGCGTGCCTTGGTGATCGACGACACGCGGCGCATGCCGTCGGAGCTGTCAGGTGCCAGCCTGCGTCACGCCAATCTGCGTGGCGCCGATCTGCGCGGCGTGTGTCTCACCGGCGCCGACCTGTCGTTCGCCGACCTGGCCGGCGCCGATGTTGCCGGGACAGAGCGCTGACCCTGCGTTACTCGGCGAGGCGCGTGGATTGCCACGTCACCATCTGCCACTTGCCTCCCTTGTTGGCATAGACATCGGTGAAGCGCACGGCGAACGCGTTCGGCTTGCCGCCCGAGGTAACGCGGATGCGCGCAACGCCGGTCAGCACGACTGCGCTGCCGAGGTCCTGCGCCTTCACG
>JANWJK010000321.1 GCA_025452005.1 Acetobacteraceae bacterium | reverse complement strand
GTCATGCGAAACGAGAATGACCGTCGTGCCGCCGCTCACCGCCAGCCGCTTGAAGCTGGCGATGATCTCTTTCGCTCGCGGCTTGTCGACAGAGGCGGTCGGCTCATCGGCGAGGATGATCGAGGGCGCGTGCGCGATGGCGCGCAGGATCGCCGCCCGTTGCCGCTGCCCGCCCGAAAGCTGCCGCGGCTTGCGCCCGAGCAGCTCGCCAAGCCCCAGCAGCGCCGCCGCCTCGTCCACCTGGCGGCGGATCTCGTCGCGCGACAGGCCGCGGATGCGCAGGCCGTACGCCATGTTGTCGAACACGCTCATGTGCGGATAGAGCGCGTAGTTCTGGAACACCATGGCGATGTCGCGTTCCGACGGGTCGAGGTTGGTCACGTCGCGTCCGTCGACCAGAACGCGGCCGGAGGTCGGACGCTCCAGCCCGGCGACCAGGCGCAGCATGGTGGATTTGCCGCAGCCCGAGGCGCCGACGATCACCAGCATCTCGCCTTCGGCCAGCGTGAGGTCGATGCCGTGCAGCACGTCGATCAGGCCGAAACTCTTGCGCAGGCCGTGGAGTTCCAGTGTCGCCATGGGCCGCAGACTGCCATCGCGGCGAAGCCGCCGGCAATCTCCGTTCGGTTACCAATATGGCGGCAGCGTCAGTTGTAGAATTCCCATCGCGCGACCGGCCTGACCATCTGGCTGACATTGGGCAGCGCATAGAATGAGCTGGCGAAGCCGCCCACGTCCCAATAGGGCTCGATGCCGCGCTTGTCCGGCTCCCGGAACCAGTGCGGCATCGACGTGGCTGGGCAGTAATGCGTCACGCAGGATAGCCGCGGCGTGTCCGGCGGCAGAACGAGCGGATGGCTCCGGTGCACCAGGTCCGCCGTCCAGAAGAACACGTCGCCCTTTTTTGCCAGCAACCGGTGATGGGCAAGTTGGCTCGTCTGGCAGGCGGCCTCCAGCTCGTGCGGATAATCGGCTGTGTCGCCATCGCTGTGCTTGCTGTCGTTGCTGAAGATGTAGTGCGGCAGGCGATGGCTGCGATCGTAATAGGCCAGTTCGCCGCTGCCTTCCTCGATGTCCTGCAACGCGATCCAGGTGGCGGTCAGCAGGGTCGGCGTGTCCACCACGACATACGCGGTGTCCTGGTGCCACTGATGGCCGTTGGTCACCTGGAACAGCAGTTGCTGGAAGGCAAGGACCTTCGCCTGGAACACCAGGCCGAGGAAATGCGTGATGCTGGGATGCATGCAAACGCGGCGCGACGACTGCAAATTCACATACAGGTCGAAGATGCTCTCCAGCGGGTCCGGTTGATTGCCATTCAGCTTGTGCGAACGGTTGTGGCGGAAATCGGTGGTGGCGAAATAACCCGGATGCTGGTGCAGGTTGCGGATGTCGTTGACCAGCGCATCGACCAGCTCCGGCTCGATCGCGCGCTCCATCAAAAGCCAGCCATGCTCGGCGAAATGCGCCAACTGGTCGGCGTCTGTCTGATCGATATGCCCGGTCGCCGCCAAGGCGCGCAGACGCTGCAGCCAATCCGGCTTGTCGGTCCACAGTCCGGGCAGCGTCACGTCGGGCTTGAAGGCGCCAGCCATCGGCGGTCCTTTTGCGTGTGCCGGTCGTTTCCAGGGTTCGCAGAATGTTTGCCGAGTCAAGGCCGCCTCGACTCGCCAATGAGCCGCCGTACCGCTAGGTCCGCCGGGAGAGGGAGGGTCGCCGGATGCTGGTTCGTGTGCTGACGATGCGCGTGGTTCCGGAGCGTCTGGATGAGTGGCTGCGTTTCACCCGCGACGTCGGGTTTCCCGGCATGCGCCGCCAGCCCGGCTGTCGCGGCATCTGGCGACTGCATGCCCATGGTGCGGCAACCGATTATCAAGTGGTCACACTGTGGGACGGCCTGGCCGATCTAGAGCGCTTCCGCGCCAGCGATGCGATGCACGAATTGACCGCGGCGGCCGCCGGCCTGACCGTACCGCCAACCGGCGAGGCGCTGTTCGACGTGATCGAGGATGCCTGAGCCATGGCGATCCTGCCGCTTGCCGATCTGACAGTCCTCGAATTCAGCCACACGGTGATGGGACCCTCCTGTGGCGTGGTGTTGGCCGATCTCGGCGCCGACGTGATCCGTGTCGAACCGGCCCCGGACGGCGATCGCACGCGACGGCTCCATGGATTCGCCACCGGATTCTTCGCCTACTTCAATCGCAACAAGCGCTGCATCTGCATCGACGTGAAATCGCCCGACGGCCTGGCGGTGGCGCAGGACCTGGTGCGCAACGCCGATGCGCTGATCGAGAATTTCGGCCCCGGTACGATGGAGCGGCTCGGTCTCGGCTGGGACGCGGTGCACGCGCTGAACCCACGGCTGATCTATTGCGCGCTGAAGGGCTTTCTGCCGGGCCCATACGAACATCGACCTTCGCTCGACGAGATCGCGCAGTACATGACCGGCCTCGCCTATATGACCGGCCCGCCCGGCCGGCCGCTGCGCGCCGGGTCGTCGGTGATCGACATCATGGGCGGCGTGATGGGCGCGCTCGCTGTCCTGGCCGCGCTGCGGCAGCGCGACAAGGACGGGGAGGGGCGGCGGATCACCAGCGCGCTCTATGAGAGTTCCGCGTTCCTGGTGGGCCAGCACATGGCGGGCGAGGCTGCCACCGGCACGCCGTCACCGCCCATGCCGGCGCGCAGCGGCGCGTGGGGCATCTACGAGACGTTCCCCACATTGAACGGCGAAAGCCTGTTCATCGGGATCACCTCGGACAATCACTGGCGCTCGTTCTGCGCGAAGTTTGATCGCCCGGACCTGCTGCGGGACGAACGCTTCACCACCAATGCCGACCGGGTCAGGAACCGCCCCGCACTGCGCGGGATCGTCGCGGCGATCGTGCGCGACGTGGCGATCGCCGATCTGGAAAGGATCATGGACGAGGCGAATATCCCGTTCTCGGCGGTCCGCACGCCGTCGGATCTGTTCGACGATCCGCAGCTCAATGCCTTCGGCCGGGCGCTGGCGGTGCGCATGCCGAAAGGCAACGTGGCGAACCTGCCGGGCCTGCCGTTCTGTATTGACGATGAGGCGCCCGCGTTGCGTTTGCAGCCGCCGGCGGCGGGCGAGCACACCGATGCGATCCTGACGGCGCTTGGATATCCGGCGGAGCGCATCGGCGCGCTGCGCGCCGCGAAGGCAATCAGCTAAGGTTCATGCCGCCACCACGACCTGCCCGTGCATATGCGGATGCAGCCCGCAGATGTAGTCGTAGGTGCCCGCCTGGTCGAATGTGTAGGTAAAGCTTTCGTCGGTATCCATCGGATGCGACTTCACCTTCAGCGTCGGGCAGACGATGCTGTGGGGGATGTCGTCGTGGTTCACCCACGTCACCGTGGTGCCGACCTTCACGTTCAATGGCGTCGGTGAGAAGGTGAAATTGTCCACGACGATCTGCGCCTCCGCTGCCTTCGCCTTGTGGCTGCCGATGGCGACGATGATGCCCGCCGCGAGCGCGCGGCGCAGCAGCAGGCGCCGGGCGTTGCCGCCCGGCTCCAACATCTCGTTCATGGTGCGTCCTTCAGCCTGCGAGCGAGGTATCGACGATGGCGAGCGGCGCCTTCGACGACACCAACTTGACGCTGGCAATCCCGAGATACTGCTTCAGTTCGCCGGCCGGCACGACCATCGGTCCCGGGCTTTTCGCCGATCCCGGCGCCGGCTGCGGAAACGCGGTGGAGCGTGCGGTGTGGAATGCCACGTTGCCTTCCACCTTCTGCAAGGTCTGGTGGATGTGCCCGTTCAGCACCGTGACCGAGCCGAACTTCTTCAGGTACGAAAGCGCCTGCGCGCCGTCCGATGTACCCCAGCCCCAGTCCTGGTAGACCACCCACAACGGCACATGCGCGAACACCACGATGGGCGTGCTGGCGGTCAGGGGCTTCACATCGTCCTCGAGCCACTCGAGCTGGTCGTGCCCCAGACTGCCGAGACCGTTGCCTTGCAGGTTCACCACGTTCACCAGGCCGATGAAGTGCACGCCGCCGGCATCGAAGCTGTACCAACCGTCGCCCTTGGTGCCCTTGCCGAAGCGGTTGAGGTAGCTCTTGCCGTCTTCCTCGAGGATGTCGTGCTCGCCGGGCACGGTGTGCATCGTGAGCTTGGTGCCACCGCAGAGCTGCGCCGCCGTGTCGAACTGCGCCGGCTTGGACAGATGCGTGATATCGCCGGTGTGGATCATGAAGGCCGGCTTGTTCGGCAGCTTGCCGACGTTGTCGAGCGCTTCCTGCAAGGTGGCGGTCACATTGGTATTGGCCGGCTTGTCGAAGCCCAGATGGCTGTCACTGATCTGCACGAAGGTGAAGTCGTTGCCGGCCGCCTCGGCGCTGCCGATCAGGCGCGAGCGCGGCACGCCGCCCGCCACGGTCCAGACCATCGCCGTGCCGGCCCAGGTCATGCACTTCAGGAAGCCGCGGCGCTGCAAGTTCGGATCGATGCTCATGGATGGACTCCTGCTGATCCGGGGTCCGCCTTCCGGCCCCGACTGCCGGCTCTACCGGCGCCGCGGGGGGGTTATTCCCGGCGGCCGTTGGAATAAGCTGGCCGCCCGCCGGGTATGGGACGCGGCAGCCCGTAATCAGGACCAAGGCCTTGCCCCAGGACGATCGACGCCGCCGCTTCGAGCTGCTTGCTCTGCCGCACCTCGATGCAGCGTTCAACCTCGCCCGCTGGCTGGCGGGCAACACGACGGATGCCGAGGATGTGGTGCAGGACGCCTATCTGCGTGCGTATCGCTATTTCGACGCCTTTCAAGGAGGGAATTTCCGCGTGTGGCTGCTGACCATCGTGCGCAACGCCTTTGTCACCTGGGTGAAAGAGAACCGCTCGGGGCGGATGATGTTCGTGCCCGACACGCCGTTGGCGGACAGCGCCGACTCGGAAGAGGCGATGTGGGGCAGCAGGCCGCGCGATCCGGAATCGCTGTTGCTGGAGAGCGTCGATAGCCAGATGCTGGGCCGGTTGATGGAACAGTTGCCGGCGGAGTACCGCGAGGTGTTGCTGCTGCGCGAGGTCGAGGACCTTGCCTACAAGGAGATCGCCGATGTGACCGGCGTGCCGATCGGCACGGTGATGTCGCGCCTGTCGCGCGCGCGGCTCAGTCTGCGCAAGCTGTGGATGCAGCAGGTCGAGACGGAGGCCGCACATGGAGTGTGAACGCGCCGGCGGCCTGTTGTCCGGACTGGTCGATAACGCCTTGCGACCGCTCGCGCGGTTTCGCGTGAGCCGCCACGTCGCCGGTTGCCACGACTGCGCGGCCAAGCTTGAGGAGCTGCGCGCCATGCAGGCGGCGATCCGTACCAAACTTCCCTATCATCGCGCCCCGCCCGGGCTGGCGGCGCGCATCGGCGCCGCGCTGCCGCGCGAGGCCCCGCCGCCTGCCGCGCGTCCGTGGTTCCGCATGCCCGAGTTCAGCCTTGCCGGTACCGGGTTGGCGGGTGCGTTGGCCGGCGTGGCGCTGACCGCGCTGGTGATCGGCGGGCAGAGCGATCCGACCATGGCGGTGATCGGCAGCCACATCCGCTCGATGCAGGCCGAGCACCTGACGGATGTGGCGACCTCCGACCAGCACACGGTGAAGCCCTGGCTGTCCGCGCGGCTGGATGTCTCGCCGCCGGTGCGCGATCTGAAGGAGGCGGGATTCCCGCTGGTAGGCGGCCGGCTGGATTACGTAGAAGGGCATCCCGCCGCGGCGGTGGTGTACCGGCGCGCCAAGCACGTGATCAACCTGTTCGCGTGGGCAGCGGCCGGCAAGACGGATGAGACATTCCGCACGGAGCGGCGGCAGGGGTTCAACATCGTCACCTGGCGGCACGACGGCATCACGTATTATGCGGTGTCGGATGTGGAGGCCGATCAGTTGGCAGAGTTCGCGAAGCTGGTCGCGCAAGGCGGTTGATAGACCCCCTTACATCATCCGATCCTCCGGCGGCACCAGATACAGCGGCGTCTCCCCCGCCAGCGCGCGCCTGATGTTGGCAACCGCGCGCTGCAGCCCGACAACACCAGTCCCCGCGATCGCCGCCGCCGAGTTGTGCGGCGAGCCGATCACGTTCGGCAGCGACATGAACGCTTGATCCATGCGGAACGTGCCGTGGCGGATCGGCTCGATCCACCACGCGTCGATGCAGGCGCTGAACTTCGGGAACGCGACCAGTCGCTGATAGAGCGCGCGCTCATCGACGATCTCGCCGCGCGCGACGTTCACCAGGATCGCGTCCTCTTTCATCAGCGCAAGCTGCGGCGCGCCGATCATACCCAGCGTGGCCGGCGTCAGCGGCGTGCAGATCACCAGCACGTCGGACTTCGTCAGCAGCAGATCGAGCTGGTCGGGGGTGCCGATCCAATCGGTCGGTTCCTCGCTGCGGCCGCGCCGGTTGATCGCGTGCACCTTCATGCCGATCCCGCGCGCCAGCCGTGCCATGGCGACGCCGATGCCGCCGAACCCCAGGATGCCGCACACGCCGCCTGCCAGCATGCGGTTCCGTGCGAACTGATTGAACTCGCCCTGCGCCAGCGCAACATGTTCCACCAGCAGCCGCTTAGATGCGGCCAGCGCCATCGCCAGCGCGTGCTCGGCCATCGGTTCGGCGTAGGCACCGCCATTGGTCGCCACCCTCACGCCCGCAGGCAGCTCTGCCAGCGGCACGAAATCGATGCCGGCGTTGATGAACTGCAACAGGCGGATATCCTTGAGCAGCGCGATCTCGCCCTGGCGCAGTTCGCGTGTGGTGCGGGCCAGCACCGCGTCCGCACCGCGCAGCGCATCGGCTCGCGCCGCGTCGTCGAGATCGGGCAGATACGCCGCGTCTGCCGCTCCGCCCAACGCATCGCCGACGATCTTGCGGCCGTTGGGTTCCAGTTCGTACGCCACGACAAGCGTGCTCATCCGCGTCATCCTTACAAAGGTTTCACACGGAGGCCACCGAGATTGGCACGGAGGACCACGGAGGAAGCAGGAATGCGCTTCGCGCGAAGCGCAAACATCCTTCTCCGTGCAGCTCCGTGGTTCTCGGTGTTCTCCGTGTGAACCCTTACACGCTTTGTTTCAAAACCACGCACCCTTGTCGACCACATTGCGCAGCGCCCTACCATCCAGGAACGCCCTGCAATTATCGACCACAATCTGATACCGCCGATCATCCAGATACGGCCCCCATCCCGCCATATGCGGCGTCAGCAGCACGTTCGGCATCGTCCACAGCGGATGCTCCGCTGGCAGAGGCTCCTGCTCGAACACGTCGAGCGCGGCCCCAGCGATCTCCCCCGCATTCAGCGCCGCCACCAGATCATCCAGCTTCGTCGTCATCCCGCGCCCGATGTTGATGAAGAATGCGCTTCGCTTCATCAGCTTAAACCGCGCGCGATGCATGAAGCCCTCGGTCGCCGGGGTGTGCGGCACGGTCAGGATGACGAAATCCGCGCGCGGCAGCAGCGCATCGAGCGCCTCCGGCCTGTGCAGCTCCGCCACACCAGCCGGTGCCGTGGTCTGCCGCGCATCGGTCGCCAGCACCGTCATGCCGAACGCCGCGGCCAGCCGCGCGGTCTCCGCCCCGATGCCGCCCACGCCGACGATCAGCGCGGTCGCCTCCGGCAGGTGCACCACGCCGCTGTTCTCGCGCGACTTCTTCCACTCGCGGCGAAGCTGCTGCGGGATGTAAACGTGCAGCCCGCGCGCGAACGCCAGCACGAAGGCCATGATGTGCGCGCTGATGTGGTCGTTGAAGATCTCGCGGAAGTTGGTGACCGTGATGGGATGCTCGATCAGCTCCGGGTAGTAGTATCCGGCGGGCGGGGCGATCTGCGGCGCCTGCAGCCAGCGGAGCCGCTTCGCCTTCAGCAGCACCTCACGGGGCAGGTGGCCGAACGCCGCCTCGGCATCGACGATCTCGCGCTCCGCAGTCGCCTTGTCCTCGGCGATCACCACGCGCACCTCCGGCATCGCCTCGGCCAGCCTGCGGCCCCAGTCGCGCGTCACC
>JANWJK010000320.1 GCA_025452005.1 Acetobacteraceae bacterium | reverse complement strand
GTCCGCCGACATGTCGGTGCCGTAGACGTTCGACAGCCGAACCACCCGCGTTGCGGCGCATGGATGGGCGAGACACAGCGCCTCCCCGGCCAGCTTCGTAAGGTTGTAGAGATCGGAGGGATCGGCGGGCACCGTCGGCAGCATCGCGTCCTCGCGCGTGGTTCCGGCGCGGGCATACACCCGCGTGGACGAGAGCAGCAGGAACGAATCGAACCGCAACTCCGCGAGGCAGCGTGCGACAAGACCTACATGCGCTTCCGCCGTGTCCAGCGGTCGCACACGGAAATCGCCCGTGAGGCCGATGCAGTCGATGACGTGGCCGACCGACCGGCGCCCGATCAGCAATGCCGGCAACGCGGCGCGCGTGACGGCGTGAACCATCTGGTCCTGGCTTTCCAGCCACGCGATCAACGCCGCACCGATGTAACCGCTGGCGCCGAGAATGGTAAAGGTTGAACGGTCAGCGGACACCGGGATGCACCGAAGCGTATTGCCTGCGCCGCTTTTACCCGCGTCCGGTAAATTTACCGTTGCTCTCTACGCCAGCCATGCACCACCGCCGGCGTTCCATGCGCCAGGCAATACGGCGGCAATGCGCCGCGCAGCAGCGAAGCGGCGCCAATGACGCAGCCGTTGCCGATCGTCGTGCCATCCAGCAGCACGGTGTTCGCACCGATCCATACATCATCGCCGATGACGATCCCGCCGCGGCTCGGTTGAAATCCCTGCTGGCCGATCAGCCGATCCGGATCGGCGAATGCATGATTGGTGGGTGCCAGCGTGCAGTTGGCGGCGAGCAGCACATTGTGGCCGATGCGAATGCCGTTGCCGGTATACAGGACGCAGCCCGAATTGATCACCGTGCCGCGCCCGATCACGACGTCGCCGGAGCCGCCGGCCGGCTTTATCTTCACGAATGCATCGATGACCACGTCGTCTTCGATCACGATGCGGCTGCCACGCTGCGAATCCTCGATATCCGCAAGGCGCGAAATGCGCGCCGACTGCGCAATGATCAGCATGCGTCCCACAACGCGCGGTACGCAGCCTCGAGGTGCCCGGCGAGGCCCGCGGCATCGCACAGCGGCGAATTGGTGACGCGCGGTCGCAGCATGGCTCGCAGCCGTGCAAGCGCGGGCAGGTCGGCTGCCATGGCCAGTGCGCGCGCTATGTAGCCGTCGACATCGACGCTGCACCAGTCGTCCATTCCGATGGCGTGCAGGATCATCGCGCCGAACCGTCCCACGCTGGGTCGTCCGGCCAGCGAGATGACGGGGACCCCTTGCCAGAGTGCCTCGATCGTGGTCGTGCCGGCATTGTGGGGGAATGGGTCGAGTGCAATGTCGATTCCGCCATAGGCCATCCAGGTGGCGGATTGCGGGGCAGTCGCGATCAGCTCGAGCCGTCCGCTTGCGATGCCCTGTGCGGCGAACCTCGTGGCCACCAGGTCGCAGAATGCGGGTTCACGGAATGGCGCGCTGTTCAGCACCAACCGCGCATCAGGCGCATCGTGCAGGATGCGTGCCCAGGTAGCGATCACCGCGTCGTTCAGGCGGTCCGGCCGACCGAAATAGCCGAATGTGACGATGCCGTTGGCGAGCGCGGGAAGTGGCGCGACTTCGGGCATGGCGGCGGGCGGCGCATAGGCCAGCGGGATCCGCGGCAGGCGGATGATGCGCTCGCTGAACAGCGCATCCGCGCCGGGCGGTACCAGCATCGCATCGGCCACGAAGGCATCCATCGCGGAGAGGCCCGACGTGTAGCCATGTCCCAGCAGATATGTCACCTGCACCGGGGCCGGCCTGCGTGCGAATGCAAGCAACCGGCTGCCGGCGGTGTGGCCGGAGAGGTCCACCAGCACGTCGATGCCGTCACGCCGGATCAACTCGGCGACGGCCGCATCGTGCAATCCGGCGATGTTACGCCAGTGATCGGCCAGCGCGCGGAACCGCTCGGTGACGCCATCGGGCGTGGCGACCGAGGCATAGCAGAACAGTTCGATGCGCGTTCGGTCGTGCGCTGCCAGCAACGGCTCGGCGAACCAGGCGGCCGCATGCTGGCGGAAGTCGGCCGAGACGTAGCCGACGGGCAGCCTTCGTCCGGACGATCGATCGACGACAATCCGTGGGCTGTCAGGCGCGAGCGGGGCGGCATGCCGGCGATCCCAGTTGCGGTACTCGGCGAAGATTGCTTCAGCGGTCAGGTCGCTGCGGTAGTTGAGCGAGTACAACAGGTTGCCATGCGCGACGGCATAGTCAGGCCGTGCCGCGAGTGCCTCGCAGTAGCACTGTTCGGCTTCGGCATGTCTCCCCTGCGTCTGCAGCGTCACAGCGAGATTGGAGAGAACACGGTGACGCTGCTTTGTGTGTGACAAGGCGGCGCGGTGATGCGCTTCCGCCTCGACCGGTCGTCCCGACTGCCCCAGCACGGCGCCGAGTGTGTCATGCGCCTCGGCATCTGCGGGATCGATCGCCAGCGCCTTTCGCAGAGCGACTTCGGCACGATCCGGCGCGCCGCACGCCATCTGGCTCAGCGCAAGGCTGCGCAGCAGCCACGGCTGATCCGGCGCGTGGCGCAGCGCTTCGGTAAGCACGTTGCCCGCTTCATCAGGGCGATGCAGATCGAGCAGCACATTGCCGAGATTTCCCATGGCCTGCACCAGCAATGGGTCCAATTGCAGCGCTCGGCGGTAGGCTGCTTCGGCTTCCGCCAGGCGCCCCGCCGAGCGCAGCATCACGCCGAGATCGGACAGAACGGCGGCGTCGGGGGTGGCATCGACTGAACGCTGCAACAATGCCACTGCCGCGGCTGTGTCGCCCTGGCTGAATTTGAGCAACCCAAGAACGTGCAGCGCGGCCGCGTCGCCCGGGTTCTGCCGCAGGAGCCGAACGGCGAGGCGCCCTGCGTTGTCCGCATCGCCGGTCGCATAGCGCTGCCGCACGTCTCCCGCGTCATCGTCGCACCAGCGTTGCCAGAGCGCGCGATATGCCGCTTCCATCTCGCGTGCCAGTCTGGCGGCGTCGCGCAGCGGCGAGGCTGCGAACCGCGGGCGCAGCTCCGCCCGCATCCGCACCAGCGCATCGATATCCGCCGCCGCCGCAATGGCGCGTGCCACGTAGAGTTCGGCATTGCTGGTGACCCAATCATCCAGCCCGACCGCGTGCATGATCGCGGCGCCGAACCGTCCCACTGTCGGCCGGCCGGCGAGCGTCACGACCGGAACGCCCTGCCACAGTGCCTCGATCGTCGTGGTACCGGCATTGTGCGGGAACGGGTCGAGGGCGATGTCGATCTCGCCATAGGCCGCCCAGGTTCGCGTCTGCGGCGAGGTGTGGACCAGCTCGAGCCGCGCCGGGTCGATGCCGAGTGCGGCAAAGCGCGCGGACATCTGCTCGCGGCCGGCCGGCTCGGCGAACGGTGCATTGTTCAGCACCAGTCGCGAGCCGGGCACAGCATGGAGGATGCGCGCCCAGGTGACGAGCACACCATCGTTGAGGCGCACAGTGCGGCCGAAATAACCGAAGGTGATGCAGCCGTTGGCGAGTGCCGGCAGCGGTGCGACGTCCGGCATCTCCGCCGGAGGAGCATAAGCGAGCGGAATGCGCGACAGACGGATCACGCGCTCGCTGAACAGTCCGTCGGCACCCGGTGGCGCCAATTCGGAGTCGGCGAGGAAGGCATCCATCGCGGAAAGCCCGGTGCTGTAGCCGTGACCCAGCAACCACGTCACCTGTACCGGCGCGGGCTTGCGCGCGAACGTGAGCAGCCGGTTGCTGGCTGTGTGGCCCGCGAGATCGACCAGGACATCGATGCGGTCGCGACGGATCTGTTCGGCAAGTTCGGCATCGCTCAGGCCGACGGTGCTGTGCCAGTGATCCGCGATAGAGTGAAACCGTTCGGTGACCGCGTCGGGCGCGGGGACTTCGGCATAGCAATGGAGTTCGATCACCGATCGGTCATGCGCCGCAAGCAATGGCTCTGCGAACAACGCAACCGCATGCTGACGGAAGTCGGGCGAAACGTAGCCCACGCGCAGGCGCCGACCCGGCGACCGGTCGAGGTTGAAGCCGGGCTGAGCGGGCAGTAGCGGAAGGGCATGCTGACGATCCCAGCGCCGATATTCGGAGAAGATGCCCTCCGGCGATGCGTCGGGGCGGTAATTCATGCAGAACAGAACATTGCTGTGCGCCAGGGCAAAGTCCGGCCGCAGCACCAGAGCGTGGCGCAGCGACGCCTCGGCCTCGGCGAGCCGGCCCTGACGCATCAATGCCAACCCCAGGTTGTTGTGCGCATCGGCATTGGTCGTGTCGCAGGCGATGGCCTGCTTAGCTGCCTCCTCCGCCTTTCGCGCGTGCCCCGCGAGCGCGAGCACCCAGGCCAGATTAACCCAGGCGTCAGCGAAATCTGGCGCTATGCGGATCGCCGCACGATAGCAGTCGGCGCTTTCATCGTAGCGGCCGACGTCGCGCAGGATGTTGCCCAGGTTGTTGTGAGCGGCAACGCGCTCCGGTTCCAGTTCCAACGCGCGGCGCGCCGACGCTTCTGCATCACCCAGTCGACCCAGTTTGCGAAGGATCGCCGCGCGGTTGGCATGCAACTCCGCCTGCGTCGGCGCACCGGCGACGGCCGCCTCCAGGTGACCGTCGGCATCGCCGAGTCGATGGTCGCGATAGGCCAGCAGACCGAGCACGTGGTGCGCCTCGGTGTCTGCGGCATTTTGTCGCAGCATTTGCTGCGCCAATTCGGTGGCGGCCGCGCGATCACCCTTTGCATAAAGGCGATGCAGGCGCGCGCGATCACCCTCGCGCCATTCGTCCCATAAGGTGCGGAACGTGGTCTCGATGGCGCGCGCCAGGCCGCTTGCGTCGCACAGCGGCGATGCGGCAACTCGCTGCCGCAGCCCCGCGCGCAATTGTGCGAGCGAGGCGACGCAGGATGCGGCGGCCACGGCGCGCGCCACGTATGCATCTGTGTCATTGGTGACCCAGTCGTCGAGTTCGACCGCGTGCATGATGCTGGCGCCCAACCGGCCGACCGTCGGTCGACTTGCCAGGGACACGACGGGCACGCCTTGCCACAGTGCTTCGATCGTTGTCGTGCCGGCATTGTGGGGAAACGGATCCAGCGCGATGTCGATATCACCATAGGCGGCCCAGGCGCTGGGCTGCGGCGTCGAATACACCAGGTCCAATCGCGACGAGTCGACGCCTTGCGAGGCGAAGTGTGCCAGGTACAGGTCGCGGAATGCCGCTGCCTGGAAGGGCCGGTTGTTCAGGACGAGCCGCGACCGCGGTACGGCGTGCAGGATGCGTGCCCAAGCGGCAATGACGGTGGCGTTCAAGCGTTCGACGCGACCGAAATGGCCGAATGTAATGAACCCGTTGGTCTCCGCCGGCAGGGGCGCGACCTGCGGCATGCCGTCGGGCGGCGCATAGACCAGCGGAATGCGCGGCAGCCGGACGAGGCGCTCGCTGAACAATCCATCGGCGCCTTGCGGTGCCAGGACGGCGTCCGCGAGAAATGCGTCCATCGCGGACAGCCCGGTGCTGTACCCATGCCCCAGCAGATAGGCCACCTGCACCGGTGCCGGCCGCCGGGCGAACGTCAGCAATCGATTGCCCGCACTGTGGCCGGCGAGATCGACCAGTACATCGATCTGGTCGGCGCGAATCTGCTCGGCAAGCTTCGCGTCGGGCAAGCCGATCGTGTTGCGCCAGTGATCGGCGAGTGAACGGAAGCGCTCGGTGGTCGCGTCCGCGGCGAGGACGTCGGAATAGAGATAGAGTTCCACATTCGATCGATCGTGTGCCGCCAGCAATGGTTCGGCGAACATCGCGACCGCGTGTTGCCGGAAGTCCGCCGATACGTATCCGACCCGCAGTCGTCGTCCCGGTGTCCTGTCCAACGTAAATGGCAGCGCCGCGGATGTGAGGTGGCTGGCGTGACGGCGGTCCCAGTCCTGGTATTCGGCAAAAATCGCTTCGGCGGTCAGGTCGGTGCGGTAATTGAGAGCGAATAGCAGGTTGCCGTGGCCGCGGGCATAGTCCGGCTGCATTGTCAGCGCCTTGCGATAGCAGTCCCCGGCCTCAATATGGCGGCCTTGCGAAAACAGGGCCACGCCCAGGTTGGTCAGCCAGTTATGCTGGTTCGGCGCCAATGCGATCGCCGTTCGACTGGCCGACTCCGCCTCGATTGGGTAACCGGAACGCAGGAACAGTGCGCTGAGGTTGCCGTGCGCCGGTGCATAACCTGGATCGAGGGCCAGCGCGCGGCGCAGCTCGGCATGCGCTTCGGTATTGCAGTCGAATGCAAAGAGCAGTGTTCCGAGATTGCAATGGGCAACGGCACTGGCAGGATCGAAATGTACTGCCTGGCGGAATGCCGCCAATGCCTCCTTCAGGCGCCCTTGGCATTGCAAAGAGTTCCCGAGACCGTTCCATGCGCCCGCGTAGTCGTGTTTAATCGCCAGCGCTGCACGGAACGCTGCTTCAGCGTCGGCATCGCGTTGCCGCTTCTGCAACAGGCTGCCCAGATTGAATCGGGCTGAGGCGAATTTTGGATCGCGGGCAATCGCCTTGCGGTAAGCGGCCTCCGCCTCGTGATGACGCCCCAGTGCCTGGAGCGAAATGCCTAGGTTGGAATATTCAGGCGCCGTCGAGGCGAAGGAAGCCAACAACTGCGCTGCCTCCTCGTATCGTCCCGATTGGTATGCGATGTCGCTCAGTGCGCGTGGTGCGACGGGGTCTTTTGGGTTTCGCAGTAAAGTGGCTCGCCAGTGCGCCTCGGCGAGGGCCAGATCGCCCCGCCGCCAGGCGGCCAGCGCCGGAGGCAACCCGGTCTGCGTTGCTTCCCTTGTTTTTTGCCGTACGGTCCGGGCCGCCATTCTGGTTCTGTCAATTGTTAAACCTGGATAAAGCTGTTTGCGCTGTAGACCCATGGCGTGTTGTTGCTACCGTCGATCAGCCCGACCAGAGTTCCGCCGGAAGCAAAGTTGCCGTTGTTGCTGTAATACAGTTCGCCGGTATCCTGCTGGTAAACAAAACCGCCCTTCCCGCCGGTGGCTTCGGCGATGGTGAGCCGGGTAGCCGCGTTGGCCACCGCCTTGAGGTTCACGTTGTCCACCAGCGCAGCACCGCCCAGGTCGTACGTGTCGGTGGTCAGTATCGAGCTCCCTGTTGTGTCGAGAGCGATCTTGTCCACCTTGGCGTCGCTGAAGTTCCGGACGGTGCTGTAGTTGCCGGCGCCCGCCTGATCGAGCACGAACTGGTCGGCGCCGGTGTTGCCGGTGATGAAGTTCATGCCGGCGGCCCCAACGACCATGCTGGCATTGGAGCCGGTCAGCACCACCGTGTCGTTGCCCGATCCGCCGAACAACGTATCCGTATTTGTGACGGAGACGACGTTGGTGAAATTCGCCAGCTTCAGCGTATCGCTGCCGGAACCAAGGTCGACGCTGCCGTTCACCAGCGCTGTTCCCAACGTGATGGCATCTCCGCCGCTTCCGCCGATCAATGTCTGAACGTTGCTGGCGGTGCCCGTGCTGCCACCGTTGGCAAGGGTCAGTTTGTTGGCTCCTCCGCCAAGATCGACGGACATCGCGGTCGTCAGAGCGTTGCCGAGAGTAACGGTGTCGGCACCGGTGCCCCCTATGATAGTCTCCGCGTTGGAGATCGTTGCCGAGTTCGCGAAGTTGCCGAGGGTGAGCACATCGCTTCCGGTGCCAAGATCGATCGAGGCACTGATGGCGGCGGTGCCCAAGGTGATGGTGTCGCCGCCCGTGCCACCGCTCAATGTGCCGATGTTGCTCACCGTTCCGGCGTTGGCGCCGTTTGCCAGTGTCAGCACGTTGGCTCCTCCGGCGAGATCGAGCGACATGGCGGTGGAGAGCGCGGTGGCGAGGGTGACCGCGTCGGCACCTGAGCCGCCGGCAATGGTTTCGGCGTTGCTCACAGTTGCGGAGTTGGCGAAGTTGCCGAATGTCAGCTTGTCCGAGCCTGTCCCGAGATCGATGGAGGCGTTGGCGGCGGCGGCACTCAGGGTGATGGTGTCGTTGGCTGTGCCGCCTGTGACGGTCTCGGTGTTTGCGCTGGTGGCTGAGTTGGCGAAGTTGCCGAGTGTGACGGTGTCGCTGCCTGCGGCGAGGTCGATGGAGCCGTTGGCGATGGCGGTGGCGAGTGTGACGGTGTCGTTGGCGGAGCCGCCGATCAGGGTCTGAACGTTGCTGACGGAGCCAGTGTTGGCGAGGTTGGCGAGGGTGAGCGTGTTGGCGCCG
>JANWJK010000319.1 GCA_025452005.1 Acetobacteraceae bacterium | reverse complement strand
GTTGGATATTTGCACCGTACCTATTCGAGGCTAAGCATTGATGTCGCAAGAGCCGGCTACCTGGCACTGCCACCTCGGTCATCAGGAGGTCTCTACATGCATTTCAAACCGGCCGAGGTTACCGCTACAGTCGACGCCGTCATTCGATCGCGCAAAACCGTTCGCGCGTTTCGAGCCGAGCGGGTACCACGATCTCTACTAATAGAGATTCTGGAACTGGCACGCACGGCGCCGAGCACGTTCAACACCCAACCCTGGCGCGTCCACGTACTCGTGGGGAGGGCAAAGCAAACGTTGAGCGAAGCGATCGTGCAGGCACACACTGCGAATGCTCAGCCCCCGCATTCGGCCTTACCAAACCCTGCGCCGCCGGACTGTGTCGCGCGACAAGCCGACTTCGGGCAGCGATATTACACCACGTTGGGTGTTGACCGCATGGACATGGCAGCTCGTTCGCGTCAGACAGGCCGCAATTTTGTTTTCTTCGATGCACCTGTTGGCCTGATCTTCACGATCGATGCCACACTAACGAAGCACAGCTGGCTCGACTACGGTCTTTTCATGCAGAACCTAATCCTTGCGGCACAAGCCCGAGGGCTCGCAACCTGTCCCCAGGTCTCGTTCGTACGCTACCAGTCAGTTATCGCCGAACAGTTGGAACTGGCGCCGGAGGAATCAGTGGTTTGCGGAATGTCGCTCGGTTATGCGGATGAGCACGCACCGCTTAACCGTATGGGGATGCCGCGAGACCCGCTGGAAACCTTTACATATTGGCGGGGCTTCGACGAATAGTCTATGTTCCTTGGCGGGTGAGCCGAACTTGGTCAGTATTTGAAAGTCTTCCGGCGACGGTCCAAATTTCGACTGATTGCGGATCGTGTACAAGGGACCATTTTCACTATCCGAAGCAGGCCGCTCCTGCTGATCAAACCAGTCGGTCGGCATTTCAGGTGGCCAGGAAAGAACGCTCCGGCAACCTGTCAAAACCCCTGTGCACAGGTACTAGGCGGCGACAATGCGCGGCATGGGTGCGGCTGCGGTGCTTTCCGGGAACACCAGCGCCAGCGCGTGCTCTGTCAGGCCGAGGTGTTGCGCCAGCAGGCCCTTGGCAACGGAGCGCAGGTCACACGTCGGTTGGAGGTCGCGGTCCTCGAACAGCCTGCCGGAGCCGAGGCCAGGCCAGTCCGCCACGACACGCCCGCCGGCCACCGCGCCGCCCAGCACGAAGGCCACCGTTCCGGTCCCATGGTCGGTGCCCTTGGTGCCGTTCACCCGTACGGTCCGGCCGAACTCGGTCATCGTCAGCACCGTCGTCTGCCGCCACGCCGCGCCGAGCCCTATCTTGAGGGCCGCCAGCCCGGCGTCGAGCTGCCGCAGCATGCCGGCGAGGCGCGGGGCCTGGCCGGTGTGGGTATCCCAGCCACCGATCTCCAGCGCTGCGATGCGCGGACCATCCTCGGCGCGGAGCATCTCGCCGCAGGCCTTGGCGAGCGCCGGGAACGCATATCTGTTCTGCGCCGGCTCGCCACCGCTGAGCACGGCGGCGCTGAAGCCGCGCTCGCTCAGCCCCTCGGCGATCGCCGGACCGAGCAGGCGATCGCCTTCGTTCAGGGCGGCGATCCGCGAGTAGAGATCGGCGTCGAGTGGGGCTGTGCCTTGCGGCGCCCAATCCGCCACCGCCGCGGGACCGCGCAGCAGCAGCGGTACCGCGACGCCGATCGCCAGCGCGTCGCCGTGCGTGCCGGGCCGCGGCAAGGTGCCGATCGCCCGGTTCAGCCAGCCGCTGGTCAAGCGATGGTCGGCGCCGCACTCCATACAGTCCTGCGCTTCGAAGTGGCTGCGCACACGATAGGGGCCGGCAACGGCATGCACTGCCAGCGCCTCGCCGTCCCGATACATCCCATGCAGATTGGCAAGCGCCGGATGCAGCCCGTAAAAGCCGCCGAGGTCGAGCATGCCCTCGTCCTGGCCCGGTTCGGGTGGAACGATCTCGCCGCGCAATCCGGCGAGCGCCGCGTCGCCGTAAGGGATGACCGCGGACAGCCCATCCAGGGCGCCGCGCAGGATCACGACCACGAAGCGCCGGTCGGTCGGCGCATCCGCCAGTGCCAGCGAAGCGCGCCCCAGCGTGAAGGCCGATGCGAGGCCGAGCAGTGCGGAGCGGCGCGTCAGCTGCATCATCATCGCCTCTGGAATTCGGGAGAGGTGAGCAGCAGCGTCAGCGCGTCGCGCCGTGAACCGGCCCGGCGCATGGCCTCCAGCGTGGCGGGCCGCAGCAACGTTCCCAGGCTCGCGGCGGCGACCACGGTCGGATCGGGGTCGCCGAACCGACCCGCGACCGCGTAGGCCCAGTCGATCCGGCGCAGCAACGCCTCGGGTCCGGCCCAATCGGCCGCGCTGTCCGGCCAGCCGTTCGGCTGCGGCGCCGTCCACATCGGCTGGCCGAGGACGCGGAGCGCGCCGACCAGATAGGGCGGATCAGGCTGCGGCTCCGGTGCTTCGAGCGCGCGCAGGGTGGCGACCAGGTAATCGAGCGGCGTGCGCAGCTTGGTCAGCGGCTGCCATGCCGCCTCCAGCGTGGTGACCGCGGCGGCGGCGGCTCCGAGATCGCCATCGCTGTCACGCAGTACGCCCTCGATGCGGCGGACCGCATCCTCCGGCGGATCGTCGGCGACGAAATGCCGCACCAGCTTCGTCGCCAGGAAGCGATGCGTCGCCGGATGCGCTGCGAGGAAGCGCAGGACGGCCACGCCGCCTTCCTCGCCGGACGAAAATCGACGGCCCATCACGAACTGCTCGCCGGGCTCGTGCGCGAAGGGACGGAAGCGGAAGCCGGGCGGATCAGCGGTCAGGTCGATGGACCAGCCGGTCAGGACCCGCGCGAAATTCGTCACGTCGGTCTGGCTGTATCCGGCGGCCGGACTGACCGTGTGCAGTTCGAGGCACTCGCGTGCCAGGTTTTCGTTCAGGCCGCGCTTGCCGCGCTGGCCGGCCGGGCTGTCGGGGCCTGCCGAGAAGACATTGTCGAGATAGAGCAACATCGCGGGGTGGCGCATCGCCGCCAGCAGCATGTCGGCGAAGCGGCCGGTCACATGCGGGCGGATCGCCTCCTCGACAAAGGCGCCTGCCAGCGCCGCGCACTCCCCGCGCCGGAGGGAGATCGTGAAGTGGTTGGTCCAGAACCAGACCAGCCGTTCGCGGAACGGCGCCTGGGTGACCAGTGCATTGGCCAGCTGCGCGGTGGCATCCTGGCGGAACAATCGCAGCCCGCGCGACTGGCTTGGCGCCGGGCGATTCTGCCGGTCCTCATGCAGAGCCGCCAGTCCGGCCGCGGTGCTAGGTGGATTGGGGAGCCGCAAGAGATCCGGTCCGGACAACTGCGCCCTTGCCCAGGCGCCGGGATCGGTCGGGAGCGGCTCGTAGCCGCGGCGTCCCAGGCCGAAACGCACGAGCGCGTGTGCGATATCCGTATCCATGGCGGCCAGCCTAGACCGGAGCCGTGTGTCCGACAGTGACAAAGGGTAGCCAGCCACCCCCTTGTAGGCGCATACGACGTTTGTCGCGGCTCTTTCATGGCGATAGTGCTTGCAAATCGCGCCGCAGTGCAGCATCTGTTGATGCGACAAGCGGGCGCGCGGGACAGGGGTTCCGGGGCGCCCGTCGTGGTATGGAGGTTTCACCGTGTCCGGCACGTCGCTCGACAAGATCCGCAATATCGGCATCACCGCGCATATCGATGCGGGCAAGACCACCACGACCGAGCGGATTCTGTATTACACCGGAATGTCATACAAGATCGGCGAGGTGCACGACGGCAACACCACGACCGACTACATGGAGCAGGAGCGCGAGCGCGGCATCACCATCACCTCGGCCGCGGTGACCTGCGAGTGGAACGACCACCGGATCAACATCATCGATACGCCGGGCCATATCGATTTCAACATCGAAGTCAACCGCAGCCTGCGCGTGCTGGACGGCGCGGTGTTCATCATCGAGGGCGTGGCCGGCGTGCAGCCGCAGTCGGAGACCAACTGGCGCCTGGCCGACCGCTACAACGTCCCGCGCATCATCTTCATCAACAAGCTGGACCGCACCGGCGCCGACTTTTTCCGCGCGTTTGCCACGCTGAAGGAGAAGCTCGACATCGTGGCGCTGCCTTTGCAACTGCCGATCGGCATCGAGGACAAGTTCGCCGGCGTGGTCGATCTGGTGGAGATGAAGGCGATCGTCTGGGAAGGCGGTGAACTGGGTGCCAAGTACCACGACGAGCCGATCCCCGCCGATCTCGCCGAGCAGGCGAAGGAGTACCGGCAGCTTCTGCTGGACACCGCACTGTCGGTCGATGACGCGGCGATGGAAGAGTATTTCGACAAGGGCGACGTCGCGGTCGCCACTCTGAAGCGGTGCATCAAGGCCGGCACGATTTCCGGCGCGTTCCGTCCGGTGCTGTGCGGCACCGCATTCAAGAACAAGGGCGTGCAGCCGCTGCTGGATGCGGTGGTCGATTACCTGCCGTCGCCGGTCGACGTGCCGGGCATCAGCGTCGCCGCGGGCGAGGGCGAGGAGGACGGCGAGCACTCCAACCGTCGCCGTATCAAGGCCGACCCGAGCGCACCGTTCGCCGGACTGGCGTTCAAGATCATCAACGACAAGTACGGCACGCTGACCTTCGTGCGCGTCTATGCCGGCACGCTGAAGTCCGGCGACACGGTGATGAACACCACCAAGAGCCATCGTGAGCGCATCGGGCGGATGTTCCAGATGCACGCCGACAAGCGGGCCGAGATCAAGGAGGTGCATGCCGGCGACATCGCCGCCTTCGTCGGGCTGAAGGACACCGGCACCGGTGATACGCTGGCTTCGCAGCAGGATCAGGTGGTGCTGGAGCGGATGGCGTTCCCGGTACCGGTGATCGACATCTCGGTCGAGCCGCGCACCAAGGAGGCGGTGGAGAAGATGTCGCTTGGCTTGCAGAAGCTGGCGGCCGAGGACCCGTCGCTGCGGCTGCGCACCGACCAGGAGACCGGGCAGACCATCCTGTCGGGCATGGGCGAATTGCACCTGGAGATCATCATCGACCGGCTGCGGCGCGAGTACAGCGTGGAAGCGAATATCGGTGCGCCGCAGGTGGCGTATCGCGAGACGATCACGCGGCCGCATACCGAGACTTATACGCATAAGAAGCAGACCGGCGGGTCCGGTCAGTATGCCGAGGTGAAGATCCTGTTCGAGCCGCTC
>JANWJK010000318.1 GCA_025452005.1 Acetobacteraceae bacterium | reverse complement strand
TGCCGCTTGATCGTCCCAAGATAGGCCGGAGCGTCGTACGGAGGCTGCGTGCCGGGCGCATAGGGCCGGAACTGTGTCGGATCGGACATCGTCATCCTCCTGCCTGATTCACCGTCCCAGTGCGCTTACCAGCCCGCGCGCTTTGGCCGCAACCGTCTCCGGACTGTCGCCCGGCCGATAGATCGCAGACCCGATACCGAACCCGGCGGCGCCCGCCTGCCGCCACCCCGCCATGTTCGATGCGTCGATCCCGCCGACAGGCAGCACCGCTGTCCCCGGCGGCAGCACCGCCCGCAGCGCGCGCAGTACCGCTGGACTGACCGCCTCGGCTGGGAAAAGCTTCAGCCCATCGGCGCCCGCCCCCAGCATGGCGAACGCCTCGGCCGGAGTGAAGAACCCCGGCACTGCCAGCAGACCAAGCTGCTTCGCTGCCCGCGCGATCGCTGCGTCGGCATGCGGCGTGACGATCAGCTTCCCCCCGGCGGCCGCGATCTCAGCCACCTGCGCTGTTGTCATCACGGTGCCGGCGCCGACCAGCAGCCGCTCGCCGAATGCCCGCGCCAGGAGGCTCTCGATCGGCTGCGGCGAGTTGAGCGGCACTTCCACGATGGCGATGCCTTCGCGCTCCAGTGCCGCACCGATCGCCACCACCTCCTCCGGCTTCACGCCGCGGAGGATGGCGATCAGCGGACAGCGCTCAACCCATTGAGTCAGTTCCATGTGGCATGTCCGCCGATCAGCGCCAGGCCGCGGGCGGCCGCCTCGCCGTCGTGCCGCTCGGGATATCCGCCTTGCGCCGATATCGCCCACGCATACAGCATCGTCAGCTCCGGGGCGCCGATCACGTGGACCACCTCGCCGTGCCGTCCTGCCAGCGCCGCGCGCACCTCGTGCCCGATCAGGATGCCGGAGAGGTAGGCGGCGGCATCGGTCTCGGCCAGCTCCCCCGCCAGCACCTGCGACCGCGCGCCGAAGATGTGGTGCAGCAGACCACCAGGCTCGCCCGCCCGCCGCACGCCGGCATCGAACGGCGCGCCGTCCGTCGGTCCCTCGCGCATCATGCGCCCGAGGATCGTATGGCCGCGCAGCGCGCCGAAGGCCTCGCCGGTCATGTGGGTGGTGAAACCGACGATCCGGCCGTCCTCGACCCGCACCCATTTCGAGTGTGTCCCCGGCAGGCAGGCGAGCCCGCCGCCGCCCATCGCCTCCAGCACGCCGAACACCTGGGTCTCCTCGCCGCGCATCACCTCGGCGACACCCGCCTCGTCCGTGGCGGACAGGCCGGGCACCAGCTTCACCTGGCCCCAGTCGAACTCGATCGCCATGAGGCCGGCGCCAACCTCCGCCGCACCCGCCGGGCAGGGAAGATAAGGCGCCTCCATCCAGCCTTGGCGGCTGCCTATCATGCCGGACAGCAGCACGTGGTCCTCGCCGGCGGCGAGCCAGGGACCGACCTCCTCGCGCAGCGTATCGGCGAAGCGGTTGTCCGGCACGTTGAGCAGGCCGCGCAGCGCGGTGCGGCGGTCGCGAATCGTGCCGTCACGCGCGATGCGGAAAGCACGGAAGCTGGTGGTGCCCCAATCGACGCCGATCATGGACCGTTCCCCCAAGCAATTGGCTCAATGCCAACGACAGTGCAGGCGCTACATATGGCTCGGCAGATATAATGCCAGCATCGGGAAAGCGATAAGTATAGCCAGCCGCAGGATATCGGTGAGGACGAACGGGATCACGCCGTAGAAGATCGTGGAGAAGTCCACGTCCTTCACCACCGTCTTGATGACGAATACGTTCATTCCGACCGGCGGGTGGATCAGTCCAAGCTCGACCGTCATCACGATGATGACGCCAAACCACACCGGATCGAAGCCGAGTGTGGTGATGACCGGGAAGATGATCGGTATCGTCAGGATGATCATCGCCATCGCGTCCATCAGGCAGCCGAGGACGAGGTACATCAGCATGATCAGCACCAGGACGCCGTAGCGGCCGAAGCCAAGGCCTGTGACGAACTCGGTCACCTTCTGCGGCGTCTGCGTCACCGTGAGGAAATAGCCGAACAGGATGGCGCCGATGAGGATGGTGAACACCGCGGCGGCGGTGCGCGTGGCCTGTAGCAGCGCCTCCAGGATGTCGGCGCGCGTCAACCGGCCGCGCGCGACGCTGATCAGGAAGGCACCGGCCGCGCCGACGCCGCCGGCCTCGGTCGGCGTGAACAGCCCGCCATACAGCCCGCCGATGACAAAACCGAACAGCAGCAGCGGCGCCCACACGTCGCGCATGCCCTTGCCGCGTTCGCGCCATGAACTGCGCGGCGCCGTCGGCAGATAGTGCGGACGTACCGCGCCGATCACCGCGATCGTCGCCATGTACATCGATACGGCGAGCAGCCCCGGCAGGATACCCGCCATGAACAGCTTGCCGATATCCTGCTGGGTGATCAGCCCATACACCGCCAGCACGATCGACGGCGGGAACATCGCGCCCAGCGTGCCGCCGGCCGCGATCACGCCGGTGGCAAAGGACTGCGGATAGTGGTGGCTGCGCATTTCCGGATAGGCGACGGTAGAGAATGTCGCCGCGGTCGCGACCGACGATCCGCTGATCGCGGCAAAGCCGGCGCAGGCAGCGATGGTCGCGATGCCCAGGCCGCCGCGCAGGTGTCCGACGAACCTGTTGGCAGCCTGGAACAGCTCGCGGCTCATGCCGGAGCGCGAGACGAATGCGCCCATCAGCAGGAACATCGGGATCACGCCGAAGGTGTAGTCGGTGACCGTGCGCATCGAGGTCTGTCCGACCATCTTGAGCGCCGGCGCGCCGCCGACCAGATATCCGAAGCCGGTCACGCCCACGAGACCCATCGCCATGCCGACCGGCACACGCAGGAGCATCAGCGCGAACAGGACGACGAAGCCGATGACCGCGACCGCGTCGCTGCTCAGCTCGATCATTCCACCGTCCTGACCACGCCGGCGTCGGCGACCTCGGTTGGATGGAACACCAGCCGGTACGTCCGCACGGCAATCAGCAGCACCGCGGATACGTCGCCCAGCCACGCCACGAGCGCGAACGGCCAGGTCGGCAGCCGCAGGTCGAAGGTCAGCACGTTGTCTTCGCGGGTCAGCCGCACCTTGTCGAACAGCATCGCGGTCTGCACGCTGACCACGAACAGCAGTACCAGCGTGGCGAAGATGTCGATCAGCCGCTTGCCGCGCGGTCCTGCGGCCGCCCAGACCAGGTCCACCGTGATATGCGTGCCGCGATAGCTGGTCGCGGCGATGCCCCAGAAGATCAGGATTCCCAGCAGCAGCTTGCCGAAATCGTAGCTGTCGGGGATCGACACGGCGAAGAAGTAGCGCAGCAGCACCGAGACGAAGATGTCGACGGCGACGATGCCGACGAAGCAGGCCGCGAGCAGTTCGATGCCGTCGATGAAGCGGTCCATCCGGTTGCGGACAACCGGTGCATCCCCGCTCATTCCGCGAGAGCGCCGCGCCGCTTCAGCTCGGATTGCAACTCGCCGAACACCGCATCGGCGTCCTTCACCTGCGCCGCCCATTTCGCCTTCAGCGGCTCCGCAGCCTTTCGCCAGGCCGCAACCTGGTCGGGCGTCAGCTTGTAGACCTCGTGCCCGGCCATGGCCGCGACCTTGTCATGACCGCCATGTTCCCAGTCCGCCCACGGACTGGCGACCTTCTCGGCCCATTCGGTCGTGCAGTGGCTGTCGATCACCGCCCTCTGCACCGGCGACATCGCGTCGTACTTCGCCTTGTTCATCGTCCAGACGAAGGTCGCCGTCCAGAACGGCATGTCCATGTGGAACTTCGTCACCTTGTCGATACCGAACAGGATGATCGACTGCCAAGGGAAGGTGATCGCATCGGCCACGCCACGCTCCAGCACCTCGCGCGCCTCGGGTGCCGATGCTTGCACATTGGTCCCGCCCAACTGCGTGACGAAAGCCCCCATCGTGGCATTGGCCGGGCGCACCTTCATGCCACGCAGATCCTCCGGCGCGACGATCTTCTTCGTGCGGGAATGGAACGTGCCCGGATCGAGCACGAAGGCGAAGCAGAAATGCACATCCTTCATCTCTGTCGCCGCATACTTGCGGTACCAGGCGTCCAGCGCAGCCGATCCGCCCTTGGCATTGCCGATCAGGAACGGCAGCTCGCCCGCGGCGATGATCGGGAAGCGGCCGGGTTGATAGCCGGGGTTCACATAGGCGAAGTCGGCGATGCCGTCGCGCGCCATGTCGTAGTGGTCCATCGCCTTGCCCAACTGTTCCGACGGGAACAGCGTGGACTTGATGGTGCCGCCCGACGCCTTGTCGATGTCCTCACCCCAGGCCTGCAACGCAGGATTGAGCGGATGCGCCGGCGGCACCCAGCTCGACAGTTTCAACTGCACCGTCTTGTCCTGCGCCTGGACGCCGGTCATGCACAGCATGAACAGAATGGCGATAGCGATGCGGTGGAACACGGCGTTGCTCTCCTCATGGGTACAGGACAGGCTATCGGGTGCCATTTCGCGAGGGAAACCGCAATGCATCTTGACGGACAGGCAGCCATCGTCACCGGCGGCGGCTCCGGCCTGGGAGCGGCCACGGCGCAACGTCTGGCGCGCGCCGGCTGCCGCGTAGCGGTGCTCGACATCAACGCGCAGGCTGCCGCAGCGAGCGCGCAGCGCATCGGCGGTATCGGCATTGCCTGCGATGTCGCGGACGCGGCATCGGCGGAAGCGGCCGTGGCCAGGGCGCGCGAGGCGCACGGTCCGGCGCGGCTGCTGGTGAATTGTGCCGGTGTGGGAACGGCGGGTCGTATCGTCGGGCGCGACGGGCCGATGCCGCTTGCCGTCTTCGAACGGGTGATCCGCATCAACCTGATCGGCAGCTTCAACCTGCTGCGGCTCGCGGCGGCCGATATGGGCACGCTAGATCCACTGGACGGCGGCGAGCGCGGCGTCATCGTCAATACCGCATCGATCGCGGCCTATGAGGGTCAGGTCGGACAGGCGGCCTATGCCGCATCGAAGGCCGGCGTGATCGGGCTGACACTGCCCGCGGCGCGCGAACTGGCACGGGTCGGCGTGCGCGTGGTGACGATCGCGCCCGGCCTGTTCCACACACCGATGGTCGAAGGACTGCCGGCCGAAGCGCAACAGAGCCTCGCCGACAGCATTCCCTTCCCGCAGCGGCTCGGCGCGCCGGAAGAGTACGCCGCGCTGGTCGAGCACATCGTCGCCAATCGATTCCTGAATGGCGAAACCATCAGGCTCGATGGCGCGCTGCGCATGCCGCCGCGATAGGGCGTGAACGATGTCCGGCGCCGACGGACCGGTCCTGCACCTGACACTGCTGGGCAATTTCGCCAACCAGATGATCGGCTACATGGTGGCGCTGAAGCTCGTCAGCCTGGTTCCCGGCTGCCGCATCTCCAATGTGAACTTGCCAGATTGGAACATCGCACATCCGGTCATTGCGTCCGCGGGTCCGACGGTGCGCATCGGACCATGGGAGCGCATTGACCTGCCCGCTTTGGCCGCGGCGTTGAATGCCGGCACGATCCGCCGCGTCGAATGGTCCGGCTATGGGCAGCGGATGGAGAACTTCCTGACGCGAGACTGCTACGACCGGATCTTTGTCACCGACGAAGCACAGGACGGGTTCGGCAGCGAATACCTGGTCTGTCCGGTCAGGGCAGGCGACATCCTGGACGGCACCTATGGGGACTATCCGCTCACGCCGGTGGAATTCTACGCGGAGCTGATCGAACGCACCGGTCTGAAGCCGGTGTTCATGGGCCAGACCGCACCGAATGCCTACACCGATCGGTTGCGCGAGCGTTTCCGCGACGCGACCTTCCTCGATACGCGCGGACCGATGGGCGATTTTGCGCTGATCCGCCGCTCGAAGAACATCGTTGTCGGCGTCAGCACTTTTGCGTGGCTTTCAGCGTGGCTGTCGCACGCCGACAGGATCTTCATGACGGTCAGCGGCCTGCTCAACCCGATGCAAGGAAGATCCGTCGATCTGCTGCCGCTCGGCGATCCCAGATACCGGTTCTGGCTGTTCCCTATCAACTATGCGGTGCCGCTCGACTGGCACGCGGACGTGCACCAGCGCATGATGCCGTACTGCCGTCTGGTGACGCATGGGGCGCTCAAGCGTCAGCTCGACGAAGCGCCGCGCTTCCCGCGCGATGTCGGCGAACTGCTGACCGAATTCGATGAGGCATTCTACCTGGCGTCGAATGCCGACGTGAACGCGGCCGTGGCGAGCGGCAGCATCGCCAGCGGCCGGCACCACTACATCGCACACGGCTTCAGCGAGTATCGCCAGCCATTCGCGCTTCACGCGTTCTGGTACGTGGACCGATATCCGATCGCGGCGCTCGAAGTGGCGCAGGGCGACTACGCCGACCTGCATCATCATTATGTGGCGATCGGCCGGTCCCGCTTCTATCGGCGGACGCCGGGCTGACACAGGTCACGCCGGCACTCTCTCGGCGCTCGCCGGCACGGCATCCGCGAGGCGCTGGACGGCGGGATAATCCACCTTGCCGGTGCCGAGCAGCGGAACCGACGGGACGCACAGCACGGCGCGGGGCACCGCGATCTCAGGAATCATCCGCGTCCTGGCCAGCGCCAGAAGCTCCCTCACATCGGCATCCTGCCGGCTGGTCACCAGCAGCAGCGCCTCGCCCTTGCGTTGGTCAGGCTGGCTGATCACCGCGTGCAGCGCGTCCGGCCAGAGCGATGCCGCCAGCGCTTCGGCGGCAGCCATCGACACCATCTCGCCGCCGATCTTGGCGAACCGCTTGACCCGGCCGACGATCGTGACGAACCCCGCGTTGTCCACCGACACGATGTCGCCGGTGTCGTACCAGCCGTCCTCCGGCGGCTCCAGCACACCGGGCGCCGTCTCGCGCAGATAGCCCAGCATCACGTTAGGGCCACGCACCAGCAGGCGGCCACCGGTATCGATGCCCGTGACGGACTCGAGCCGCCACTCTACTCCCGGCACGAAGCGCCCCACCGTGCCGGGACGGCAATGCATCGCCGTGTTCAGCGCGAGCACCGGCGACGTTTCGGTGGCGCCATAGCCTTCCAGCACGCGCGCGCCGAACCGATCGGCGAAGATGTGCCTGGTCTCCTCCCGCACCTTCTCGGCGCCGGCAAAGATGTAGCGCATGGCGTAGAAGTCGTACGGATGGCCATACCGCGCCCAGCCGTTCAGGAACGTGTCTGTGCCGAAGCAGATCGTCGCGTCGGTGTCGTAGATCAGCGCCGGCACGACGCGGTAGTGGAGCGGGCTCGGGTATTGGAACGTGCGCACGCCGGAGATCAGCGGCAGGATCGTGCCGCCGGTCAGGCCGAAGGCGTGGAACATCGGCATCGCGTTGAACACGATGTCGCCGCCATGGAAGTCGATCACCGAGGCAATCTGCGCGCAGTTTGCGATCAGATTGCGGTGACTGAGGACCACGCCTTTCGGCGAACCCTCCGAACCGCTGGTGAACAACACGACGGCCGGGGTGTCGGGATCGGCGGTCGCGCCGGGCAGCCGGCGTGCCCGCCACGCGTCCCGCTTTGCGCGCAGCTTCGCCCGCAGGCCAATCGACGCACGCACGTCCTCCAGCCAGACGAAACGTACTTCCTGCGACATGCGCTCGACGACCTTGGCGAGCCGCGCCTTCTCCACGAAGGTGCGGCTCGAGACGACCGTGCGTACCCGCGCGGTACGGCACGCGGACAGCATCGCGGCAGCACCCGCCGAGACGTTCAGCAGGCATGGCACGACGCCGAATGCCTGCAACCCCATGAACGCCACCAGCGAGGCGACGGCATTAGGCATCAGCAACGCGACATGCGCTTCCCCCGGCGCAACACCGGCGAGCGCACGGCCCAGCGCGGTCGAACCGACCACCACGCGGCCATAGCCGATCGGAGCACGCACGATGTCCTCGGCGATCGGCGTGTGAGCACCATGCAGGTCTCGCGCATCCAGCAGTGCCGAGAACAGCGTCCTGGCGGTCTCCTTCGATCGGAACACCGCGTCCACCATCACGTCCTGCAAAGCGCGGCCGATCAACTCGCGACGCTGGCGCGGCGTCATGCCTTCGGGCTGTGGCGGCGCGAGCGTGACGGGCGCCAGGATGTTGAGCTTCAGCGCGGGAAACCAGCGCAGATGCGCCTTGCCGCGCATCCTGCCGAGATGGCTGAACTGCAGCCCCTCGATGGCCACCGGCAGAACCTTCGCGTGCGACCTGTCGGCGACCAGCGCGGCGCCTTCGTAGACCTTCATCAGCGCGCCGGTGCGCGTCATGCGGCCTTCGGGAAAGATCATCAGCTTGCGGCCGGCGTCGCGCACCGCCTCGACCATGCGCTTGACCGAGTAGGGCGACTGGACATCGACGGGAAAGATATCGACCGCGGCGAGGAACGGCTTGAAGTACCACTTGGCGGCCTGCCCGCTGTGGATCGCGAAGGTCGGGCTGTCCGGCAGATAGGCGGCGATCAGGCAGGCATCCAGGTAGGACTGGTGGTTGGCCACGATCACCACGCGGTCGCCCGCCGCCCGGTAGTTCGCCAGGCCGCTCACCTGCACGCTGTGGCAGCGGTCGAAGTACCAGCGCAGCAGCGCGCGGTACACCTCGTGCGGCAGGATGCGAACGATCCAGATCGCGACAGCAAGATTGGCGACGGCGGCGATGTGCAGGACCGCCGGCGCGCTCAGGCCGAGTGCCGCGAGCGTCGCAGCCGCCGCGGCGCCGGCCACCATGAACAGCGCGTTCATGATATTGTTGGCGGCGATCATGCGCGAACGTTCGGACGGCGCCGCGCTGTCCTGGATGATGGCATAGAGCGGCACGGAGAAGACGCCGCCGCACGCCGCCAGCAGGAACAGATCGGCGATCATCCGCCATCCGGCGAACGTGGACAGCGCGACGGCGGCCGTCGCGATGCTGCCCGCGGATGCGGCGGCCGATGCGAAGTCCCAGCAGAACAGCGAGATACCGAGTGCGGCGAACGGCACCAGCCGCGGCGACACCTCGCCGTGCAGCAGCCTGGCACATTGCACGGAGCCGACACCGACGCCGATGGCGAACACCGACAGCAGCAGCGTGAGCACGGTGCCGTCGGAGTGCAGCGTGTCGCGCGCCACCACCGGGAATTCGGTCATCAACGTGGCGCCGATGGTCCAGAACCACGACAGGCCGAGAACCGACAGCCAGATCGGGCGGATCGACGCGGCGTGGCGTGTCACGCGCCAGGTCTCGGCGAACAGGTTCGGCGTGATGCGAAGCGACGGATCGGCGGCCGGCGAGGCGGGGATCCGGGATGCCGCAAGCAACCCAAGCAGAGCCAGTGCCAGGCCAGCCACGCCGACCCAGGCGGTGCCGTGCGACAACAGCACCAGCGCGCCGCCCGCGACGGTGCCGCAGACGATCGAGAGGAACGTCGTCGCCTCGATCACGCCGTTGCCGCCGACCAGTTCGTCGGTCGCGAGGTGCTCCGGCAGCAGGCCGTACTTCACCGGGCCGAACAGTGTTGCCTGCACGCCGAGACCCAGCAGCACGACGAGCAGGCCCGCGACGCTCTGGGTCAGGAAGGCGGCGGCAGCCGTCGCCATCAGCAACAGCTCGGCCACCTTGTAGATCAGGATCAGGCGCGGCTTCGAGAACCGGTCGGCGAGCTTTCCGGCGGTGGCGGACAGCAGGATATACGGCGCGATGAACAGCGCACCGGCGAGCGCCGACAGGCCGACGCCGCCGATGCCGAGCTGGAACAGCGCCAGCACGACCATCGCGTTCTTCACCAGGTTGTCGTTCAGCGCGCCGCAGGACTGCGTCAGCGCGAGGGGCCACAGGCGGCGGGTCTTCAGCAGTCCGAGCGGCGAGACGGACATTGCGGTGGCCTTTCGTTCACGACGGCGACCGCTACCTTAGCCAACCCGCCTGTAGATCAAAGCGCTACCACCCCACTGCGTAAGCCGTCCGCCGCGGATCGGCGCCTGCCCACTTCACGCCGGTCCGCAGATCGGACTGAATGGTGCAGACGGAACCGGCGAGGTACTTCCGCTCCGGCCACCGCTCCACGCGGTGTCCAAGTGCCGCCAGCGCCTCGCAGGTCACCGAACCGATGTCCTCCTCGACGCACAGATGGCCTGGCCGGTAGGAATGCGGCAGCGCCGATTCCGGCCACGAGTAGGACGCAAAGCGCGGCGCCTCGCAGGCGGACTGCGGGTCCATGCCGAACACCGCCTGGTTGAGGAACACCTGTACCATCGCCTGGCCGAGCACCTCGCTGCCGGGCGAGCCGAACGGCATCACCAGCTCACCCGGCTTGATCGCGATCGCCGGGTTGGCCGACATGCGAGGCCGCCGGCCAGGGCCTATGCGCGCCGGATGGTCGGGGCCGGTGTAGCCGCGCGATCCCCACATCGAGACGGTGATCCCGGTTCCCGGCACCACCGGTCCGGCGATGGTCGGATCGCTCGGCGTGGCGGCGAACACGTTGCCGTGGCTGTCGGCAACGCACAGGAACGAGGTCTCCGGCCTCGTGCCGGCAATCTCGACCGGCGCGCCGGCGGAAGGATCGGGCCGCCACGGCGGGATCGATACGCCGCCGACCTCACCCGCCGGCGGCATACCGGGCCAGGCCTTCGCGGGATCGATCCGGGATCGACGTCGCGCCGCGTAGTCGTCGGACAGCAGAACATCGAGCGGCACATCGACGAAATCGGGATCGCCGAAATAGACCTCGCGATCCGCGGCGGCGAGCTTCAACGCCTCGGTCACCGCGTGGATGTAGGCGGCGGAATTGCGCCCCATGCCGCGCAGGTCGAGGCCTGACACGATGTTCAGCGCCTCCAGCACCATCGGGCCCTGCGACCACGCGCCGCAGCCGTGGATTTCGAACTCGCCGAAACGGATGCGACACGGCGGTTCGATCGGGCTGCGGAAGTCCGCAAGATCGTCTTCGGTCAGCCAACCGCCGTTATCCCGCTGATGGCGCAGAATCGCGCCGGCGATGTCGCCGCGATAGAACGCGTCGCGCGCCGCCTGTAGCCCGGCGAGGCGATCGCCGTTCGCGCGCGAGCGCTCCTGATCCGCCATGTACTGCAGCGTTCGCGCGAGATCGCTCTGCATGAAGATCTCACCGACCTGCGGCGGCCGCCCGTCGGGCAGGAAGATCGCGGCCGTGCTCGGCCACCGCGAAAAGTCCTTCTGCCGCGCGGCGAGTTGCTCGGCGAGGAAGGGATAGGTCGGAAACCCCTCGCGCGCGAAGCGGATCGCCGCTGCGGCCACGTCGCCGAATGACATCGTGCCGAAGCGTGCGAGAGCCGCGATCCAGATGCTCGGGGCGGCGGGAACCACCGTGTGCAGCAGGCCCTCGGGTATGCGTCCGCCGAAGTCGCGGTGGAACCGTGCGAGATCGGCGCCCTGCGGCCAGACCCCGACACCGCTGATCACATGGGTCTCGTTGCGGTCGGCGCGGTGGATCATCACCGGCGCGACGCCGCCGAAGCCGACGAATTCGCTTTCCAGAACGTCGATCGCCAGCCCGGTCGCGACGCCGGCGTCGATGGCGTTGCCGCCGGCCTCCAGGACCTGCAATCCGGCAAGCGACGCGTAGTAGTGTCCCGACACCACCACGTGGCGCCGCGCCATCACATTGGGGCGGCGCGCCCGGGCGGGGCCGAACAGATAGGCGGGATCCGGCAACCGGCTAGCCCGGCTGCTTGTCCTTGTCACCCGACAGCGACAGCGGCACCCACTGCAAGCCGTCCTGGCGCTGGATCAGCATCAGCACAGACTTGCGGTTCTCCTTCTTCACCGTGTCGACCTTCTGCTGCACCTCGGCCGGCGAGCCCACCTCGCCCTGCTGCACCTCGACGATCACGTCGCCGGCCTTCAGGCCGCGTTCGGCGGCGGAACTGTTCGGTGCGACGTCGGTGATCACCACGCCCTTCTGGTCGGTGCCGAGGGAGAATTTATCCTTCAATTCCTGAGTGATAGGCGCGAGTTTCAAACCAAGACCGGAGATTTCGGTCGGCTTCTGCCCCGGCGCCTTTTCGCCGGTCGTGGCGGCCGCGACCTGCACGTCGTCCGGCTTCTCGGCCAACACCGCCTGCACCGTCACTTCCTTGCCGTCGCGCCACAGGACCACGGGCACCGACTTGCCCACTTCCGAGTCGGCGACGATGCGCGGCAGCGTGCGCATCTCCTTCACATCCTGGTTGTTGAACTTCAGGATGATGTCGCCGTTGCGGATCTTCGCCTTGTCGGCCGGGCCGCCATCGTTCACGCCGGCCACCATCGCGCCCGACGATTCCTTCAGCCCGAGGCTTTCGGCGATATCGGGCGT
>JANWJK010000317.1 GCA_025452005.1 Acetobacteraceae bacterium | reverse complement strand
GCCGAGACCCGGAAAGATCGTCAGCCACCAGTCGCCCACCATCAGCATCGACCGCCCGTCGGCCAGCATCGACCCCCAGGCCGGCTCCGGCGGCGGCACGCCGACACCGAGGAAGCTCAGCGACGCCTCCGCGATGATCACCACGCCGATCGTCAAACTCGCCAGCACCATCGTCGAGTTCATCACATTGGGCAGGATGTGGCGCATGATCACCCGCGTGCGGCTGGCGCCGGCGATCTCCGCCAGCTTAACGAACTCGCGCTCGCGCAGGCTCAGCACCTCGCCGCGGATCACCCGTGCATAGCGCGTCCAGTACACGGAACCGAGGATGATCACGATGTTCCACATACTCGGCCCCACCATCGTGGCGAGGAAGATCGCGAACACGATGGCCGGCAGCGCAAGCCAGGCATCGGTCACGCGCATGATAACCTGATCGACCCAGCCGCCGAGATAGCCGGCAAGCATCCCCAGCGTGGTGCCGATGCCGCCGGCGACGATGGTGCCCATGACGCCGACGATCAGCGACACGCGGGCACCGAAGATCAGCCGGCTCAGCACGTCGCGACTCTGGAAATCGGTGCCGAGCAGCGCGTGCGAGCTGCCGCCTGTCGACCAGAACGGCGGCTCGAAGATCTTCGCGCCGGGGATCGGTTCGGTCGGATCGTACGGCGCGACCACGTTGGCGAACACCGCGATCAGCACGAACGGCACCAGGATCGCCAGCGGCAGAAACGGCAGGTCGCGGCCGATGCGCAGCCGGTACAGCGCAGGGAACGTTGATTGCAGGGTGATTGACATGGCGATCCTACCTGGTGAGCCGGATGCGGGGATCGATATAGGCGTAGAGGATGTCGACCAGCAGGTTGATCAGCACGATCATGATGCCGGCCTCCATCACGACGCCTTGCACCAGCGGAAAGTCGCGCTGGAAGATGCCCTCGTAGAGCAGCCGGCCGATGCCCGGCCACGCGAAGATCACCTCGATGATCACCGCAGCGTTCAGCATCACCACGAGGTTGATGCCGGCCAAAGTCAGCACCGGGATCAGCGCGTTCTTGAACGCGTGCATCGCGATCACCGCGAATGCCGGCAGGCCCTTCAGCCGCGCCAGCTTGATGTATTCGCTACGCAGCACCTCCAGCATCGATGACCGCGTCAGCCGCAGCAGCGACGCGGCGAAATACCAGCCCAAGGCCACCGCCGGCATGATCAAATTACGCCAGCTCCCCTGCCCGCTGGTCGGCAGCCATTCGAGCCACACCGAGAACACCAGGATCAGCACCAGCCCGAGCCAGAACCCCGGCACCGACAAACCCAGCAAAGCGATCGTCTTGCCGACGTGGTCCCACGCGCTGTTGACGCGCACGGCAGAGAGGATGCCGGCCGGGATGCCGATCACGAACGAGATCAGCGTCGCGGCCAGCGCCAGCTCGAGCGAATTCGGCAGACGCTGGAAGTACAGCGTGCTGACCGGCATCTCGTAGTTGAACGACTGCCCCAGCTCGCCGGTGATGATGTTCTTGACGAACGCCGCGTACTGCACCGGCAAAGGCTGGTCGAGGCCCCACTCGGAGCGCACCAGCGCGAGGTCGGCCTCCTGCGCGCCAGGCTCCGCCATCAGCGTCACCGGGTCGCCGGTGAGCCGGACCACCGTGAAGATGGTCAGGCTCAGGATGAACAGCGTGGCAACAGCATACAGCGTGCGCCGGAAGATGAACTGACCCATCGTCGCCTCCCTTATGCGAGCTGTAGTTCCTCCCAGGGATAGGCGTAGCCGGTGGTGACCGTGGGGAACACGTCCTGCCACTTCTGCATGGCCAGCCGCGGTCCGATCGCATTGACGAAGGCGTGACGGAACACCGGAACGAAGTAATATTCCTCCAGGATCGTCTTCTGGATCTGCTCGGCGATCTGCTTGCGCTCATTGCGGTCGAACGAAGCCAGGTACTTGCTGAACAGGCCGTCCAGCTCCTTGACGCAGAAGAAGTCCTTCGAGTTGAAGCCGCCGCACTTGAACATCGAGTCGTACCAGTTGGACCAGGTACCGCCGATGCGCGTTGCGTTGAAGATGATCTGCGTGCCCGGCCACTCGCGCATGCCGCCCTGCATCTTCTTGAGATACACGCCGCGTTCCATGACCTGCAGCCTCGACCGGATGCCGATCGCCTGAAGCTGCGACACGATGCGTTCACCGCGCGAATAGTAGTTCGGCGTCGGCGTCACCCAGTCCACGTTGAAGCCATTGGGAAAGCCGGCCTCGGCCATCAACTGCTTCGCCTTGGCGATGTCGCGCGGCCATTTCGGCCATTCCAGCCCGTATTCGACGTCGTTGTTGATCCAGTTGCCGTCCACCACGCCCATGCCGCCGCACTCGGCATCGTTGATCGCGTCGCGATCGACCGCCAGGCTGATCGCCTGCCGCACGCGCTTGTCGTGGAACGGGTTCGAGGGATTCTGGAAGCCGGGGAACTCGAGCCACCAGTTGCCGGAGACCACCGGCGCCAGGCGCAGCTTGGGGTTTGTTTTCACGCGTTCTATCAGTTCGCCCGGCACGAAGTAGACGATGTCGGCCTCGCCACGCTCCAGCATCGCAACGCGGGTTGCCGCTTCCGGCACGCTCACCATGGTGAACTGCTTGATGTGGACCGGACGGTAGTAGTCGGCGAACGCCTCGAGTTCGAGCTTCACGCCCGGCTCCTGCGACACCAGCCGATACGGCCCCGCGCCGATCGGCTTCTGCAAGAAACCCGCCTGCCCGACCTGCTGATAGTATTTCGCCGGCACCACCCAGCCGGCGCCGCACACATTGGCGGTTCCCATCAGGATCGGGAAGTCGAGGAACGGCTCCTTGAAATGGAAGCGCACGGTCCTGTCGTCCACCAACTCCACGTCCTGGGTGCGCTCGCGCAACACCTCGCCCCAGGCGCCGCGATAATGCTCGTAGCTCCACTTCACATCGGCCGTCGTAACCGGCGTGCCGTCATGGAACTTGGTACCCGCACGCAGTGAGAACGTGGCACTCTTGGAGTCCTCGGCGAACTCGAACCGTTCGGCGAGAGCCGGATGGTCGTAGAGCGTGTCGCGGTAGTTCTTCATCAGCCCGTCATGCAGCGCCATCAGGAAGTTGTCGGGACTGGCGGTGCCGTCGTGCTGCTGCGGATCGAGCCAGCGTGCGGCGATGTTGGTGTGCCATGCGAGGGTCAGCTTGCCCTGCGGCACGACCGGCGCCGCACGGGTGCGCGACGCGCTCGCGGCCAACGCCGCCGCACCGCCGGCCAGGACGCCGCGCCTGTTCAGAGCGAACCGGTTCGAGTTGCCGTCATTGCCTTGCATTTGCTGCCTCCCATGGCCGCGCAGGTCTTTGCCCGCGTCGATGCTTGCTGCGTTGATGCGATGTCGTGCGACGGTATTCAGCCGCGGGCGAGGCCGCGCGACCTGGTCATGGACACACACTCCCTGTGCGACCGGGCGCGAAGCCTGGTCGTCTGTTTTCGTTCAGGATCGGCCACCCTTGGCGACGCGTCCCGAGAACCGGCAGGCAAACCCGCCGCGAGAGTGCAACGGGATACTGCCGCAAATTCCGCGGGCAGGCGACTCAAATGCTGGCGCGGGAGAATTTGCGCTATGACAAGGAGGCGGTCCGCGACCGTTGCGTGCGCTCCAGGCCTGACCGAGACTGTCTCGATCAGGTTATATTCGACAGGAGGACACCGATGCCGTTCACCAACAGCAGCGTGGTGCCGTACGGCCTTCTCGTCATGCACGCCATGGACATATTCCGGCTGAGAACATGCCCACCGGCCCCGTTTTCCGAGCCGCCGCCGCCCACAGGTGGCGGTGAAATCATCGGCTACATCCTGGGGTCCGACAGCATCGTTCCCGGCCACCCGCATCTGGGGCCCGGCCCGCTCGGCGAACTGGACCAGCCTGTCTGTTACGGAACGGTGGTCCGGCGCAGCCCGGCCGAGGTCGTGGTGGCGCTGCGCGGTACCGACGGGTTTGCCGAGTGGCTCGAAGACGGGCAGTTCCCGCTGATCCGCTATGTGCCGAAGATCCCGTTGCCGCCGGGAACGCCGGACGCCCAGGTAGAGCTGGGATTCTGGGGCATCTACCGCACCCTTGCGCTCACCGACACCGGCGGCGCCCCGCTTGGTGCCGTCGCCGACGCGTTGCCGGCGATTCTTGGCCCCGCTGACGCCGTCGTGGTGTCCGGACACAGCCTGGGCGCGCCGCTGGCGACCTACCTGACGCTCGATCTCGCACGTGGTCATTTGGGTCAGCGGGTCAGCGGCTGCTACTTCGCATCACCCCATCCCGGCGATCAGGCATTGATCAGGCATTCGCAACGCTGTTCGACCGGATCGTTACAAACTATACTGTGTACAACTATCTGCTCGATCTGGTTCCTCGCGTGCCGCCGACCGAGATCGGCTACCGTTCCCTGCCGAAGCGGCAGGTCATCGAACCGGCGACCGCACAGGCTGACATCCGCTTTGATATCGGCTGCAACCATCACGTCGTCTGCTACCTGGCGATGCTCGACTTCGCGGCGACGATGCACGCGATCACGCCGGTGCCGGCGGGCGAGGAAGGCAGCGCCAGGTGCATCCGCGGACCGCAGAGCGGCAGGCCAAGCCTGGCGAAGTCGTTGGTAAACCGGATTGTCGAGGTCGCCGGCTGAGCGCGGGCCGTCCCATGACCGACATCGCGGAGAGGTTCAACGACAGGTACACAGCGCTGCTGCGAAGTGCGACGTGGAAACGCATTCACCGCACCGCATACGGCGATGAATATCCTGAAGGCACTAACACCAACGGCTTCTATTCGCGCACCACATTGCAGTGGCTGTGCGACGCGCTGCGGCTGACGCCGGGGTGCACTCTGGCAGATCTGGGTTGTGGCCACGGCGGACCGGGCCTGTGGGTTGCCAGGTACACGGGCGCAGAGCTGATCGGCATCGACATCTCCGCCGTCGGCGTCGCCGTGGCGAGCGAGCAGGCGCTGCAAATGGGGCTCGCCGAGCGTGCGCGCTTCCAGGTCGGCAACCTGACGGCGACGGGCCTGCCCGATGCATCGTGCGACGCGGTACTGAGTCTCGATGTACTGATCTTCGTGCCCGACAGGTCTGCCGCCGCGCGTGAGTTCGCACGCATCCTCCGAACGGGCGGCAGGTTGGGGTTCACCACATGGGAACAGTCGGGATATTCGGAGCGGCTCGGCGTCATGCAGCTTGCCGACTATCGTCCCATTCTGGACGCGGCAGGCTTCACGATCGAGGCATATGAGGAGCCCGACGATTGGCAGCGGCAGCAGCGCGCGCTCGCGGAAGCCATCATCGCGGCCGAAACGGAGATGTCGAGCGAGATCAGCGCTGCGACGTCGGCCGCGCTGGCGGCGATGGCGCATGGCATGCTGGCCGACATGGCCGTGCGGCGCTATGTCCGCGCAGTCGCACGAAAGAGATGACGTGCGCTGATCGCATAGAGCAAATGCGGGGCAATCGCATTTGAGCGAATGCTGTTGATGGTGTCTGCTGATCGAAAGAAAGTCTTTAACACGGAGACCACGGAGAACCACGGAGGGTCACGGAGGAAACAACAATGCGCTGCGCGCGTAGCGCTATTTCTTCCCTTCTCCGTGGTTCTCCGTGGCCTCCGTGTTGAAAACCTTGCGGTGCCTTCCACCAGCACAAAGCAAACGCGATAGCCCTGTAAAGCAATGTCACAATGCTTGCGGCACGAGCGGCACTGTAGGCAATCCGGCCACCTCCCACGCCTCGCGTCCGCCGCGATACCAATAGACATTCCGGTAATCCAGTGCAGCGAGCCGAGTAGCGAGGTTGCGTCCGTCAAACCGCTCCGAATTGAAGCCCGCAACGACGATCGGACTTGAGCGATCACCACTTGTCAGCGCCTGCATCGTGCGCTCGAGACGCCTCTGCAGCGCATCGGTCAGCCGACCGCCCACACCGGAATTCGGCAGGCCAATCGCATTCGGCAGCGAGGTACCCCAAAAGTGGCCCAGCGTATCGTCGACGCGTTCTTCGGTGACGCCAATACGGACGGCCAGGTCGGACTCTCCGACATATTCCGACGATCACGGTATCGAATGGCGGCCGCACCCTTACGTTGTCGGGCGGAGTGATCCCGGCCGACAGCCTCTTCACCGACTACATTTTCTCTATGACGACCGATGGCGCCACGCCGGTCTTCGCCGCGTTGGAAGGGAGCTTCGACGGGGTGTTGGCACCCGAGCCAGCGACCTGGATGCTGCTGCTGGCTGGATTGGGCGGGATCGCTGCCTGCCGCAGGCGCCCCGGCAGGTCGCAGACGTAAGCAGCGTCTCGATCACTGATCCTGGCTGATGCCGGCACGGCCCGCTGGGCCTTGCGATCTGGCCTGCAGCCGACCGATTTGACACCCACCCCCTCGCGGTGGCATGGGCGCCGGCTTCCCGCACCGCCAACCCATGCGAGGCCAACTGGATGGCGAAGATCGAACTCGGCACCAAGCGCGTCTGCGTATCCTGCGGTGCGCGCTTTTACGACCTGACCAAAGTCCCTGCCGTCTGCCCAAAATGCGGCACCGAGCAGCCGATCGAGCAGCCCCGCCCGCGTCGCACCGGCGGCAACGTCGCCGAGGAACGGCGGCCGAAGAAGCCGGTCCCCGCGCCGGGACTCGAGGAAGCCGACATCGAGGTCGAGGGCGTCGAGGAGGAAGCCGAAGAGGCCCTGATCGAGGACGCCGACGACCTCGAGGACGATGCCGACACGATCGGCCCGGAGATCGAGGTCGAACCGGATTCCGACGAGGCGGAGCGGTAGCGCCTACAGCGGCGAACCATCCTTGCGGGTGTAGAAGTACTTCCCGTCCGGCCCCATCGCGGCCTTCAGGTCGTCGTCCGGGTAGGTGCCTTCGTCGCCCGGCGTGCGGTCGCCGACCTCCAGGATCACCACGTCGGCGCCGCTGCGGTTCTCCAGGTGGTGCGCCGTGCCGCCGGCGGGAAAGCCGGCGCACATGCCGGGTGACAGCAGCGTCGCGCCGGCGTCGGTGACCAGTGTCGGCGTGCCCTCGAGCACATAGACGAACTCGTCCTGCCGGCTGTGCCGGTGGTGCAGCGCGGACCACGCGCCGGGCGCCAGGCGCGTCAGGTTCACGCCGAACACGCCCAGTCCGAACAGGTCGCCGAGCGGCCGCTTCTCGCGTCCGGCGACCCTGGCGGCGAGATCGGCGGGATAGCCCGAGGCCCGCGCCCGTGGGCTCGCCTCGGCGGCGCGGATGGCGGAAGGTCCGACGTTGTCAGCCATCTTGGGCACTCCCTTGTTGCCGCCGGCGCAGCAGCAGTGCCAGCGCCGCATCATACGGCAAGGCCGGCACCTCGCGCAGCCACCAGTAACAGCGCCGCCACCAGCTCGCGGCGGCCGGGACCACAGGCGGCACGGCGGCACGGGCGGCGACACCCATCAGGCGCAGCAACAGCAGGCAGCGCGGCAGATGGTAGAGACTGCTGGCGGCGAACACCGGCGCTGCAATGCCGCGATCCCGCAGCAATGCCGCCACCGCGCGCACCGAGGTCAGCGTGTCGGTGCCGGTCTCCTCCAGCAGGATGCGCTCGTCCGGTACGCCGCGCGCAACCAGAAGCCCGGCCATGACCGAGGCCTCCGACGGTCCGAACCGGCCGACGCCGCCGGTCGGCACAAAGAGCGGCGCCGCGAGGCGTGCGCCGAACGCAGCCGCCCCCTCGACACGCCAGAGCAGGGTGGTGCTGGGGCCGCCATCCGGCAGCACCGCCGCGCCGAAGATGACAACGACGGCGCTTGCGGTCCGGCCCGGCCCCGCCGTCAGGTGCGACGCACGTCCCAGAAGATCGGGAAGCCTTCGGGCACGCCGGTGATGTCCGGGCGGAATGCCGTCGGCAGTTGCGCCACGCCGAGTGGGTAGTACGGCACGTTCTCGAACGCGCGAAGCTGGTCCTGCTCGGCCACCTTCTTCTGCGCGGCAAGGTCGGGCGCATTGAACCACGCCTCGCGCAGTTCCTCGGTCTTCGGGTCATCCGGCCAGCCGAACCAGGCGCCCTTGCCGTTGGCGCGCAGCGGCAGATGGCTCGCCGGCGTGAAGAAGTCGAGGCCGGAGAACCCGGTGCAGAACATGTTCCAGCCACCGTCCGCGGGCGGCTTGGTCAGCGCACGCCGCTGCACCACCATGCCCCAGTCGGTCGCCTGGTAGTCCACGTTCACCCCGACCCGCTTGAGCATGTCGGCGGCGACCTCGGCCAAGGGATAGTTGGCCGGCTGGTCGGTCGCTCCCATGAGCACCACCTTCTCGCCCTGATAGCCCGCCTGCACGAGCGCCTTCTTCACCGCCTCATAATCCCGCTTGCCGGTCAGTGCCTCCATGCCGGCGTTGCTCGACAGCGGCGAGACGGGCGGGAAGAACCCGTTGCCCACCGACCAGAGCGACGTGTCCTCGCCCATCATCGCGATCATGAAATCCTTCTGGTCGATCGCGCCCATCAGCGCGCGGCGCACCGCCGGCTTGTCGAACGGCGGATACAGGTGGTTGGGCCGCAGCAGGAACGGCGTGCCGGTCAGGTCGGTGACCACGACGGTGATTTTGGCCTTACTGAGAAGCGGCAGCAGGTCGGCGGGAGGGTTCTCCCACCAGTCCATCTCCCCCGCCTGCATTGCCGCAGCCTTGGTGGCGTAGTCCGGCTGCACGTGCCATTCGACCCGGTCGAAATGCACCTTCTTCGGCCCGGCCGTGAAGCTCGCCTCGCCGTCCTCCCGCGGCTTGTACTTGTCGAAGCGCTCATAGGCGAAGAACGAGCCTTGCACGCGTTCATCCGTCTTGAAGCGGAATGGGCCGCTGCCGATAACCTCGGTGAACTGCTTGAACGGATCGGAATCGGCGATGTGCTTCGGCATCATCGCGCACATGTTCGACGCGCCATGGCCGAGAGCGTCCGGCAGCAGCGCGAAAGGCTGCTTCAGACGGAACACGATGGTCTTGTCGTCGGGCGCCGACAGCTCGTCGGTGCGCGCCATCAACGCCTGGCCGAAGGCGTCGCGGGCGCTCCAGCGCTTGATCGATGCGGCACAGTCGCTCGCCAGCACGCGCTCGCCATTGTGGAACAGCAGCCCGTCGCGCAGCGTCAGCTTCCAGGTCTTGCCGTCATTCTCGATGACGTGGCCGGCGACCATCTGCGGCGTGCACTTGAAGCCGAACTGCTTGCCGGTCTGACCGTACAGCGTGTCGTAGATCATGTATGCGTGGTTGCGCGTCACGTATGCCGTGGTCCACACCGGATCGAGGATCGCCAGATCCGATTGCGGTATGAACTTCAGGGCCTGCCTGCTCTCGGCCCGCCCGATCGCGGGCAGCGCCAAGGTTGCGGTCGAGGCCGCGAGGAAGGTGCGTCTCCGCATAACTCAAGTCTCCCGGGTTGTTTGTTGCTTCCTCCCAGACTTGCCGGCGATGGTGGCGCGGGAGTATCGGCTTTGTCCATCCTTCCGCGAAACAGGACGATGCCGATGAAGTCGCTGACCGAAGCCGCCGTGCGCCAGTACCGCGATCTCGGCTACTACGCGCCGGTTCCCATCCTGACGCGCGCCGAGGCGGGCGCACTGCGCCGCAGCCTGGAAGCGTTCGAGGCGAATGGCGGCGGCATACAGGGCGCCGTGCGGCACAAACCGCATCTGCTGTTCACCTGGCTGAACGAGCTGATCCGCCATCCTCGCATCCTCGATGCGGTGGAGGACATCGTCGGGCCCGACATCCTGTGCTGGGGCACCTCGTTCTTCATCAAGGAGAGGCGCAACACGAGCTACGTGTCGTGGCATCAGGACTCGACCTATTGGGGCCTCGAGCCGCCCGACATCGTCACCGCCTGGGTGGCGTTCACCGACAGCGCCGCGGACAACGGCGCGATGCGGGTGATCCCCGGTTCGCATAAGCTCGACCAGGTGCCGCACCGCGACACATTCGCCGCCGAGAACCTGCTGTCGCGCGGCCAGGAGATCATGGTCGATGTGGACGAGCGCCAGGCGGCGATGCTGGAACTCGCCGCCGGCGAGATGTCGCTGCACCATGTACGGCTGATCCACGGCTCGGACCCCAACCCGTCGGACGACCGGCGGATAGGATTCGCGATCCGATACATCCCGACCTATGTGCGCCAGGTCGCCGGCAGCCACGACAGCGCGACGCTGGTGCGCGGCGTCGATGACCACCACAACTTCGAACTGGAGCAGCGGCCCGATGCCGACATGTCGCCGGCGGCGGTGGCGTACCACGCCGCGGTCACCGGGGCGCATGCGCAGATCCTGATGCGGGGCACCGGCAGGGAGATGCGGGCTTAGTGGCGCGCATCAGGAACCCGGCCCTCAAGCGCGCTCGCCGCATCGCCGTGCTCCTGGTGTTCCTGGCGCCGGCCGCCTGGTTCGTGCCGATTCCCACCGCGATCCTCGTCGCCTGCGGCATGATCGACGTGCTGCGGCACCGGCGTGTTACGGTGCGGCTGATCGAACAGTATTTCACCGGCAACGGCATCCTCACGTGGCTGCTGTCGCCGATCAACCTGCTGGCCGACCTGCTGTCGTACCGCACGCCAGGTGTCTGCCGGCTGGATGACCTGCCCGCCTCGCATCGCGCGGAGATCACCGCCTGCACCAGCGCGCTGACGGCGAACGCGGCCCTGGTGAAGGCGCATGTGGCCAACAGCCTCGCGGCGAACCGCCGGGGCATGTTCACCTTCAAATGGTACGATCAGCCGCAGGCGCCCGCGCTGCGCATCGCCGACTTCGATCGCGAATATCGCTTCATCAAGACGATCGCGCTGTCGGTGTTCAACACGCGCGAGAGCACGACGTGGCATTTTGGCCCGCTGCGCTTCACCTACCGCGTGCTGTTCAACCTCGACCCGGTGGACAGCCGCGAGGTGTTCATCGAGGTCGATGGCTGCACGCATTTCTGGCGCGACGACCCGCTGTTCATCTTCGACGACACATATTTCCACCGCTCGGTCAACGCCGTGGACCATGTCCGCTACTGCCTGTTCATGGACATCGTCCGGCCCAATCGCTGGCACGCACTGTTCAACGGCGCGGTGCACGCGGTAAGCGTGGTCTCGGGCTCGTTCCAGCGCATGTTCTACAAGAACTGGTCGTTCCTGCGCTGATCCTCAGGCCGGCGCCGCCAGCAGCAGGCGGTTGATCCGCTCCAGCGCGGTGAAGGTGGCATGCCAGGCGCGCTGGAACGCCGCCTCGCCGGTGCCGTGCTGCGCCAGGGACGCGGCGATCGCGCCGACCGTTCTCCGTCCGTCGACCAGGCGCAGGATGGCGGGCGCCAGCGGCGGCAGCACCACCGGCAGGCGCAGCCCGTCAAACACCACGGTGATCGTGCCGTCCGGCTGGATGCCGCCGGCCAGCTCCGGGCCGGACAGCTCGCGCAGCACCGGGACCGCATCCGCCGCCATGAAATCGGCGCGCTCCGTCCGCTCGGCGTCGCGCACGCAGTAGACGATATGCGCGCTGACATTGCCGGCGAGCGCCTCTGCCAGCGCGGCGCGGCCGATCGGATCGAGCGCCTCGACGCGCGTGCGCAGCCGCGGGTCCGGCAGCAGTGGGATCGGGTCATAGCGCGCCGGTTCGACCCAGCAGGTCACCGCCAATCCCTCGCCCGCCAGGAACGCGTGCAACTCGCTCACGCTGAAGGAACGGTCCCTGGGATTGAGCAGCAGGTCGTAGAGACCCGCGTCGCCGCCGTTGCCGTGGTCGTCGAGAAAGCCGTTGCGTCGCAGCCACGCCGTCTCGGGCAAATGCCGCATGACGCGCTTCGCCGCGTCCAGCCGCGCGGCGGGCGCCTCATCCGCCGGCGCGAGCAGCCGCAATGCGTCCTGCAGCATGTAGACGCCGGTGCGGCCGTGCGGCGCATACACCATCAGCCCCAGACCGCCGCCCGGCGCCAGTACCGAGAGCAGCGCGCGCAGTCCCTCCGCAGGGTCGGACAGGTGATGCAGCACGCCGCAACAATCGATGTAGTCGAACGGCCCCAGCCCCGATCCGGGCAGCTCCAGCAACGAGCGCTGCTCCCAGACGACGTTGCCCAGGCCGCGCGCCGCCGCCCGGCCCTGTGCGATCTTCAGCGACGCCGCCGAGCGATCCAGCCACGTCACGCTGCCCGGCCTCTCTTCGCGCGCCATCTGTTGCGCCAGCATGATCGTCGCATCGCCCGTGCCGCCGCCGGCGATCAGCGCGGAGAGCGGCCGGGAAGCAGCGCGCCGCGCGCCGAACACCCAGTGGTCGATCTCGCGCAGGTGCCCCGGACTGCCGACGATAAGACGCTTCGCCTCGTCGCGCGGGTCGCGGCGCGGGTACGGATACGCCTCGTATTGTGCGGCGAGCCTGGCATCGGTCGTGTCGGTCATGCGCCGGCATAGACCGCTGGCATGGCAGAGGCCAGATCGGGTTCGGAGTGATGCAAATTTGGGTTTCTGAACGTGTGGCCGGCGGATGCCGCTCTATGCACCCTCGCGAGTTGTCAGGCTAACGAAGTCAGCCCCTCGGTCGATTAGCTTTTGGCGCTCCAGCGCTGCCAGTGCTCGGTAGACCACTTCCCGGGTCAGGCCGAGTTCATCGGCGGCTGGCGTCCATGAGCGGCGCCTCGGCACAGCGGGCGGATCGCCGGATGCATGCAGGCGCAGCCAGGCGAGAACCCGTGCGCTCGCAGATCGAATGTTGCGAAGCTCCAGCCTGGCGCGCAAATCCCGCACCTGCTCGGCAAGTGCCAATGCCAGCGCGAGGCATTCGGTCGGATCAGCCGCAAGGGCGGAAAGCAGGTCGGCTTTCGGCAGAGAAAGCACCGCCGTGTCGGTTTCCGCAATGGCATCGCAGTGATAGGTCGCCGCCGACAGGGATGCTTCGGCGAAGCTCTCTCCTGCCGCAGCGACATACAGGATGAGCGGCGTGCCATCGGCCAGGACACGGGTCAGCCGGACGCGCCCCGTCTCGATGAGGAACATCGCCGCGGCACGATCTCCCTGGCGGAAGATGGTCGCACCACGACCGAAGCGGTGACGTGTCACACGAGATCGATGCAGCACCGCAAGCAAGCGGGCAGCCAGGCTGCCGGGAGGAAATATATCGGAGGTCATATGATCAGGATCATATGGAACTGGCCCGCGCCACGCTACGTAGGAACGCTTTCTTGCGCCTTCAGGAGGTCATTATGAAGCCAGTGCGCACTGCCATGTTGGTTCTGGCCATCGCGGCGACGGCTACCGGTGCCAGTGCTCAGGGCAACCCACCACCTGGGCCCGGTGCGATGCATCGAATGGGGCAGATGCCGATGCATCACCCGATGGGCGACATGACGATGCACGGTCCCGGCCATCAGGCGGCAATGGCCACCGAACCCGGCCAAGCCGCATTCGGGGCGATCCAGGAGATCGTCGAAAAGTTACAAGCCGATCCACAAACCGACTGGTCCAAGGTCGATGTCGACGCCCTGCGTCAACACCTGATCGATATGGATGAAGTAACGATGCGAGCGACTGCGCAAAAGGAGTCGATCGAGAACGGCCTGCGCATCAAGGTAATCGGCAGCGATCGCACGCTGGAGGCCATCCAGCGCATGGTGCCCGACCATGCCCGCGACATGGACGGAATGTATGGCTGGGCGGTGCGGACTTCGGCTCTCCCAAATGGCGTGGAACTGACGGTCACAGCAAGCAACCCTGCCGACGTGCAGAAAATCCGTGCCCTGGGCTTCATGGGCATGATGGTTCAAGGCGGTCATCATCAGATGCATCATCTCGGCATGGCCAAGGGCGAGATGATGCACATGCACTGACGACCAAACTGTCGCGTGGATCCGGCGAATGCTGTCATCGCGAGCGAAGCGAAGCAATCTCCATGGGGATTGCACCCTGTCATTGCGAGGAGCGCAGCGACGCGGCAATCTCCATCGTAGTGCCAACTGGCCCGAGATTGCTTCGCTTCGCTCGCAATGACAACGAGAACCGCGGCGACGAGAGATCTTCGCGCTGTCATTCGATTGCCCTGCAGCGATATTGCACCAATGCATGCGGGGGATTGCTTTGCTCCGCTCGTAATGACGGTGGGAAGGCGGGCAAACCAACATTGGAGTCAGAAACACTGACCTTCCCCTCGCCGGGTGCGACCGCCCCGGCCCGCCTGGCTCAGGAAGAATTTCCTTGACAACGTCCACTCCTCCAACTCCCCACCCCAACCCCGGAGCCCGATCCGCCCCGGGCCGGCGCCGACATGCCCCGCCGCCTCGGCCGCGTCCTCAACCTCGTTCGCAAGCTGATCGACTACGGCAGGCAGCTCGCCGCCACGGTGCAGCAGCGCGCCGGCACCCCAGGCTTCGCCTTCCTCGTCAGACCGTTCGGCACCGCCGATATCGCCGTCATCCTCGCCCGCATCACCTGTGGCCTGCGCCGGGCCGCGATGCTGGAAGCCAAGCTCTGCAAACGCGCCGAGCGCGGCCGGGACCTCACGGTTCCGCCCATCCGCCTGCCCGCCATACGCGTGCCGGGCGCCGCACGGGAGGCCGCGCCGCGGGACGTCCAGCCCGCCGACCCTGCCCAGGACCAGCGCCTCGCCCGCCTCCCCACCGAGGAAGAGATCGCCGAGGAGGTGCGTCGCCGCCCGATCGGCGCCGTCATCGTCGATATCTGCTGCGATCTCGGCATCGCGCCCGG
>JANWJK010000316.1 GCA_025452005.1 Acetobacteraceae bacterium | reverse complement strand
TTCGCTACCGAACGGACCACACGCTCACCCCACAGTAAGTCGTAAGGGAAACCGGGTATCGGGCTCATGTGGATGCCGGCGCACACTATTGTACCTCCCCGCTCGACCGCGCGCAGCGCCGCGGGCACCAGCGGCCCAACCGGCGCGAATATGATCGCAGCGTCGAGCAACACCGGCGGCGCCTGATCGGAGCCGCCCGCCCAGAAAGCACCCAGTTCGCGCGCGAATGTCTGGGCGTCGGTGTCTCCCGGGCTGGTGAACGCATGCACGTCGCGACCCTGCCAACGCGCCACCTGGGCGATGATATGTGCCGCCGCGCCGAAGCCATATAGGCCCAGACGACGCCCCTCGCCTGCCATACGCAACGAGCGATAGCCGATCAGGCCGGCGCACAGCAGGGGCGCGGCCTCGATATCACTGTATCCGGGCGGAATGTGGAAGCAGTAGCGCTGATCAGCGACGGCGAACTCACCATACCCGCCATCGATCTGATAGCCGGTGAAGCGAGCCTGCGCGCACAGATTCTCCCGACCTGAGCGGCAGAATGCACATTGACCGCAGGTCCAACCGAGCCATGGCACGCCGACGCGATCGCCGACCGCGAGGCGATCCACGCCCTGGCCAAGCGCTGCGACGGTGCCAACGATTTCGTGACCCGGGATCAGCGGCAGCTTCGGCTCCGTCAGATCGCCGTCGATGACGTGCAGGTCCGTGCGGCAAACGGCACAGGCATGCACGCGTATCAGCACCTGATCCGGACCAGGTGTCGGCACTGCCAAAGCGATACGCCGCAACGGCCGGCCTGCCGAGTCCATGACCATCGCGCGCATCACATCAGCTCCATCTCGGGCCCAGCCGTGGCTGCGATCGATTTAACAGGTCCATGTCGCTGCATCATACGCTAGGTTGACGACATGCGTGACAGCCTCATGCGGGGCGACAATCGCGGGGGTTCCTATATGACGGTGTTGACCGTTGGTCCGGGTCAGGCATTCTCGACGCTTGCGGCGGCCGTCGCTGCATCGCATGACGGCGATGTAATCCAGGTGCAGGCCGGCACCTACACCAACGACTTTGCTACCATCACGACGAAAATCACGATCGAAGCGGTGGGCGGCATGGCGCGTTTCGTTGCGACCGTGCAGCCAGGCAACGGCAAGGCGATCCTGGTCACCCATTCCGACGTTACGCTGCGTAACCTCGAATTCTCGGGTGCCAAGGTGACGGACGACAATGGCGCAGGCGTCCGTTACGAGGTCGGCAACCTCACGATCGACAACTGCTACTTTCACGACAACCAGGACGGATTGCTGGCTGCCGACAACCCTGCCGGCAGCATCACGATCACCAATTCCCAGTTCGCCCACAACGGCGCCGGCGACGGACTGACGCACAATCTCTATGTCGGCCAGGTCGGCACACTCACCATCACCAACAGCTATTTCCATGACGCGGTCGTCGGCCATGAGATCAAGAGCCGTGCTCTCAACACGATCATCCAGGGCAGCTCGATCGTGGACGGTCCGACCGGCACCGCGAGCTACAGCATCGATCTGCCGAATGGTGGCAATGACACGATCAGCAACGACTTCATCGAACAGGGACCGCGGTCGGAGAACCCGGCGATCATCCATTTCGGCGGCGAAGGGACGGTGTATGCAGGTTCCAGTCTGTCGATCAGCAACAATGTGATCCTGAACGACCTGGATTCGCCTTCGGCGGTTGCCCTGCTGAACCAGACTATGCCCGCCGTGACGGCAAGCCTCGCCAACAACCAGGTGTTTGGATTGACCGCCGCGCAGATCGCCAACGGCCCGGTCAGCGAGTCGGGTACCACGTTCCTCACCACGGAACCGCCGATCCCCTGCTTCGCGAGCGGCACACGGATCGCCACGGGGGCAGGCGAGGTACCGGTGGAGCGTCTGCGGATCGGCGACCGCATCGTAGCGCATTTCGGCGCGCCGCTGCGAAGCGTCGTCTGGCTCGGGTCTCGGCGCGTGGACTGCCGACGCCATGCCAGACCGTTGGATGTCTGGCCAGTGCGCATTATGGCCGGTGCGCTGGGACGTGGGCGTCCACACCGCGACCTGTGGCTGTCGCCCGAACATGCCGTGTATCTCTGCGGCGTCCTGATCCCCGTCCGATTGCTGATCAATGGCTCGACCATCGAGCAGGTCCAACTGGATGTGATCACCTACCACCACGTTGAGCTATCGCGGCACGATGTGCTGCTGGCCGAGGGACTGGCGGTGGAGTCATATCTCGATACAGGGAATCGCGCGGACTTCGATGGCGGGAGGCTGGTCACACTGCATCCGGACTTCGCCTGGCGGCAGTGGGAGGCAGCGGGCTGTGCCCCGCTGGTCGTAACCGGCCCACAACTGGCGGAGGCACGACGCGAGATCGAGGCGATAGCCGCAGGCTGGGGCGCTCAACAGCAGCCGCGGAAGCGCCCCTTGCCGATGGCGTAGCGCGCAGTCTGGCGTTCCCGGAAGAACTCCTCGTACTTCATCACCGGTTTGTCGGGATGCGTGGTCCGTGTGTGCGTCACATAGGTCTGGTAGTCCGGCACGCCCACCATCAGGCGTGCCGTCTGGGTGACAACCTCGCAGACCAGGCGAAGTCTAGTCATCGCCGGCTGCCATGGCGGCGTCGACCTCGAGCGCCGTGTTGCGCGGATTGCCCAGCGCCTTGATACAGGCGAGCACGCCATACGCCACCATGATAACCACTATCGTGGCGAACACCGCGGCCAATGTCGCGTCCACGTAGTCGTTGAACACAACGCGGTACATCTCGCCGAGGCTCTTGGCCGGCGCAAGGACCTTGCCGGCCGCGGCGGCATCCGAGAACCTCGACGCATGGCTCAGGAAGCCGATCGCCGGGTTGGCGCTGAACACCTTCTGCAGACCAGCGGTGACGGTGCACACGACCAGCCAGGCGGTCGGCACAATCGTAATCCAGGCATAGTGTTCACGCTTCATCTTGAACAGCACGACCGTGCACATGGTCAGCGCGATCGCCGCCAGCATCTGGTTCGCAGTGCCGAACAGCGGCCACAAGGTCCAGATGCCGCCCAGCGGGTCGATCACCCCCTGATACAGGAAGTAGCCCCACATCACGCAGGACGCTGCAGATCCGATCACGTTGTTGGTCCAGGACTCGGTCGCCTTGAAGCTCGGTACCGCGTTGCCGACCAGGTCCTGGATCAGGAAGCGGCAGACGCGGGTCCCAGCATCGACCGTGGTCAGGATGAACAACGCCTCGAACAGGATGGCGAAGTGGTACCAGATGCCCATCAGCAGCTTGCCGCCGAACATGCCGGACAGGATCGTCGCCATGCCGACAGCAAGTGTCGGCGCGCCGCCGGTGCGTGACATGATGCTGGTCTCGCCGACGTCACGCGCCAGTTGCGTCAGCATATCAGGCGTCACCGTGAAGCCCCACCCTGTTATCACCTGCGCCGCGTGTGCTGCATCGCTGCCGATCAGTCCGGCCGCGCTGTTCATGGCGAAGTACACGCCAGGATTGATAACCGTGGCGGCGATCATCGCCATGATCGCGACAAACGATTCCGTCAGCATCCCGCCATAGCCGATCAGGCGGATCTGCGACTCGTTCTCGATCATTTTCGGCGTCGTTCCCGACGAGATCAGCGCATGCCAACCCGACACCGCGCCGCAGGCTATGGTGATGAACAGGAAGGGGAACAGCCCGCCGGCCCATACCGGCCCGCTGCCGTCGATGAAGCGGGTGATCGGCGCCATCTGCAGGTCAGGCCGCACCAGAATAATGCCCAGCGCCAGCAGCAGGATCGTGCCGATCTTGAGGAAGGTCGACAGATAGTCGCGTGGCGCCAGCAGCAGCCAGACCGGCAGCACCGAGGCGACGAAGCCGTAGCCGATGATCATGAGAGCCAGCGTGCCGCCCGACAGATCGAACCAGGCTGCGAGCGCCGGCGTCTCGGAGACAGTCTGTCCCAGGACCAGCGCGGTCAGCAGTAGCACGACGCCGATTGCCGACATCTCGGCGATCCGGCCGGGCCGCAGGAAGCGGCTATAGACGCCCATCAGCAGCGCGATCGGGATGGTGCAGACCACAGTGAACGTGCCCCATGGGCTGCCCACCAGGGCCTTCACCACAACCAGCGCCAGCACCGACAGCACGATGATGCAGATCAGCAATATGCCGATGCCTGCGATGCCGCCGGCGAGCGGGCCCATCTCGGCACGGATCATGTCGCCGAGAGAACGGCCGTCACGGCGGGTCGAGAGGAAAAGTACGGTCATGTCCTGGACCGCGCCGGCGAATACGACACCGGCCAGGATCCATAGCGTGCCCGGCAGGTAGCCCATCTGGGCGGCAAGCACAGGGCCGACCAGCGGGCCGGCGCCGGCTATCGCCGCGAAGTGATGGCCGAACAGCACCACCCGGTGGGTCGGTACGTAGTCCAGGCCGTCATTGCGACGCCAGGCGGGTGTCTGTCGCGATGGGTCGACGCGGAACGCCCGTGAAGTGATGAACAACGCATAGAAGCGGTATGCAATGAAGTAGATGCACACCGCCGCAATGACGAGCCACGCGGCATTGACCGGCTCGCCTCGCGTCAGGGCTACGATACAGAACGAGATGGTCCCGAGCAGGATCACACCTGCCCACATCAGCTTGTCGCGCAATGACATGTCACCCCCGCATGCGCCGGTGCCAGACTAAATTTGATGCTATCGAAGACCGCGCGGTGGACGCATTGATCTGGATCAAATCAGAAGGCCATGAACCGGTGATCAACCGGCCAGCGCCAGGACCGCCTCCAGCATGACCTCGGCTCCCCTCGCCACGTGCTGCCTGGTCGAGTATTCGCGGGGGTTGTGGGTGATGCCACCTACGCTGGGCACGAACAGCATGGCACTGGGGCATAGCGGCGCGATCAATACAGAATCGTGGCCGGCGGCGGCGATCAGGTCGCGCGTGACGAGTTGACGGGCCCCGGCCTTGTCGCGCAGCAACGCGCCAAGCACGGGATCGAATGCAACCGGCCCGAACGTGGCGTAGGGGTCGATGGCGACCAATACACCCCGCCGAGCCGCGATCGCGGCGATCGCGTCGCGCAGCTCCTGGTCCATGGCGGCCGCGCACTCGGCGCGCTCATGCCGCACATCGCAATGCAGGCGAGTGATGTTCGCGACGTTGCCGCGCGCATTGGGGTAATTCTCGATCCAACTGGCAGAGGCGCGTCCGCCCGGTTCGGCGCCGAGAGCAATGCGCTCCACTGCCAGGATGATCTCCGCCGCTGCGGCGAGACTGTCGCGCCGGCGATCCATCGTGGTCGGTCCGACATGGCTCGGCTCGCCGGTCACGACGAGCTGGAAATATCGCGCGTGAACGGTGCCGGTGACGATGCCGATGTCCGCGCCCGTGGCCTCAAGGACTGGACCTTGCTCGATATGTGCCTCCAGCCAGCAGGCCCAGCCGCGTGGTGATGGCGTCAGCCCGCCGCACTGGCCGGCCGCGAGGAGCGCTTCACGCACACTGATGCCCTCGTCGTCGGTAATGGCGAGCGCATCCTCCAACGGCAGATCGGCGGCGTGAACACGACTGCCCATCATCGCGGGGCGGAAGCGGCTGCCTTCCTCGTTGGTCCAGTTGACCAGTTCGAGCGCACTCCGCGTTCGGACGCCTGATTCGGCCAGCGTATGGATCACCTCCAGTCCGGCGAGCACGCCGAACACGCCGTCGAAGCGGCCGCCGGTCGGCACCGTGTCTAGATGGCTGCCGAACGCGATCGCCGGCGCGGCATCGTCGTTGCCTTCGCGACGCAGAAACATATTGCCGATCGCATCCTGCTCGAAGCGCAGGTTGAGCGGCCTGCACCAGTCGAGCAGCAGTGCGCGGGCCTCAGTGTCCTCCGGCGAAAGTGCCAGGCGGCAACTGCCGCCCTCCGGTGTCGAACCTATGCGGGCCATGTCCATGATGGACTGCCACAGCCTGTCAGCGTTGATCGCCGGCGTCATCGGATATACCCCTCAGCCCGGCCGCTTCCGCAACAGGAACCGCTGGCGTCCCTCCAGCACCAGTTCCCGCCGCTGATTGTGGACCGTGCTGTGCAGACCCACCACGCCAGAGGTCCGGTTGGGCGACAGCTCGTCGACCTCCAGCGCCGGATACAGCGTATCGCCAGCGACTACCGGCTTCAGGAACCGGCTCGACTGCTCGATGAAGCCCATCAGCGAGTCCTCGGTAACGAAGGGAAATAGGCCGGCCCCCGGCGCGGTCTGGATCAGGGTTTGGAAGCCGTGCGCCAGCATTCCCGGCAGACCACGGGCACGGCAATACTCGATGTTGTAGTGGATCGGATGGTTGTCGCCGCTCGCTGCCTGAAAGGCCAGGAACAGAGCATCGGTCATCGTTCGGCTCGGCAGTACGAACCGCTCACCCATCCGAAAGTCGTCGAACCAGCGTTGCTCGGGTATCATGCGATGCGTGTCTGGATCGAACTCGTTCATACCGCTCCAGCCGCATGCAGCGCGCGGACCTCTTCCGGTGCGTATCCGAGCTCGCCCAGCACCGCGTCGGTATGCTCGCCGAGTGCCGGGACATCGCCCATTGCGGCCTCTACGTCGGTGAAAGTGAACGGCGGCAGCAGCGCACGCACCGGGCCACCCGCCGTGTCGATCTCACGCCAACGATCGCGCGCAGTGAATTGGACATGTTCCCACACGTCGGCCGGCTCGTTGAGCCTGCCGTTGGCGATGCCAGCGGCGTCGAGCTTCTTCACCACATCGATCGACGTCATGTCGGCGAAATAGTCTTCGATGAGCGCGGTCAGTTCGAGCCTATGCTCGCGGCGCGCGGTGTTGTTGCCGAACCGCCGGTCGGTGGCGAGTTCCGGCCGCTCGAGCACCTTGGCGCAGAATGTCACCCACTCGCGCTCGTTCTGCAGTCCGAAAATCACCTGGCCATCCTTGGTCTGGTGCGCGCCGTATGGCGCGAGCGCGGGATGGCTGGTGGGCAAACGCGGCATCGGCGACCTGCCATAGGCGGTCCGATACAAAGGATACATCATCCACTCGGCCAGCGCGTCCAGCATGGCGATCTTCACGTTGGCGCCCGCGCCGGTCCGGCCACGTCGAACAAGGGCCGCCAGAATGCCGGACAGCGCATACATCCCGGTGGCGATGTCGGCCGCGGAGATGCCGACGCGCGACGGCGTTTCCTCGGTGCCGGTGACGCTGATCAGTCCGGATTCCGCCTGGATCAGCAGGTCATACGCCTTCTTATTCGCGAACGGCCCGCTCTCACCGTAGCCGGAGATGTCGCAGACGATGAGTTTCGGATGACGCGGCGCCAGATCGGCGTGACTGAGGCCAAGGCGCGCGGCGGCGCCAGGGGCGAGGTTCTGTAGCAGCACGTCGGCGGTGCCGATCAGCCGCTCCAGCAGTTTCGCCGCGTCGGGGTGCTTCAGATCAAGCGTGACACTGCGCTTGCCGCGGTTCAGCCAGACGAAGAAGCTGGCCTGACCATGCACGTAACTGTCGTAGGCGCGGGCAAAATCGCCTTCGCCAGGACGTTCTATCTTGATGACATCGGCGCCAAGATCGGCCATGTGGCGGCTGCAGATCGGCGCCGCCACCGCGTGTTCGAGGGCGACGACGCGGATGCCTTCGAGGGGTCGCACGATCGGTCCTGCCTTCCTGGTGCTCCGCCGGCAACAAAGCGCTGCGGCGGGTTGCTGTCAAAGCGCGATAGAGGCCGCTGCGGACAGTGCGGCGGCGATGCCGGGGGCGGCGGCCAGGATCGGGTTGCCATTGGTCGCGCCGTCGCCGGCCATGAATGGACTGACCGCGGCGCCTGCCTCCGCCAATATCGTCAACGCCGCGGCGACGTCCCACAGGTTGATGTGCAGCTCGACATAGGCGTCGGTCCGGCCGGCCGCGACATCGGCGAGACCCAGTGCGCCCGAGCCATTGAGCCGTGGCATCGCACCTGCCGCGATGACGCTGCCGACCAGACTGAGGAAGGCTTCGCGGGAACGGCGCTGCGACCAGCCGAGTTCGACGGTGGCACGGGCGAGATCGAAGGTCTCGGCCGTATGAATCGGCACACCGTTCAGCGTGGCGCCGCCCCCTTGGCGGGCAGCGAAGGTTTCCTTCAGTGCGGGTGCGACAATCGCCCCGATCACGGGCAGGTCACCGTCGAGGCAGCCGAGCGAGACGCAGAACCGCTTGCCGCCGCGCATGAAGTTCGCTGTGCCGTCGATCGGATCGACCACCCAGCGCAGGCTGCCTGTACGCATCCGGCCGCCCTCTTCGCCCTGAAACCCATCGGCCGGATAGGCGTGCGCGAGACGTTCGGACAGCATGCGCTCGACCGCGCCGTCCGCCTCGGTGACCCAGTCCTGTGCTCCCTTCAGCGTGGCCGACGAGGCGCCGGGGGACCGCTGCATCCGCAGCGCGAGTGCGCCTGCCTCCGCGGCAAGCGCAACGGCGGTGTCGAAGCGGTCGGCGAGTGCGGTCATCTGATCCCCGCGCGCATGAAGCTTTGCACGAATTGCCGCTGGAACAGCAGGAAGGCAACCAGCAGCGGCGCGCTGGTCATGAGCGTGGCGGCGGTGACGATCGACCAGTCTATGCCCTGATCGGTCGTGGCGAAGATGGCCAGGCCCACCGTGAGCGGGCGCGTGGTGACGGAGTTGGTGATCACCAACGGCCAGAGGAAATTGTTCCAGTGATAGCTGACCGACACCAAGCCGTAGGCGATGTAGGTCGGCTTGGCGAGCGGCACATAGACACGCCACAGCCGCGCCAGCAAGCCGCAGCCTTCGAGCCGCGCCGCATCGTCGAGCGGCTGGGGAATGGTCAGGAAGGTCTGACGCAGCAGGAATATACCGAAGGCGGAGCCGAGATACGGCAACGCTATGGCCAGGATGGTATCGGCGAGGTGAAGCTGCACCAGCGTGCGGTAGTTCTCCACCAGCAACACGTCCGGCATCACCATGAGTTGCAGCAGCACAACAGCAAACAACAGGTCACGGCCGGGAAAGATGAGCCTCGCGAACGCGAACGCGGCGAGCGTGCACAACACGAATTGCGCAGCCAGGATCAGCGTGACCAACATCACGGTGTTGATCAGGTAGCGGGTGAACGGCGCCGCCTGCCGGGCCGCCTCAAGATTGGCGAATGTCAGCGGCGCCAACGGATCGAAATGCGTCGCATAGATCGCCGGGTGGAATGCGGTCCAGACGGCATAGAGCAGCGGCAGCATCCACAGCAGACCGAGCAGCCACGCGCCCAGCGTTTCGAGGCTGCGACCGATCGGATGATGGTCCGCGACCATCATCGATAATGCACGCGTCTGCCCAGCACGCCGAACTGGAATACCGCAGCGAGTGCCATGATCGTCAGGAGCACCACCGTCGCGGTTGCCGCGGCTGCGGTGTCCCAGAAGCGGAAGCCGGCCTCGTAGACGTAATACAGCAGCAGCGTCGTGGCGTTGTCCGGACCGCCGCGTGTCATGACCACGATATGGTCGATGACACGAAACGCATTGATCACAGCGTTCACCAGTACGAACAGCGTAGTGGGCATCAGCAGCGGCACGGTGACACGGCGGAAATAGTTCCAGCGCGAAGAGCCTTCGAGCGCCGCCGCTTCACGAAGATCCGTCGGCATGGTCTGCAGCGCCGCAAGATAGAAAATCATGAAGAACCCGGCTTCCTTCCATACCGCCACGGCGATCATCGCCGGCAGTGCCGTCGATGCGTCACCGAGCCAGTTGTGCCGGCCCCCGCCGAACCACGCGATGATGCGGTCGAACAGGCCGTAGTCCGGCGTGTAGAAGAACAGCCAGATGTTGGCGACGGCGATCATCGGCAGCATCGTGGGCAGGAAGTAGGCCATGCGCAGCACGGCTCGACCTGGCAACGCCTCATTGACCGCAAGGGCCATCAGCAGGGCAAGGACGATCGAGACGGGGATGGTCGCGACCGCGTACCAGGCGTTGTTGCGCAGCGCCTGCCAGAACACCGGGTCGTTGAGAAGATCTCTGTAGTTGTCTATGCCTACGAATGGTGCAGGCCGAGCGCCGTGGGGCGTGGCGTAGAGGCTATCGATCAGCGTCGCGATGGCCGGCCAGTGGGTGAATGCCACCAACAGGATGATGGCGGGCAGCAACAGCAGATAGGCGTGGATTGTGTCGCGCCGCATCCCGCCTGGTCGCTCAGGCTTTCTTGTAAGGCTTCAGGATACGATCGGACTCGGTCTGTGTATCCGCCAGCGCCTGCGCCGGCGTCTTGGTACCGTTCAGGCAGGCCTGGATGTTGTCCGTCAGCACCTTGTAGACGCGCTGGTTCTCGTGCACCGACAGTTCGCCGGTCGCCACCGGGAGGAAGGTGCGCGCCACATTGGCGGCCGGAACCTTGATAATGAAATCCTTCAGCGTTTGCGTCTCATAGGCTGCCGGGCTGGTCGCAATATAACCCGTACGCATGGACCAGTCGGCGGCTCGCTCCGGCTGGCTGACCCAACGTGCGAACCGCAGGCTCGCCTGCCTCTCAGCGGAGTTGGCGTTCTTGAAGAAGTACATGTTGCCACCGCCGACCACGGTGTGAGGTGAGTTCTTCCCGGCAAGCCCCTCCACACCAAACGGGAACTGCGCCTTGTCCCGCACGTTGGTCAGGTTGCCGGTGGTGTGCTGGATGATCGCAGCGTTGCCCTCGAGGAAGTCTGGGGATAGTTGCGGCCAGTTGGAGACACCGTCCGGCGTCGCGTGGTGCTGCGCCGACAGGCTGTGCCAGAATGACAGAGCCTCGATTGTCTTCGGCTGGTTGAAATAGATCTCGGTGC
>JANWJK010000315.1 GCA_025452005.1 Acetobacteraceae bacterium | reverse complement strand
TGGTCGTCCGGCATCACGCCCTTGCCCATCGGCGAAGCGAGGAACGGCAGTTGCGTCTTCTCGATGAAAGCGCGCACCTCGTCCTCGGCGCGCGAGAAGGCCATGCCCTTGCCGATGATGACCAGCGGCCGTTGAGCCGATTGCAGCACGTCCAGCGCCTGGTCGATATATTCCGGCATCGTCTGGATGCGCGGCGGATCAGGGCATCTCGCAGCCTCGATCACCTTGTCGGTGTCGCATGAGCCGGTGATGATGTCGTCCGCGATGTCGAGATAGGCTGCACCCGGCCTTCCGTAGATCGATTGCCGCACTGCCATTTCCACGTAGAACGGAATGCGGTTCACGTGCTCGATGGCGTGCGCCCATTTGGAGACCGGCGTCGCGATCAACACCTGGCGCTCCTCCTGGAAGGCGCCCATGCCGTTGCGATAGGTTTCGGATGCGCCGCCGATCAGCAGCATAGGCCAGCAATTGGACTGCGCGTTCGCGAGGCCGGCGAGGCCGTGGATGACGCCCGGACCAGTCACGACAATGCACGCGCCGGGGCGGCCGGTCAGGTAGCCGACGGCACCGGCGGCATAAGACGCAGTCTGCTCGTTGCGCATGCCGATATAGGGCAGGCCGACCTTCTGCGCCGCCTCGGCGAGCGGCCCTACCGGGAACCCGACCACACCGAACATATATTCCACGCCCTGTTCCTTGAGGCTCTTCGCCAGCAGGTCGGCGCCTTTGATCTCAGCCATGTTTCCTCCTGTCATCGGGCGGGTACGATCGAGCCCGGTTACGAAAAATCCGTACGACGGTCACATTACGCGTATATGGCGCCACGGCAAATCCCGCCGGACGCCTCACAGCACCGGCTTCATCGCCTGTAGTTCCTTCGGCCATACCGTATGGGCATTGCCGTCGCTCCATTCGGTCAGGATCATCTGGGCGTATTTGTTGAGGCCGGTCTCGTCGAACGCAACGCGTTTGGCCGGCAGCGGCAGGTCGATGAATTCGGTGCTCGCCAGCGTGTCGCGCAACTTCATGCTGTCGCGGCTTGCTGCCTTCTCCAGTGCCTGGCGAATGATCATGCCGATGCTATAGCCCATGCCGAGCTGCTCGTTGTTGGACGGGTAGGGCGCGTCGGGATGGGCCTTCTTGTAGGCGTCGTTGAGTTCGCTCTCGCCGGGCACCGCGAGGTCCCAGTTCCAGCTCCACGGCATGAACACGCGATCGGCGCCGGGGCCAAGAGTCTTGCCCGCTGAATCGGTGGATACGCCGCCGGCCGCGGCAACCGGCGTCTTTACGCCCAGCCCACGCAAGGTCCTCAGCACCAGCACTGCATCATTCAGGAAGGCACTGAGGAAGATGGTCTCCGGCTTGTTCTGGAGGATCGGCGAGACGATGACGGATGGATCGGTCAGGTTGCCTTGGAAATTGACCTGCGAAACGATCGGCAGGCCGATGCGCTGCGCCTCGATCGGCAGGGTCTTGGCCACCGACGCACTCACCGCATCGGACCCCATGTATATGCCGCACGATTTCGGCGGCGATCCACGTTCGGTCTTGATCATCTCCACCAGGGCGTCCATCGCAAAGTTCCAGCTATAACTACCGGGCGTAGTGATCTTGAAGGTGTATTTCATGCCACGCTGCACCAGCGGATCGGCATAGGACGACGTGACAAGCGGGACCTGCGACTTTTCGGCTTCCACCTGCGTTGCCAGGGTGATCGCGCTGGCGGTGGAGCCGAACAGCGCGACCGCATGATCCTGATCGATGATGCGCCGCGCGACGCTGGCGCCTTGCGTCGGATTTTCCGTGGTCGTATCGGCGACGATCGGCTTCAGTCTGGCGCCGCCGAGCGATTTGATGCCGCCTTCGCGGTTGATCTGCTCGATCGCGATCAGAAACCCCCACACGGCACGCTGGCCGTTCTCGCCCAGGCCGCCGGTCAGCGAATTCGGCGCGCCGATCACCACGTCCGGTTCATCCGCGCGGCTTGCGCGGACGCCCAGTGTCGCCGCCGCCGTCATCAGCGCAGCAAGACTCTCCCGACGTGATACCTGCATGGTTGTTTCTCCCCCTGTTCCATTGCTCGGTCAGATCCCCAGATAGGCCCGCCGGACAAAATCCGAATCCTGTAGCGCGGCACGGTCACCGGCCAGCAGCACCCTGCCGTTCTGCAGGATGACGCCGTGCGTCGCCAGTTCCAGGCACGTCGCGTTCTGCTCGACCAACAGGATTGTGGTTCCCTGCGCATTGATCGCCGCCAGACGCTCGAACACAAGGTCCGCCAGCACCGGCGAAAGCCCGAGCGACGGTTCGTCCAGCATCAGCAACGCCGGCGAGTTCATCAGTGCGCGGCCGATCGCCAGCATCTGCTGCTCGCCACCGGACAACGTGCCGCCGAACTGGCGTCGCCGTTCGGCAAGCCGCGGGAACAGCTTGTAGACCGCTGCGAGCACCGTACCCCTGTCGCTGCCACGCGGTATGAAGCTGACCGTAAGGTTCTCCTCGACGGAAAGATTGGGAAAGATGCGCCTGCCTTCCGGCACGTGCGAGATGCCCGCCCTGGCCACCTCATGCGGACTGAGCCCGTTGAGCGACCGTTCACCCGACACGGTCGTGCCGGATCGTGCAGGCACCAGACCCGATATGCAGCGCAGGATGCTGGTCTTGCCGGCGCCATTGGCGCCGAGCAGCACGAAGACCTCACCCGCGTCGAACGCAAAGGACACGTCGCGGACGGCGACCACGTCGCCATAGGACACGGTCAGGTTGGCAACCGCCAGCGCGGTCATCGGAACGCGCTCTGCCTGGTGCCGAGATAGGCCTCGATGACATGCGGATCGCGCGCAATCTCCGACGGTGTGCCATCGGCGATGACGGTGGCGTTGTGCAGCACCACCAGGCGTTCCACCATCGCTGCCAGCACCGACAGTACGTGCTCGACGACGACCACCGTGATGCCGTTGGCTCGGCTCAGGGCCATGATCTCGCCGATGAGTTCCTCGGCTTCGTCATGCGTCAGTCCCGACAGGCTTTCGTCGAGCAGCAGCACGCGGCAATGGCCGACGATGGCGCGTCCGATCTCCACCTTCTTGCGGTCGGCCAGCGTGATCTCCGCCGGCATCCGCTCTGCCTGCGCGCTCAGCCGAAGGCGATCGAGCACCTGCCCTACCGCGTCGCGCCAGTCCTGACCGGCGGGCATCGACTGACGGGCGGCAACGGCGATGTTCTCGCGCACGGTCATCGAGGCGAACAGCCGGACCTTCTGGAAGGTGCGACATAATCCGGAACGGCGGCGGCGATGTACCGGCAGTTGCGTGCAGTCGGTGCCGAAATAGCGAACGGTGCCGGTGGTGGGCGGCAGGTTGCCGCTGATGATCTCGAACAGCGTGGACTTGCCTGCGCCGTTGGGGCCGATCAGCCCCATCACCTCACCTTCGCGCACGCTGAAGCTCACGTCGCGCAGCGCGACCAGGCCACCGAAGCGGCGGCCGATCTGCGTCACCTCCAGCGCGGGCACGCTCATCGCCGGCGCCCCTTCCACAGCACGCCGACGATCCCCTGCGGTGCCCACAGCACAACGATCAGCAATACGAGGCCATAGACAAGAATATCGACGCCGATGAAGCCGAACCTGGTCGCGCCCCAGTTGGTGGCTTCCGACAGCACGATCATCAGCGCACCGCCGATGATCGGTCCCCAGGCCGTGCCGAGGCCGCCGATCAGGGCTGGCAATTGCAGTTGGATCGCCTGTCCCAGGCCGAAGGCGGACTCGGGGTCGATCGCCTGATAGAACTGCATGTACAGGCCCCCGGCCAGTGCCGTCATCGCGGCACTGACCAGAAACCCAAGCAGCTTGGTGCGGAATACGCGAACCCCTGCCGCCGCCGCGGCAATCTCGTCGTCGCGCACCGCGCGCATCTCCAGGCCGAAGCGGCTGGCGAGAATAATTCGGGTGATCCAATAGTAGAGGATCATGAACACAAGCCCGGCATACACGAACGGTCCTGGCCAGCGCGACTGCATGGCCCAGAGCGAATTGCCGAGGAACTTCAGCGCGAGGCCGTTGTCGCCGCCGGTGAGATCGACGTAGTGGCGTGCCAGTTGATCGAACGCCAGAGACACCGCGACGGTCGCCAACGCGAAGAACACGCCGCGCATGCGCAAGGTCATGCTGCCCATCACCAGTGCGACGGCGAGCGAGACCAGTACGCCCGCCCAGACGCCGATCCACGGAGGCACGCCCAGTTCGTTGAACAGGATGCCGGTCACATAGCAACCGAGTCCGAGAAACACGCCATGGCCGAGCGAGAGCTGTCCGCCGATCCCGGCCACGATGTTCCACGCCTGGCCGAGCGCGATGAAGATCAGCGCGCGCACGGTCGCGGCCAGGATGTAGTTGTTGACGAACGGCAGGGCCGGGAGCGCCGCGACGATGGCGATCGGGATCAGTGGGCGCACTATTCGGTCCGGAAACCGAACATGCCGGTCGGCCGATAGGCTATGAAGAACAGCAGCAGCACATAGAGCGGCACATCCTGCAACGCGGAGTTCCACAGCATTGCGGTGAGTTGCTGCACCATGCCGCAGAAGATACCGCCCAGGAATGACCCACGGATGCTGCCCAGACCGCCGATGGTCGTCGCGATGATCGCGATAGGCATCAGCGACAGGCCCTTCGACGGGTCGGTCGGGTAGTAGGTGACCATGATCGTACCGGCGATGCCTGCCAGTCCGCAGGCGAGCGCGAACGCCGTGATGTTGATGAACTGCGAGGACAGGCCGACAAGTTCCGCCGCCTCGATGTCGTCTGCGACGGCGCGCACCGTCCTGCCCCAATGTGTGCCGAGCAGCAGGGCTTCGACCGCGATGGTGGCAATAACCGCGACGACGAATGCCATCACCTGTGCGGCGGAGACGAACAGCGGGCCGATCAGCAAGTACTGTCCGCCGAACATCGAAGGCGCGGACCGTGTATCGGCGCCGAAGACGACCTGCGCCAGCATCTGTAGCACGAGTCCAAGCCCGATGGCTGCGAGCAGTTGCTGCAAGGTGGCGAAACCGACGAAGCGTCGATAGACGAGCTGGTACTGCGCCGCGCCGAGCAGCGCCATGAGCAGAAAGCTGAATGGAATGGCATAGAGCGGATCGATGCCGAACGTCGCTGAGACAACGCCGGCATACATGCCGTACATCACCAGGTCGCCGTGGGCGAAATTGACGATGCGCATCACGCCGAAGGCGAGACTGAACCCGATCGACAGCAGCCCGTACACGCCGCCGACCAGCACGCCGCTCAACAGCGCCTGGCCGACCGGGACGAGCGCGGTCTCGATGCCGCTCACACGCTGCCCCTGTCATTGCGAGGAGCGTGGCGACGAAGCAATCTCCACCATGAGTGCCCTTTTTCTATGGGGATTGCCGCGTCGCTACGCTCCTCGCAATGACAGGGGTTGGCTGCGTTGCGCCAGCGCACCATCAGTCGCCGGACCGCGCCTTCCACGCTTCGAAGTCGCGCTTTGCCGCTTCGCCAGCGACCGGGAACAGCCCCGGCAATGCGCGTCCGCGCGCCACCTCGTGTTCGGCGAATTCCTCGTACAACGTGGTGGTCAGCGCTTCCTCCGCCACTTCATCGGCTATCTCGGGTGGTATCACCACGACGCCATCGCAGTCGCCGACCATGATGTCACCCGGATACACCGCGACGCCACCGCAGGCGATCGGCAGATTGAGGTCGCATGGATGATGCGCGATCGGGCTCGGTGGCGACGAAGCGCGCCGATGATAGGCAGGCAGCCCGGTCTTGAAGATGCCATCCGTATCGCGCAGGCCGCCATCGGTGACGATGCCGGCGCAGCCGCGCGCCTTCAGTCGACCGACATACAGGTCGCCGGCCGATGCGGCACGCGGATCGCCGCGGGAATCGACGACGAGAACGTGGCCCGGCGGACAGGTCTCCATCGCCTGGCTCTGGATCGGCGCACGTGGACCGCGCGCATTGGGGCCATCCTTGTCCTCGCGTGACGGAATGAAGCGCATGGTGAAGGCGATGCCCACCATGCGCGGAATATCGTGACGGATCGGCCAGACGTCCTGCAAGAACATGCTGCGCAGGCCGCGCCGGTTCAACACACCGGTCAGCGTCGATGTTCCGACGCGGAGCAGCGCCTCGCGCGTCTTCGGCGACAATTCGCTCATTGGTTTCCTCCGTTACGAACTACGTCGCCTGCGCGTCGCGGATCGCGCGCCAGATGCGGTCGCCTGTGGCGGGCATGTCGAGGTCGTGCACGCCCAGCGGTTCCAGCGCGTGCATGATGGCGTTCATGACCGCCGGCATCGCACCGACACAGCCAGCCTCGCCCGCGCCTTTCGCGCCGAGGGGGTTGCCTTCGGTCGGCACAGGGTTCGACACGATCCGCATATTGCACATGTCGTCGGCGCGCGGCATGCAGTAATCCATGAAACTCGCAGTCAGCAACTGGCCGGATTCCGGGTCGTAGACCACCTGCTCCATCAGGATCTGGCCGACGCCCTGCGCCACGCCGCCATGGATCTGGCCGGCCAGTGTGAGCGGATTGATCACGGTGCCGACGTCATCGATCACGAGGTAAGATTGCAGATCGACCGCACCGGTATCGGGGTCGATCTCCACCTCGCAGACATGGCAGCCGTTGGGGAACGTGTTCAGCGTCGGCGCATAGGTGGCGTGTTCGTAGAAGCCCGGCTCCAGTCCAGGCGGCAGCCGCGCCGGCTGGAACGCCGCACGCGCCACGTCCTTCAGCGCCATTGCGCGATCGGTGCCGGCAACGCTGAAGCGGCCGTCGATGAACTCGATGTCCGCCTCCGCCGCCTCCAGCAGATGCGCGGCGATGCGCTTGCCCTTGTCGATCACCTTCTGTGCGGCGAGCGTCAGCGCCGACCCGCCGACCACCATCGAGCGCGAGCCGTTGGAGCCCATGCCGAACGCGACGCGATCGGTGTCGCCGTCGATGAACTGTACCTCATGCGGATCGATGCCGAGGCGACCGCACAGGATCTGCTTGAAGACCGTCTCGTGTCCCTGGCCGTGCGTCTTTGTCCCCATCAGCAGAATGGCACTGCCGCTCGGCTGGAAACGGATTTCCGCATATTCCGGTGTGGGGCCCGCGGCCTGCTCGATCGCGTTGGCGAAGCCGAAGCCGCGCAACATGCCTCGCGCGCGCGAGGCCTCGCGCCGCGCGGCGAAGCCGGAGCGATCCGACGCCTCCAGCGCCATCTCCATGTTGCGGCTGAACTGGCCGCAATCGTAGAATGGCCCGAGCGCCGTCTTGTACGGCATCTTCGCATCGGCGATGACGTTGCGCCGGCGCAGCTCGATCGGATCGATGTTCAGTTCGTGCGCCGCGGCTTCCATGGCGCGTTCGATCAGATAGCTTGCCTCGGGCCGACCGGCGCCACGATAGGGCGCGGTCGGACTGGTATTGGACAGCACCGCATCGATCGTGACATAGGCGGCCGGAATGTCGTAGACGCCCACCACGGTGCCAATCTGGCCGAACGGCGTCAGCAACTGGCGGTCGGACGCGATATAGGCGCCGATGCTTGCCAGCATGTGCAGACGCAAGCCGATGATCTTCGCATTTGCGTCGAACGCCAGCTCGATCGTGCCGACGTTGTCGCGCCCATGTTCGTCCGCGAGGATCACTTCCGAGCGCTCACAGCGCCACTTCACCGGCCGTCCGATCTTGCGCGCGGCCCACAGCGTCAGGCGGTGCTCGACATACTGCCAGCCTTTGGCGCCGAAGCCGCCTCCGACGTCGTGGCACACGACGCGGACGCTGCTCTCCGGCACCTTGAACACCATGTTGGCGAGCATGTTTCGCACGCGGTGCGGGTAGTTCACGTCGGCGAACAGCGTGTAGCGATCCTCGGCCGGATCGAAGGTGCCGATCGCGCCGCGCGGTTCCATGTACTGCGCGTGGACGCGCGTGATCACGTAGCGCCGCCTGACGATGTGCGTCGCCTGCGCGAATGCCGCTTCCGTGGCCTGGCGGTTGCCGCGCTCCGTGGTGTGCGAGATGTTGTCCGGGTTTTCGTCCCAGGTCCGCGGCGCATCCGGCTCCGCCGCCTCGGCGACCGAGGTCACCGACGGCAGCGGCTCGTAGTCCACCACGACGAGTTCGGCGGCATCCATTGCCTGCGCGAGGCTCTCGGCGATCACCATCGCCACCGGATCGCCGACATAGCGCGCGCGATCGACAACCAGCGCGGGACGTTGCGGTGCGAACATCGGCGAGCCGTCGCGCTTCTTGCGCGGCATCGCCGCCTTCGGCATGGCGATGCCGTCGTTGGCATAATCGGTGCCGGTGTAAACCGCCACCACGCCAGGCGCACGCGATGCCGACGCGACATCGACCGAGCGGATCCGCGCGTGCGCATGATGCGAGCGCACGAAAACGCACCAGGTCTGCCGATGCAGCGTCTGGTCGTCCTGGTAGCGGCCCTTCCCGGTCAGCAGCCGCACGTCCTCCAGACGGCGGATCGGCTGGCCGACGCCGAACTTCATCGTCCCAGACGAGGCCGCGACGTCGTCCATGTCAGGCGATGACGGCGACGAAGTCGGCCTGCACCAGTGCACGGCTGTCGGCAGGCAGCGGCTGCGTGTGCCGCGCCGGCCGCGCATCCTGATCGGGGAACATCTTCACCCATTCGTCGTTCAGTGCGGCCCGCTGCTTCGCGGGATCCTTCACCCAGAACGTGATCTTGATGATGTCGTCGACGGTGCCGCCGGCGGCCTCGATGTCGTGGCGGATGTAGCCGAACACATTTGCCACCTGCTGTTCCAGCGTTGGCGGCAGCTCGCGTGTACCGGGGTTGGTGCCGCCGATCACGCTCGACATCACGATGTTGCCGATGCGGCTGGCGTTGGGGATCGGGTTCTCGTGCCGCGCACGCGACCCATTGACGCTCTGGCGCTTTGCCATGGCCGACCTCAGACGGTAGCGGGTTGCTTGAATACCGGCACGTTCTGCGTGCGGTCCTGCAGCGCCTCCGGCCCTTCGGTCGGCAACTGTTCCGCGTAGTTCAGCGCGGCGTCGATGTCGCCTTCCCAGACCTCGCGCGGCAGCTCGTACAGCAGCTCGACGCCGTAGCCGTTCGGATCGTGGATGTACAGGCTGTGGGTCATACCGTGCTCCACGCGCCGGTCGAACTTCACGCCACGCTCCTGCAGATAGGCGAGCTGCTTCAGCCACGCCTCGCGGTTCGGCAAGGCGATGGCGATGTGGCTGATCGCGCACGGCATGCCTTGCATGGACCACTCGGCCGGTGGTGCCGGAAGATTGGGATTCTCGATCAGGGCGATGTCGTGATGGCTCAGTGCACCGCCGCCATGATCGCCGCTGTAGAACCGCATGTTCGGTGGATTGGGGCGCGTCGGCGTGGCATGGAGCTCGCCGACCTGTCTGAAGCCGACGGTCTCGGTCCAGAACCGGTGCGATTCCTCCATGTTGCGCACATTGAGGACCAGGTGATTGAGACCAACCGGGGTGACGGCTGCGCGCTTTGTCGAGGTGTTGACGTTGTCGGCCATTGGAGCGCTCCTTTGAATATGCCGTAATGTCTCAGTTGCCTTGCGCGGCGGCAAGGTCCATCGCAGGGGCCGGGCCGGGAATCGGCTCTGGGTCCCGTATTTCGCCTTCCACCAGTTGCTGCACGATGCCTCGGAATAGGTTGGGACCGGCGTCGAACGACAGCGACATCATCTGCCGCGTGGGGTCGAGGTCGATCACCTTCTGCTGTGCCTCGATGATGTCCTTGTCTTCGTGGAACGCCATTTCGGTGAAGCGGAACATCTCGTCCGCGAGCTCGACGGTGGCATCCGAACTGCGCGCTCCGACCGCGTAGAAGTATCGCGACGTGCGCTCGGTCTCGGCGATCACCGCCTGGTCGTCGCAGCGCACGAACAGCGGCGGCTCGGTCGGCGGCTGCATGTCCATCCGCATCGCGGTACCCGGTGGGTACCAGGCCGGGCGCTGAATGAATATTCCCGGCACGATGAAGTCGTAGCTGTGCCAGAGATCATAAGCCTCGCCTGGCTGCCCGAAATAGTGGGCATGCGGGCGGTTCTCGAACCAGCGCTGGAAACGCACGCCGCGTTCCAGCCGCGTGATACGCGGGCGTTGCGCGGCCCATTGCGGCATGTTGCGGCCCAGCGTCTTCGCGTGAACGAAACTCAGATGCGACAGGTCGAGCAGATTGTCGTTGATGAGCTGATAGTGCGCCGCGTAGTCGAGATGGCCGGTCTTGATTTGCCAGCCGGTATCGGTCGCAGCGATGGTATCCGGGATCAGCGCGCTGTCCGCCATCGTGGCCCGACCCATCCACACCCATATCCAACTGCCGCGTTCGACGACAGGAAAGCTTCTCACGGCAGCGGCCTGCGGGATAAATGCCTGCCCAGGAATCTCGATGCAGCGTCCATCCGCGGCGAACTTCATGCCGTGATACATGCAGCGCAGATCGTCCTGCTCCAGGCGTCCCTTCGACAAGGGTGCGAGCCGGTGACAGCATCGGTCTTCCAGCGCAACGACAGAGCCGTCGGACTTCCGGTAGAATACCAGTGGCTCGTTGATAATCGTGCGCGGCAGGAGCGCGCGGTTGGTGACATCATCCGACCACGCGGCCACGTACCAGGCATTGCGGACCCACATGACGCCTCCTTGGCGTGTTATTTCCTCGGTCGCTATGCAACGGCGACGTCATGCGAGCGGAATTCTCGACAGCGTGCTTCGCCGTTCGATAGACTGCGCGAGCGCTGATTTGACATATAACCGGAGCCTATGGGTCCGGCAATGGGCCGCAGGGAGATGGAACGATGCGATACAGCCGCGACAGGATCCTCACCAGCCACGCCGGCAGCCTGCCACGCCCGGACGCATTGATCGCGGCGAACCAGGCCCGCCTGTCGGGCGGCGACGTCGATGAGGCGAAGTTCCAGGCGCAACTGAAGGATGCGGTGATCGACGTGGTGCGCCGCCAGAAGGAACTCGGCATCGATATCCCGGGCGACGGCGAATACGGCAAGGCGATGGGGCATCGCGTGAACTATGGCGCATGGTGGCACTATTCGTTCCAGCGTCTCGGCGGCCTCGATCCATCGGGCCCTGGCCTGTACGACATGCCGGCGCGCCGATCGAAGCCCGGCGAGGTGGTGCTGACCAGCATGGCCGACCGTCGCGATCGCAATCGCTTCGCTGCGGCCTATGCCGATCCGGAATCAGGCATCACGACCGGGCCGCGCGCCAGGAACTGGCCGGTCTGCTGTGCGCCTCTCAGCTACACCGGACATGACGCGATCGCGCGCGACATCGCCAACTTCAAGGCGGGCCTCGATGCCGGCGGGATAGCGGAAGGCTTCATGACCTCGATCGCGCCAGCCAGCGCATCGCGCATTGCCAACGCGCATTACAAGACGGATGAGGAGTTCCTGTTCGCCTGCGCCGACGCGATGAAGGCTGAATACAAGGCAATCGTCGATGCCGGGCTGGTTCTCCAGCTCGACGATCCGGCGATCGCCGAAAACTGGGACATGATCAATCCCGAGCCGACCGTCGAGGAGTACCGCAGGTTCACCATGCTGCGTGTCGAGGCGTTGAACGAGGCGATCAAGGGCCTGCCGCGGGATCGCATCCGGTTCCATCTCTGCTGGGGAAGCTGGCACGGTCCGCACATCACCGACATTCCGATGAAGGACATCGTCGATGTGATGCTGGCGATCAACGCCGGCGCTTATTCGTTCGAGGCAGGCAATGTGCGCCATGAACACGAATGGCGCATATGGCAGGACGTGAAGCTGCCGGACGGCAAACTCATCCTGCCCGGCGTGGTCAGTCACGCGACCAACGTCGTGGAGCATCCCGAGCTGGTGGCCGAGCGCATTGTGCGGTTCGCCAACCTGGTCGGCCGCGAACAAGTTATCGCCGCGACCGATTGCGGGCTTGGCGGGCGCGTCCACGCGGACATTGCCTGGGCGAAGCTCGAGGCGCTCGCCCAGGGTGCCGCGATCGCGAGCAGTCAGCTTTGGAGGTGAAGGCTCCTGTCATTGCGAGGAGCGAAGCGACGAAGCAATCCCGGTGGAGATTGCTTCGTCGCTGCGCTCCTCGCAATGACAGCTAGGTCTTCTCGATGATCTCCATCTGGGCGCCGTCGGGGCATTCAACGAAGGCGACGTGACGGCCGTTGTTGGGGGGAAGCTCCTCCAGGATGCGCACGCCGTTGCGGCGCAGCGTCGCCAGGGTGCCGGCATAGTCGTCGGTATCCACCGCCATGTGCTCGATGCCGTAGTGCTGCTCGTGGTTCTGCACGGCGATCAGTGTGGTGATGTTGAGCTGGAGGCCGTGCAGATCGACGCGCACCCCGCGGCCGGGAATGTCGCCCTTCAGTGTCGCGCCGAAATTGTCAACGTAGAATTGCGCCGTCTTGTGCGGATCGGGCGTCTTCAGGTGGACGTGCTGAACGCTGAATGTCATGGTCGTTCTCCCTCGGTTGACGCGGATTTTCCGGGTGAAGATAGTCCCGGTGAAGACGCGCAACTGCAGAAACTGACAAAGGTCGGGGAGGCTGTCGATGGGTATGTCCGCCCGCTGCTTGCTGTATGCACTGCTGCTCTGCCTGGCCGCGCCGGGGTCGCAGCCGGCCGCGGCTCAGACGCAGAAGGGAACGCTGGTGTTTGCGGTCGAATCGCTCGCCGCACAGACGCTGGATCCGATCCTGGAGCAGCGTCCGGGCAACGCGGTGTACCAGGCGGCGATGTATGATTCGCTGGTCGGCTTCGACATAGACAAGGGCGGCATCGGTCCAGGGGTGGCGGAACGCTGGGAGCTGGACGAGGACGGGCAGGCCTGGACGTTCTACCTGCGTCCGGGCCAGAAGTTCCACAACGGCGACAAACTGACTGCCGAGGACGTGAAGTTCAGCCTCCAGCGGCAGATGGCGCCGAATTCGGTCGCCGCCTCCGCCGCGACGTTCCGGCGCACGATCAAGAGCATCGACGTGGTGGACGAGCTGACTGTGCGGATCAACACGGTCTCGCCGCAGATCGGCCTGCCGGCGTCGCTCAGCCGGGCGGTGGCGCCCGAGGGCGCGGTAATGCCGAAGACCTACATCGAGAAGGTCGGCGAGGACGAGTTCCGCCGCAAGCCGGTGGGCAGCGGTCCGTGGCGGTTCGGCAAGAATGTGCCGGGCGACCGCATCGAGTTCGTCGCGGTGGATTATCCGCACTGGCGGGGCACGCCGCACTTCAAGGAGCTCCAGGTCCTTATGGTGCCGGAAGAGAGCACGCGCATGGCGATGACGCGCACCGGCGAGGCGGCGATCGCCTCGATCGGCCCCGACACCATGCGCAGCGCGGTGCGCGGCGGGCTCGAGGTGCTGTCGGTGCCGGGCACCATGCAGGCGCTGTATCAGTTCTGGGGTCTCTATCGGCCGGAAGTGAAGGACAACCCGATCACCAAGCCGCGCGTGCGCCAGGCGCTGTCGCTGGCGATCGACCGCCAGGCGATCATCGATCAGGTGATGAACGGTCTGGCGAGCAAGCCGTACCCGTTCGCGACCTTCGGCTACACCGAGTATTTCAGCGCCGACCGCTGGCGTAAGTGGGGGGACACCGCGTATCGCTACGATCCGGTGGAGGCGAAGAAGATCCTGGCCGAGGAAGGCTACCCGAACGGATTCGAGCTGAACTTCGCCAACACCGCGCTGCCGGGTACACAGTTCATGGTCGATGTCGGCACCGCGGTGGTCGACATGTGGACCAAGATCGGCATCCGGGTGAACAGCACGAACTACGAATGGGGATCGTTCGCGCCGCTGGTGCAGGGCGATCAGGCGAAGCTGATCGGCGCGGCTTCGATGTATCGTACCGTCGGCCGACCGGATGTGGTGTGGCGCTACAATTCGTTCGCCCCAGACAGCGACCAGCGCCTGCTCGGCGACAAGACCACGTGCGACGAGACCTGCAAGGACTTCCAGGCGGTGGTTAAGAGCTTGCTGGCGGAGCGCGATCCGGCCAAGCGGACCGCGCTGACCGATCGCATGGTGGAGCTGATCGCCAACACCTGGATGGCCGTGCCGATCATCGAGGGGATGGGCTACTACGCGATCAACCGTGAGCTGGTTGGCCAGTTCGCGGCCATTCCCGGGCGACATGAACTCGGCGACGTGTTCGAGCGTATCCCGCGGCCCGACGAGAAGCCCTGGCCGAAATAGGGCGAATGAAGCGGTACATCGTCCACCGGCTGCTGCAGGGAGTCGTGCTGCTTTTCCTGGTGGCGGCGATCGTGTTCTTCCTGGGCAGGCTCACCGGCAATCCGGTGGACCTGATGCTGCCGGAGGGTTCGCCGCCCGAGGACCGCGTCGCGATGACGCAGGCGCTCGGCCTCGATGGGTCGCTTTTGCATCAGTTCCTGATCTTTATCGGCAATGCGCTGCACGGCGACCTCGGCATGTCGATCCGCATGCGCGAGCCGACGGTGGACGTGTTCTTCTCACGTCTGCCGAACACGCTGGCGATCATTCCGTGGGCGATCCTGTTCGCGGTGGCGGTGGGCATCCCGCTCGGTGTGGTGGCGGCGCTCAATCGCGGCAACATCGTGGACCGTGCGGCCGGCGCTGTCGCCGTGCTGGGCATCGCGACGCCGAGTTTCTGGCTTGGCGTGGTGCTGATATTCGTGTTCAGCGTGCAGTTGGGCTGGCTGCCATCGGGGCGCATGGGCGGGCCGGACCACTACGTCCTGCCGGTGATCACACTCGGCAGTTTCCTCATCGCCGGCTTCATGCGGCTGGTGCGGTCCAGCATGCTGGACGTGATGGGCGGCGAGTTCGTCAAGCTGGCGCGTATCAAGGGGCTGAGCGAGGCGGCGGTGGTCTGGAAGCACTGCCTGCGCAACGCGCTGATCCCCGTGCTGACGCTGTGGGGCGTGTTCGTCGGCAATCTGATCACCGGCGCGATCGTGACCGAGACGGTGTTCGCATGGCCCGGGATCGGGCGGCTGACATACGAAGCGGTGATCTATCGTGACTTCCCGCTGCTACAGGCGATCATCATCCTGAAGGCGATGCTGATCCTGTCGATCAACCTGGCGGTCGATATTCTGTACGCGTACGTGGATCCAAGGATCAGGTTGGCATGATCGCCGACTGTCATTGCGAGAATCGCAGCGACGAAGCAATCCCCATGGGGGTGCGCACTCATCATGCAGATTGCTTCGTCGCGCCGCCCCTCGCAACGACAGGGATGTCGGGATCGCATTGATGCGCCGCGCGCCCTGGATCCCGATCTGCCTCATCTCGATCATGGTCTGCATGGCGCTGTTCGCCCCGCTGCTCGCGCCGTACTCCCCGATCGATCAGGCCCTGCGCGAGAAGCTGATCCCGCCCTTCTGGATGGAAGGCGGCGGCATGAGCCACATTCTCGGCACCGACGCGTTCGGGCGCGATGTCCTCAGCCGCCTGATCTACGGCGCGCGCGTCAGCCTGCTGGTGGCTTTGCTCGCACTCATCGCCGGCGGAGGCGTCGGCCTCGTGATCGGTATCGTCGCCGGCTATATCGGCGGCGCGCTCGACAACCTGCTGATGCGCCTGGTGGATGCGGCGTTCACCTTCCCGGCCATTTTGTTCGCGCTGCTTTTGGCGGTGACGATGGGGCAGGGGATCGGTACGCTGGTGATCGCCATCAGCCTGCTGCTCTGGGCCAGCTTCGCACGCGTCATCCGCGGCGAGGTGCTGACGCTGCGGCAACGCGATTTCGTGGCACTCGCCAAGGTCCGCGGCTGTTCGTCGCTGCGCATCATGCTGACGCATATCCTGCCGAATGTGCTGAACACGTTCCTTGTGCTGGTCACACTGAACATCGGCGTCGTCATCATCGCCGAGGCCTCGCTCAGCTTCCTGGGCGCCGGCATTCCGCCGCCGACGCCGACCTGGGGGTTGATGATCTCCGAAGGCCGTGGCCGCATAGCCGATGCGTGGTGGGTCGCGCTGATCCCCGGCATCGCGATCACGTTGCTCGTGCTGTCGGTGAACCTGTTCGGCGACTGGCTGCGGGACCGGCTCGATCCGCAGCTCCGGCAGCTATGAGCGGAGCAGTTCTCGAGGTTCGCGATCTGCACACGCATTTCTTCCTGCGCCGCGGTGTGCTGAAGGCGGTCGATGGCGTCAGCTTCTCGCTGCGCCGCGGCGAGGTGCTGGGACTGGTGGGTGAATCCGGCTGCGGCAAGAGCCTCACCGCGCTGTCCGTCATACGGCTGTTGCCCAAGGGATCGGCGCGCACCATCCACGGCCAGGTGCTGCTGGGCGGCGACGACCTGCTGCGCAAGAGCCCGCGTGAAATGCGCGAGATCCGCGGCAGCCGTATCTCGATGATCCTGCAAGATCCGCAAACCTCGCTCAATCCGGTGTTCAGCATCGGCGAGCAGTTGCGCGAGGCGATCTTTCGCCGCACCCATGGCTCGACGCGCGACGTGATGCACGAGGCGGTGGCGGCACTGCGCCACGTCGACATCGCGGCGCCGGAGCAGCGCATCGCGCAATATCCGCATCAGTTGAGCGGCGGCATGAAGCAGCGCGTGGTCGGCGCCATCGCGATGAGCGGCCATCCCGAGGTGCTGATCGCCGACGAACCGACCACGGCGCTCGATGTCACGATCCAG
>JANWJK010000314.1 GCA_025452005.1 Acetobacteraceae bacterium | reverse complement strand
TCGCTGGTTGCCGGCCTGCTCGGCCGCTCGATCGGCGACCGCGCCGCCATCGCCGTCTTCATCCTGTGCATGCTGGTGGCCGCGGCACTCGGGCCGCTCGCCTGCTTCCAGCTTGTCGGGGGCGATAGCGATACCAGTGTGGTCTTGCTGGGGAATTGGATCGAGGCGGGACGCTTCCACGTCACCTGGGCGCTGCGCTACGACACGCTGTCCGCGGTGATGGTCGCCATGGTGACGTTCGTCGGAATGCTGATCCACGTCTATTCGATCGGCTACATGGCGCACGACACCTACCCGCGCTACCGGTTCTTCGCCTATCTGTCGCTGTTCACCTTCTCGATGCTGATGCTGGTGACGGCCGACAACCTGTTGCAACTGTTCTTCGGCTGGGAAGGCGTCGGCCTCTGCTCCTATCTGCTGATCGGCTACTGGTACGATCGCCCGTCGGCCAACGCCGCCGCGATCAAGGCGTTCATCGTCAACCGCATCGGCGACCTGTTCTTTGCCGTCGGCGTCGCGCTGGTGTTCCTGAAGTTCGGATCAATCGAATACGCCACCATCTTTCCCGCCGTCGCGCAGCACCAGGCCGACACATACTCGGTCATCGGCGGCACGTTCCCCGCCTTCGAGGTCATCGGTGTGCTGCTGTTCATCGGCGCGATGGGCAAGTCGGCTCAGATAGGCCTGCACGTCTGGTTGCCCGACGCCATGGAAGGCCCGACGCCGGTCTCGGCGCTGATCCACGCCGCGACCATGGTCACCGCCGGGGTGTTCCTGGTGGTGCGCATGTCGCCGCTCTACGAGTTTGCGCCATTTGCCCTCGGCCTGGTCACCTTGATCGGTGCCAGCACCGCGCTGTTCGCCGCCACCGTCGCCTGCGCGCAGAACGACATCAAGCGGGTGATCGCCTACTCGACCTGTTCGCAACTCGGCTACATGTTCACCGCCGCCGGCGTCGGCGCGTTCCAGGCTTCGATCTTCCACCTGATCACGCACGCCTTCTTCAAGGCGCTGCTGTTCCTGAGCGCCGGCTCGGTGATCCATGCGATGTCGGACGAGCAGGACATGCGCAAGATGGGCGGACTGTGGCGGCTGATCCCGTGGACCTGCACGGTGATGTGGGTCGGCAACCTGGCGCTGGCCGGGATCCCACCGTTCGCAGGCTACTATTCCAAGGACGCCATCATCTCGGCGGCCTACGCGTCGGGTACCGGGATCGGCATCTACGGCTTCGTCTGCACGGCGCTGGCGGCGTTCCTGACCGCGTTCTACTCATGGCGGCTGCTGTTCATGACGTTCAACGGCCGCTCGCGCGCCGATCATCATGTGCTGGAGCATGTGCATGAAAGCCCGCCGGTGATGATCGTGCCGCTGTTGGTCCTGGCAACCGGCGCACTGATCGCCGGCAAGCTGCTGTATCCCTGGTTCATCGGCGAGGACTGGGTGGCGTTCTGGAACGGCAGCATCTTCACCGCGCCATCGAACCACGTGCTGGAGGCGCTGGAGCACGTGCCGGCGTGGGCAGAGATGTCGCCGCTCGTCCTGGGCCTCGCAGGCATCGCGCTGGCCTATGTGATGTACATCGCGTTCCCGCTGCTGCCGATGCGGCTTGCCGCCACGTTCCGCGGCATCTACCTGTTCCTGCTGAACAAGTGGTATTTCGACGAACTGTACGACGCGATGTTCGTGCAGCCGATGATCCGGCTGTCACGGGTATTCTGGCAGACCGGCGACGTCACGCTGATCGACGGCGTGCCGAACGGGCTTGCCGAACTCACGGTGGACGGCTCGCGCCAGGCGGTGAAGATACAGACCGGCTCGCTCGCCATGTATGCGTTCGTCATGCTGATCGGTGTGGTGATCCTGGTCGGCGTCTTCCTGGTGTCGCGATGAACGCCGCCGGATTTCCCATCCTGTCGCTGATCACCTGGCTGCCGCTGGTCGGCGGGTTGATCATCATGTCGGTGCGCGGCGACGAGGCGACCGTCGCGTCCAACGCACGCTGGACCGCACTGTGGACCAGCCTGATCGTGCTGGTTCTCTCCATCGTGCTGTGGGTGAAGTTCGACACCGGCGAGGCCGGGTTCCAGTTCGTCGAGGAGATCCCGTGGCTGCCGGAATACGGCGTCGGCTACAAGATGGGCGTGGACGGTATCTCGGTGCTGTTCGTGCTGCTGTCCACCCTGCTGACGCCGATCTGCGTCCTGTCGAGCTGGGAGTGCATCACCCGCTCGGTGCGCGAGTACATGCTCACCTTCCTCATCCTCGAGACGATGATGGTGGGGATGTTCTGTGCGCTGGACTTCGTGGTGTTCTACGTGTTCTTCGAGGGCGTGCTGTTGCCGATGTTCCTGATCATCGGCGTGTGGGGCGGTGCGCGGCGGGTCTATTCGGCATTCAAGTTCTTCCTGTTCACGTTCACCGGTTCGGTGCTGATGCTGCTGGCGCTGCTGGCCATGTGGTTCCAGGCCGGCACGACGGATATCGCCGTGCTGCTGAAGACGCCGATGCCGGTAGGCATGCAGAACTGGCTATTCCTCGCATTCCTCGCGTCGTTCGCGGTGAAGGTGCCGATGTGGCCGGTGCACACCTGGCTGCCCGACGCGCACGTGGAGGCACCGACTGCAGGCTCGGTCATCCTGGCAGGCGTGCTGCTGAAGATGGGTGCCTACGGGTTCCTGCGATTTTCCGTGCCGATGCTGCCCCAGGCGTCCGCCTATTTCGCACCGCTCATCTTCACGCTGTCGGTCGTGGCGGTGATCTATACCTCGCTGGTGGCGCTGGCCCAGGAGGATATGAAGAAGCTGATCGCCTATTCCTCCGTAGCGCATATGGGCGTGGTTACGATCGGCATCTTCACGTTCAACGTTCAGGGCATCCAGGGCGCGCTGTTCCAGATGCTGTCGCACGGCATCGTCTCCGGCGCGTTGTTCCTTGTGGTGGGCGTGCTGTATGACCGCATGCACACGCACGAGATCGCTCGCTTCAACGGGCTGGCCGACCGGATGCCGCTGTACGCGACAATCTTCATGATCTTCACCCTGGCCTCGATGGGATTGCCTGGTACGTCGGGCTTCGTCGGCGAGTTCCTGGTCATCGTCGGCGCGATCCAGGTGAACTTCTGGCTGGCGCTGCTGGGTGCTGCCGGCATGATCCTCGGCGCGGCCTACATGCTGTACCTGTACCGTCGGGTCATCTTCGGCCGTCTGACCAAGGAGGACCTGCGCGCAATCCTCGATCTGTCGCCGCGTGAGGTTGCCATGTTCGTGCCGCTGATCCTGATCACTCTATGGATGGGCATCAATCCGACCAGTTTCTCGGGATTCTGGGATGCCTCGGTGGCGGCGATGGTCCAACAGCACTCGGCGGCGCTGACGCCGGCGGTCAAGGTGGCGGGAGCGCTGCACTGATGAACTGGGCCATCGCACTTCCTGAGATCGCCCTTTCCATCGTCGCCATGGCAATCCTGATCTTCGGCGTCGTGCGGCGCGACGACACGTTCCTGCTGTCCAGCATGTTCGCGGTCGGCGGCTTCCTGCTCGCGGCTCTGCTGGTGCTCACGTCCGCCCGCGGCGTCGGCTATCATGGCCAGTTCGTCGCGGATGCATTCTCCAGCTTCGCAAAGCTCCTGGTGCTCGCGGGTGCGGCGCTCGCGCTGATCCTGTCGCTCGACTACAACCAAAAGAACGGCATCGCACGCTTCGAATATCCCGTGCTGATGCTGCTGTCGGTCACCGGCATGATGGTGATGGTGTCAGCCGCGAACCTGATGACGCTGTACCTCGGGCTGGAATTGCAATCGCTCGCGCTTTACGTGCTGGCCGCGTTCGCGCGCGACAACCTGCGTTCGTCCGAGGCCGGCCTCAAGTATTTCGTCCTCGGCGCACTGGCGTCGGGGCTGCTGCTCTACGGCATTTCGCTGGTCTATGGCTTCTCCGGCACCATGGACTTCGCCGCACTGGCGAAGACGCTGGCGCGGCCGGAGTCGGCCTCACCCGGACTGATCGTCGGCATCGTCTTTATCCTGGTCGGCCTGGCGTTCAAGATTTCCGCCGTGCCGTTCCATATGTGGACGCCCGACGTCTACGAGGGCGCACCCACGCCGGTCACTGTGTTCTTCTCCACCGCGCCCAAGGTCGCCGCGTTCGCGCTGCTGCTGCGCACCATGACGATGCCGTTCGGCCATCTGCTGATCGCCTGGCAGCAGCTTATCGTGCTGGTGTCCCTCGCATCGATGATCCTCGGGGCGTTCGCGGCGATCGGCCAGAGCAACATCAAGCGGCTGATGGCGTATTCCTCGATCGGCCATATGGGCTATGCGCTGATCGGCCTCGCGGTGGGCACGCCCGAGGGCGTGCGCGGTGTGCTGGTCTACCTCATCGTCTACGTGTTCATGAGCGCCGGCACCTTCGCCTGCATCATCGCCATGCAGCGCCGCGGCAGGGCGCTCGAGCAGATCACCGACCTGAACGGCCTCGCGCGCACCGATCCGGGCCTGGCACTCGCGCTGGCGGTGTTCATGTTCGCCATGGCCGGCGTTCCGCCGCTGTCCGGTTTCTTCGGCAAGCTGTACGTGTTCCTCGCTGCGGTGCAGGCCGGGATGTGGACGCTCGCCGTCATCGGCGTGCTGACCTCGGTGGTGGGCGCGTTCTACTACCTGCGCATCGTGAAGGTGATGTATTTCGATGCGCCCGAGGCGCCGTTCGATCCGCGCCCGGCATCGCTGTCGTTCGTCGCCGCGGCGACAGCGCTGTTCACCACGTTCTTCTTTGTCTTCCCGGCGCCCTTCGTCGGTGCGGCGCAGGCGGCGGCAAAGGTGCTGTTCGGATGATGCGTGTCATTGCGGGCGAAGCGAAGCAATCTCCACCCCGATGGGGATTGCTTCGCTTCGCACGCAATGACAAGGGGCGCCATTGCTCCTCGTCATAGACTGCGGCAACACCAACGTCGTCTTCGCGGTGCGGGACGGTGACGCGTGGCGCGGCATCTGGCGTGTCCGCACCGACGCGCAGCGCACGTCGGACGAATACGGCGTCTGGCTGATGAGCCTGTTCGACCATGTCGGCCTCAGGCGCGACGACATCTCCGCTTCGGTGATCGGCACGGTCGTGCCGGCCGCGCTGTATAACCTTCGCCGCCTGTGTCGCGACTGGTTCAGCATCGAACCGCTGGTGGCCCGTTCCACGCTCGACTGGGGCTTCGACATCCGCGTGGTCAATCCGGCCGAGGTCGGCGCCGACCGGTTGCTCAATACGCTTGCCGCGCACCAGCGCCATGGCGGTCCGCTGATCATCGTGGATTTCGGCACCGCCACGACGTTCGACGTCGTGGACCGGGACGGCGCCTATCTCGGCGGCGTCATCTGCCCCGGCATCAACCTCTCGCTGGAAGCGCTGCACCAGGCGGCGGCACAGCTTCCCCGCATCGGCATCGCCCGGCCACAGGCGGTGATCGGCCGGCAGACCGTGCCCGCGATGCAGTCGGGCGTATACTGGGGCTATGTTGCGATGGTTGAGGGCCTTGTCGCCCGCATCAAGGCGGAATACGGCGGGCCGATGAAGGTGATCGCCACCGGCGGCCTCGCACCGCTGGTCGCCGAGGGCACGATGGTGATCGAGCAGATCGAGCCGGACCTCACGCTCGACGGCCTGCGCATGTTGGCGGAGCGCAACCCCGCCCCCACATTGCGGGCAGACAAGACACGCCTGATCGAACAGGACTGACGATAGCAACGAATGGACTCTGAGACCGGTGATCTCGCCTTCCTGCCGCTGGGCGGGACGGGCGAGATCGGCATGAACCTGAATCTCTACCGCTGCGACGGCAAGTGGCTGGCGGTGGACTGCGGCATCGGCTTCGGTGGCGCGGCGCATCCCGAGGTCGACGTGATGATGCCCGACCCCGGCTACATCGCCGATCGTCGCGACCGGCTGCTGGGCCTGGTGATCACCCATGCGCATGAGGACCACATCGGCGCGGTCGCCTGGCTATGGCCGCAACTGCGCTGCCCCGTCTATGCGACGCCGTTCGCCGCCACGGTGCTGCGCCGCAAGCTCGCCGAAGTGCAGTTGCTCAACCAGGTGAAGCTGCACGTCGTGCCGCCGGGCGGCGCGATCGACCTCGCGCCGTTCAATCTGCAGTTCCTACGCGTCACCCATTCCATCCCGGAGGCGCAGGCGCTGGTGATCGACACACCGCACGGCCTGCTGCTGCACACCGGCGACTGGAAGCTGGATCCCCACCCGCTGATCGGACCGCCGACCGACGAGGCTGCATTCGCTGCACTGGGCGAGCGCGGCGTGCTGGCGATGATCGGCGATTCCACCAACGCGATGGTCGAAGGCCACTCCGGCAGCGAAGCCGAGGTGCGGCAGAGCCTGACGGCACTGCTGCGCGGGCTGCGCGGACGCATCGCGGTGACCTGCTTCGCGTCCAACGTGGCGCGTGTCGAGTCAGCGGCGCACGCGGCCCACGCCGCGGGCCGCAGCGTGGCGCTGGTCGGCCGCTCGCTGCGCAACCTCGACGCCGCGGCGCGCGAGTGCGGCTACCTGCGTGATCTGCCGCCATTCCTGACCGAAGACGACGTGGATGACGTGCCGGACGACAATCTGCTGATGCTGGTTACCGGCAGCCAGGGCGAGCCGAACAGCGCGCTGGCGCGCATCGCGATGGATACCCATCCGCGCGTCGTGCTCGGGGAGGGCGACACCGTGCTGTTCTCCTCGCGCGTGATCCCCGGCAACGAGCGCGCAATCGGCACGGTGCAGGACAACCTGGTGCGCCGCGGCGTCAACCTGATGACCGACGTCGATCACCTGGTACACGTCTCCGGCCATCCAGCACGCGACGAACTGCGTCGCATGTACCGTCTGGTGAGGCCGCGCTACGCCGTGCCGACGCACGGCGAATGGCGCCATCTGTCGGCACACGCCGCGCTGGCGCAGGAGGCGGGGGCGAAACCGATTCTGCTGGAGGACGGTGATATCCTGAACCTCGCGCCCGGTCAGGTGCAGGTGACCGACAGCGCGCCGGTCGGCAAGCTGGTGCTGGATGGCAATCGCCTTACGCCACTTGGCGGTGGCGTCATGACGGCACGCCGGCGGATGCTGTTCAACGGCATCGTGCTGGCGAGCATCGCCGTCGATGCCAATGGCCGGCTGCGCGGCGACCCGCGGGTGAGCGCGCCAGGCCTGTTCGACAGCGGCGATCCGGAACTCGGCCGGGTCAGCGGCGAGTTCGCCGATGCGATCGACGATCTGCCGGCAACGCTGCGCCGCGACGATGCGTCGTTCGCCGATGCGGCGCGCGCGGCATTGCGCCGTGCGCTGGGGCGGCGTTTGCAGAAGCGGCCGCTGGTGGACGTGCATCTGCTGCGGGTATGAATTGGTTCACTGGCGTTGTCGTCTACGTCCTGATCTGGTGGACGGTGCTGTTCGCTGTCCTGCCGATCGGCACGCGTCCGGTCGAGGATGCCGATGAACGGAGCGGCTGGCGTGGCGCGCCTCAGGATCCGCATCTGCTGAGGAAGGTGATCGTCACGACCCTCGTCGCGGGCGTGGTCTGGTTCGGCGCCTGGCTGCTGATCACCAGCGATTACATCAGCTTCCGCCACGGCTGGTTCGCGGCGCCCAACGATTGAACGCCGTCCACACGGTCAGGGAGGAGGCGCCGTGTCCCCCGACCTGCCGTGCGACGGCGTTTCCTCCCCAAACCTGGCCCGCGCCTCAGACGCTGGGGCCAGCATCTTGTTAACGGTTGATGAACAAAGAGTCACGTCGTTTTGTGCGAAAATCGGGCGCTGACCGTGATTTTGTTGCGCGATCTGCGTTGTGCGGCGCACAATAATTTTCGGCAACACCAACGGTGGTGGGCTGGCGGTCTGCGCTGCCGCCGGTTACGGTCGCCGCCCCGCAACCAACGGAATCTGTCCGCGATGCGCCTGTCACGCAGCTTCATCCCGACCATGAAGGAGACGCCTGCCGAAGCGCAGATCGCCTCGCACCGACTGATGCTGCGCGCCGGCCTGGTGCGGCAGACCTCGGCCGGGATCTATGCCTGGCTGCCGCTCGGTTATCGCGTGCTGCGCAACATCGAGCGCATCGTGCGCGAGGAACAGAACGCCGCGGGGGCGCAGGAAGTGCTGATGCCGACGATCCAGTCGGCCGAGTTGTGGCGCGAGAGTGGGCGCTACGACGACTACGGCAAGGAGATGCTGCGCATCCGGGATCGGCATGAGCGCGACATGCTGTACGGTCCGACGAACGAGGAGGTGATCACCGATCTGTTCCGCCAGTCGGTGTACTCGTACCGCGAACTGCCGCAGATCCTGTTCCACATCCAATGGAAGTTCCGCGACGAGGTGCGGCCGCGCTTCGGCGTGATGCGCGGACGCGAGTTCCTGATGAAGGACGCGTATTCGTTCGACATGGACTTCGCCGGCGCGGTGGTGAGCTATCGCACGATGATGCTGGCGTATATGCGCACCTTCCAGCGCATGGGGCTGAAGGCGATCCCGATGGAGGCCGAGAGCGGCCCGATCGGCGGCGACCTCAGCCACGAGTTCATCATCCTGGCGCCGACCGGCGAAAGTCAGGTGTACTATGACGCCGGCTTCGAGGACATCGACTGGGTGAACGCGAAGTTCGATTACAACGCGCAGGACCTCGAGGCGTTCTTCCGCCAGATGACCTCGATGTACGCCGCGACCGACGAGAAGCACGACGTGGCGAAGTGGGACAAGGTCGATCCGGCGCGCCGGCGGGAAGGGCGTGGCATCGAGGTCGGCCACATCTTCCATTTCGGTACGAAATATACCAAGGCGATGAACGCCACGGTGACCGCGGCGGACGGCAAGCACGTGCATCCGGAGATGGGCAGTTATGGCGTCGGCGTGTCGCGCCTGGTCGGTGCGGTGATCGAGGCCAGCCACGATGCGGCTGGCATCATCTGGCCGGACAGCATCGCGCCATTCAAGGCAGCGATCCTCAACCTGCGGCGCGGCGATGCCGCGTGCGATGCTATGTGCGAGGCGTTGTACGCGAAGCTTGGCGCTGCCGCGCTGTACGACGATCGCGAGGAGCGGGCAGGGGCGAAATTCGCCGACGCCGATCTCATGGGGCATCCCTGGCAGATCATCGTGGGGCCGCGTGGCGCCGCTGCCGGCAATGTCGAGCTGAAGCGGCGCGCCACCGGCGAGCGGATCGAACTGCCGCCGGACGCGGCGCTGGCAAGGATCGCCTGAACTCCGGTGTTCGGGCCCTTCGAACGCGCGGTCGCCGGCCGTTACCTGCGTGCCCGCAAGGGCGAGCGTTTCGTATCGATCATCGCCGTGTTCTCGCTGGTGGGCATCGCTCTCGGCGTGGCCACGCTGATCGTCGTGACCAGCGTCATGAGCGGCTTCCAGACCGAGCTCGAGAGCCGCGTCCTGGGCGTCAACGGTCATATCACCATCGAGGCCTACGCCGGCGACCAGATCGACAACTACCAGCCCTTGCTCGACGGTATCCGCGCCATACCCGGTATTGTCGGCGCCCTCCCGGTCCTGGACGGCCAGGCGCTGCTGACCACGGACCGCGGCGGCGCGCACGGCGGACTGGTGCGCGGCGTCACGCGCGACGATCTGCGCGCGCTGCATCCGGTCAGCGACCACATCGTGGCGGGGAAGCTGGATGATTTCGCCGGCGATGACGCGATCCTGGTGGGGACAGGCCTCGCGCAGTTCTATCGCCTTGCCATCGGCGACTCGCTCACGGTGATCTCGCCGCAGGGTGCCGCGACAGCATTCGGCACGGTTCCGCGCGTGCGCGCCTACAAGGTCGTGGCCGTGTTCGACGCCGGGCTGAACGACTACAACAACAACGTCGTGTTCATGCCGCTGCCAGCGGCGCAGGTCTTCTTCCAGAAGCCTGACGCGATCACCGGCATCGAGGTGCGCGTCGCCCAGCCGGACAATGTCGATGCGCTGCTGCCGCCGCTGCGCAGGGTGCTTGGCGAGCGCAAACTGTGGCTGCGCGACTGGCGGCACGCCAACGATACCATCATCGGCGTGCTCCAGGTGCAGAAGGACACCATGTTCATCGTCCTCGGCATGATCGTGCTGGTGGCGGCATTCAACGTTATCTCGTCGCTGATCATGATGGTGAAGGACAAGACGCGCGATATCGCGGTTCTGCGCACCATCGGCGCCGACAGCGGTGCGGTGCTGCGCATCTTCCTGATGTGCGGCGCGTTCGTTGGTGTCGCCGGCACGCTGATCGGCACAGCCATCGGCATCGTGTTCTGCCGCAACATCGTCGCGGTGCAGCACGCGGTGGAGGACATCACCGGCGGGCGGGTGTTCGACTCCTCGGTGTTCATGCTGACCGCATTGCCCAACACGGTGGACTGGGGCGACGTGGCGCGCGTCGTCGTCCTGGGTCTGGTGCTGTCGCTGCTGGCGACGCTGTACCCGAGCTGGCGCGCCGCACGCACCGATCCGGTGGAAGCGCTCAGGCATGAGTGATCCGCTGGCGCTGCGCGACGTCCGCCGGGTCTATCGCACGGAGGCCGGCGAGCTTCCTGTGCTGCGCGGCGCCGAACTGACGCTGCACGGCGGCGAGATCGTCGCGCTGGTCGCGCCGTCGGGTGCCGGCAAATCGACGCTGCTGCATCTGGCCGGGCTGCTGGAAAAGCCTGACGGCGGCTGGGTCTTCGTCGAGGGCCGCGACGCCGGAGCGCTGCCCGATTCGGCGCGCACGGCGATCCGGCGCGATACGATCGGCTTCGTCTACCAGTTCCACCACTTGTTGGGCGAGTTCTCGGCTCTGGAGAAC
>JANWJK010000313.1 GCA_025452005.1 Acetobacteraceae bacterium | reverse complement strand
GCTCGATGGCAAGGTTGCCGTGGTGACTGGTGCGGGGCGCGGTATCGGCCGCGCCACGGCGATCTGCCTGGCGGCACATGGCGCCAAGGTGGTGGTCTGCGATGTCGGCGCCGCAGTGACCGGAGAGGGTCACGATGTCGGCCCGGCGCAACAGGTGGTGGCCGAGATCACCCAGGCGAACGGCGCCGGCCGCGCGGTGGCCAACACCGACAGCGTCGCCGAGTGGGAGAATGCCCAGAAGATCGTGCAGACCGCGATCGACAATTTCGGCCGCATCGACATGGTGGTGAACAACGCCGGCATCCTGCGCGACCGCATCTTCCACTACATGACGCCCGAGGAGTGGGACGCGGTCATGAAGGTGCATCTGTACGGCGCCTTCTACGTCAGCCGTGCCGCGGTGCCGCATTTCCGCAAGCAGGAGAGCGGCTGCTACGTTCACATCACCAGCACGTCGGGACTGATCGGCAGCGTCGGGCAGGTGAACTACGGCGCGGCCAAGCTGGGGATCGCGGGGCTGTCGCGCTGCATCGCGATGGACATGCAGCGCTACAACATCCGCTCCAACTGCATCGGACCGCACGCGTTCAGCCGCATGATCGAGACCGTGCCCGGGCAGACCGAGGAACAGATGAAGCAGCGTGCCGAGCGGACGCGGCCGGATCACATCGCGCAGTTGATTGCGTTCCTGGGCACCGACGCGGCGGCGGGCGTGTCCGGTCAGATCTTCGGTGTGCGCGGGAACGAGGTGTATCTGTACAACCAGCCGCGGCCGATCCGCATCGTGGCCCGCACCGACGGCTGGACGCCCGAGAAGCTGGCGGAGCACTGGCTGCCAGCGGTAAAGGGCAGCTTCACGCCGCTCGAGCGGACGCGTGACGTCTACCCGTGGGATCCGGTTTAGCGGCGGTCACGCTTCGGACGCAGTGAGGCGCTCGGCGTTCCCGGCGGTTCCAGTCCAGCCCGCCGCCTGTTGCGCCGTCCCTCGGTCTCCTCGATTGGGCGGATACGTGTCGACATGATATGTTGGCATGATGGGCGCGGGCGGCGAACAGTCTGATGCTGCGGGCGGCGCGTGGGAGTGCGTGCTGGAGTCACTGTGCCGCTTGCAACGCTTGTTGCCGGATGCAGTACTGGTGGGCGGTACTGCCTCAGCGCTGTACGCGGGGCATCGTCTGTCGTTTGACCATGATCACGTGGTTACTGATCTGCGGCAGCGCTTTGATGACGTCCTGGCGGTCCTGGAGGCGGTTGCCGGCTGGAGGACAGCCCGGGTCACACGTCCGGTTCTGATCCTTGGCTCGCTCGACGGCGTTGAAACGGGCGTGCGTCAGTTGCGCCGGACGCGCCCACTGGAAACCACCGTCATGCGCGTCGGCAATCACGAGGTGCTCTTGCCGACGCTGGCAGAGACGCTGCGGATCAAGGCTTTCCTTTGCCTCGAACGCAATGCTACGCGCGATTACCTCGACGTCGCAGCGCTAGGGTCGCATATGGGGATCGAAACCGCGGTCGACGCGCTTTGGTTCATGGATGAGCTCTATCCGCAGAACAGCGGCGACCCATGGGCGGTACGCACACAGCTTGTGATGCAGCTTGCTGCGCCTCCCCCGTACGACCTCGATAGCGTCGATCTGGCGGAATATAAGGGGGTTCGGCCTCCCTTCGATCGCTGGGCGTATGTAGCCGAAGTATGCGGCCGGATCTCGGATCAGCTTCTGGATCGTTGCGTCGACGCATTGCAGGCCGACGTTTCACCCTCCGGGCAACAGGCTCGGACCACGATCGAGACCTGGCGTGATGCACGTTCGGCCGGCGATAAGCCGCCGACCGCCGATGTGTCGGAGCCCGACCCGTGAAGCATCGTCACCTTACGCATGAGGCATTCACGCTTGCTGCGATCGAGGACATTCTCGCCCGCGGTCGAATGCCTGACTGGGTCCCGCTGATCTCCGCCATACGTGCCGACCCCTTCGGGGAGATCGCCGAGAAGACCCACATAGTATCTGAACGCAACCTTTATGGTGCGCCGGTGTTTCGACGCGTGCTCGCGGCGGCCCGGCACACCCGCGAACATAGAGCTCATCCTTAGGCTTAGGGGCCCCGCCGCCGCATCCCCCCGCGCCCACGCCGCTTGCTCGGATCATATCCCCCGCCACCCGGCCCCATCGGCTCCGGCGTGCGGTCGCGCTTCCCGCGCGGCGCGGCGCCGGGACGCAGCGAGGCAGAAGGCGCCGGCGGCGGCTCCAGTCCCAGATCCAACGCCTCCAGCCGCCTGATCTCGTCGCGTAGCCGCGCAGCCTCCTCAAACTCCAGATCGGCCGCGGCACCGCGCATGCGCTTCTCCAGATCGGCGATCGCCGCCTTGAGGTCCTTGCCGACGAATTCGGCAACGCCCGAATCCTTGATCGGCGCCACCGTCACGTAGTCCTGCTCGAACACGCTCTCCAGCACCTTGTCGATCTGCCGCTTGATCGACACCGGCGTGATGTTGTGCGCCTCGTTCCACGCCCGCTGCTTGTTGCGGCGCCGCTCGGTTTCCTCGATCGCGTGACGCAGGCTGTTGGTCATCATGTCGGCATATAGGATCACGCGCCCATCGATGTTGCGCGCGGCGCGTCCGATGGTCTGGACCAGCGAGGTCTGCGAGCGCAGGAAACCCTCCTTGTCGGCATCGAGGATCGCCACCAGCGCACATTCCGGAATATCGAGGCCCTCGCGCAGCAGATTGATGCCCACCAGCACGTCGAACACGCCAAGCCGCAGATCGCGGATGATCTCGATGCGCTCCAGCGTGTCGATGTCGGAGTGCAGATAGCGCACCTTCACGCCGTGTTCGGTCAGATAGTCCGTCAGGTCCTCCGCCATGCGCTTGGTCAGCGTGGTGACCAGCACGCGCGCGCCCTGAGCCGCCACGGCGCGGCATTCAGCCAGCAGATCGTCCACCTGGCGTTCCACCGGCCGCACCTCGGTCACCGGATCGATCAGCCCGGTCGGGCGGATCACCTGTTCGGCGAACACGCCGGCGGTCCGTTCCATCTCCCACGGGCCGGGCGTGGCGGAAACGAACAGAGTCTGCGGCCGATAGGTCTCCCACTCCTCGAACTTCAGCGGCCGGTTGTCGACGCATGACGGCAGCCGGAAGCCGAACTCCGCCAGGACCGACTTGCGATTGAAGTCGCCGCGGAACATGCCGCCAAGCTGCGGCACCGTCACATGGCTTTCATCGACGATCAGCAGCGCGTTCTCCGGCAGATATTCGAACAGCGTCGGTGGCGGTTCGCCGGGATTGCGACCGGTCAGGTAACGGGAATAGTTCTCGATGCCCTTGCAGGAGCCGGTGGTCTCCATCATTTCGATATCGAACGTCGTGCGCTGCTGTAGACGCTCGACCTCCAGAAGCTTGCCCTCGGCAGTCAGCTCCTCCAGCCGTGCCTTCAGTTCCACCTTGATGTCGCGGATCGCCTGGGTCAGCGTCGGCCGCGGCGTGACGTAGTGGCTGTTGGCGTAGACGGTGATCTCCTGGAGCGACGCGGCCTTCTCGCCGGTCAGCGGATCGAATTCATGGATCGCCTCGATCTCGTCGCCGAACAGTGTGACGCGCCAGGCGCGGTCCTCGTAGTGGCTGGGGAAAATGTCCACCGTCTCGCCGCGCATCCGGAACGCGCCGCGCTGGAACGCCGCATCGTTGCGGCGGTACTGGAGATCCACCAGGCCCTTGGCCAGCACATCGCGATCGATCCGGCCGCCGGTCTCCAGCTTCACCACCATCCGCGCATAGGTCTCGACCGAGCCGATGCCGTAGATGCACGACACCGAAGCGACGACCACGACGTCATTGCGCTCCAGCAGCGACTGTGTCGCAGCGTGACGCATGCGGTCGATCTGTTCGTTGATCTGCGCATCCTTCTCGATGTACGTGTCGGTGCGCGGGACATACGCCTCAGGCTGGTAGTAGTCGTAGTACGAAACGAAGTATTCCACGGCGTTGTCTGGGAAGAAGCTCTTCATCTCGCCGTAGAGCTGCGCCGCCAGCGTCTTGTTGGGCGCCAGGATCAAGGTGGGCTTCTGCACCGCCTCGATCACCTTGGCCATGGTGAAGGTCTTGCCCGAGCCGGTGACGCCGAGCAGCACCTGGTCGCGTTCCTCGGCGCGCACGCCGGAGACCAGTTCGGCGATGGCGGTGGGCTGGTCGCCGTTCGGATCGTACTCGGATACCACCCTCAGCCGGCGGGTCAGTGGTTTTGCCGGCTGCTTCTCCGGGATGAAGAGGACGCGCGAGGAGGGGCGAACCAGGGTCTGGGACATGACCTACAGATGGTGGATTTCGGATGGTACGTCGAGGGGGAGAGAAGGCAGGTCAAGGAAGGGTTTCACACGGAGGCCACCGAGAAAGGGAAAGCCACGGAGAACCACGGAGGAAGAACGAAATGCGCTTCGCGCGCAGCGCCCAATTTACTATCTCCGTGGTGCTCCGTGGCTTTCCCTTTCTCGGTGGCCTCCGTGTGAAACCTTCCTTCCAAATCAACGAGCCGCCGCCCGCTCCTCCGCCCGGCGCACCCGCTCGCGATACACGTTGTAGCTGCCGGCCGCGGCCACCACGGTCGCGCCGGCGATCGTGCTCCACGACGGCAGGTCGCCGAAGATCAGGAACCCGGCGAGCACGCCCCACGGCATGATCGTGTACTCGTAGGGCGCCAGTGCCGAAACCGGCCCCAGCGCATAGCCGCGCGCGAAGACGCAATGGGCCAGGCCACTCGACAATCCGAGGAAGGCCAGCGCGAGCCAGCCGGCGAGCTCCACCGCCCCGGAGCCGGGAAATACCGGCAGCAGCAGGAAACCGGTCAGGGTGTGGCCGATCAGCAGCCAGAATGCCTGGCACTCCGGGGTCTCCGTGGCGGTCAGTTGCCGCGTCATGATGCGAGTCAGCGCCATCACCACGGTACCGGCCAGCAGCAACAGCACCACCGGGGTCCACAGATCGCCTCCCGGGCGCAGCATGATCAGCACGCCGGCGAATCCGAACAGTGTAGACAGCGCCCGCCGCCAGCGGATCCTCTCACCCAACATCGGTATCGCGAGCAGCGTCATGATCAGCGGGGCGATGAAGCCGACCGCGTAGGTATCCGCCAGGCTCATCGACAGCCACGAGATGTACCACGTCACCGAAACAAACGACGACAAAGCGCTGCGCGCCAGGACCAGCCCCCACCGCTGCGGCATCAGGCGCCGCCAACCGGTCACGGTTGGCCGCCCCATCGTCACCGCCGCGACCGTGGCCATGCCGAACAGGCCGCGCCACATCATCGCGCCGGCCACGCCGACACTCGGCAACACCCACTTCGCGGTCGCATCGCCCAGCGTCCAGATAAGGTTCGCCAGCACGACCAGGGCGATGCCGCGGATCGTGTCCGAGGCATTGTCGGTGAGCACCCGCGGCGCGGATGTTGCCACGGACTGCGGCACGACATCAGCCAACGGCACGTTCCCCCCGATCCACCGCATCATCCTTGCCTTGCGAACGCGACGACCGCAAGGCAGACAATTCCGCATGGAGCCGGCGGAATACGCGCTGATGGACGCGGCCGAGGACCACAGGTGGTGGTACCGCGCGCTGCATCGGCGGCTGGCGGATGCGCTGACCGGTGTTGGCGGCTCGGTCCTGGACGCAGGCTGCGGCACCGGCGGACTGCTGGGCCGCCTGGGCGTGGAGCGGCCGGATCTGCGGGCGGTCGGCGTGGAATGGTCCGCGGCGGCGGCTGCGCGCGCCGCCGCCAAATCCGGCGCGCCGGTCGTCCGTGGCAGTGTGAACGCGCTGCCGTTCGGCGATGCGACCTTCGACGCCGCGATCGCCGCCGACCTCCTGTGCCACGGCGCGGTCGATCCGCCGCTGGCACTGGCGGAGTTGCGACGCGTGCTGCGCCCGGGCGGCAGGCTGGTCGTCAATATGCCTGCCTACACCTGGCTGCTGTCGGTGCACGACCGGCTGGTACACAACGTCCGCCGGTGCACCGCGCGCCAGCTCGCCGCCATGCTGCGCGACGCCGGCTTCATCCGCGTGCGCCCGGGCTACTGGAACGGCCTGCTGCTGCCGCTCATGGTGGCGCAGCGCAAGCTGGTTGCACGCCATGCGGAAGCGTCGGACGTTGCCCCGTTTCCGCCATGGCTCGATGCCATCCTCCATGCCATGACGGAAATCGAACGTCGCCTGCCCTGCCGCCTGCCAGCGGGCGGTTCGGTGCTGGCGACCGCGGAGCGACCATGAACGACGCGACCGATCTTCGCGAACACGCCTCGACTGCGCCGGCGCGGTCCGTCGGCGTCGGGCTGTCGATTGTCATCCCGGTCTATCGCGGCGCCGCCACGATCGGGCGCCTGGTCGAGGCACTGTCAGCGCTGCGCCCCGCCGGTGGGCTGGAGATCGTGCTGGTCAACGACGGCAGCCCCGACAATTCAGGCGACGTGTGCAAGATGCTGGTGCAGAGCTCCACGGTACCGCTGACCTATATCGAGCACGCGCGCAATTTCGGCGAGCACAATGCGGTCATGACGGGATTGCGACAAGCAAGCGGCACCTACGTGATCACCATGGATGACGATCTGCAGAATCCGCCCGAGGAGGTGATCCGCATCTACGACCACGCGAGGCTCGGCAACTGGGACGTGGTCTACACGCGCTACGGCGTCAAGCAGCATGCCGGCTGGCGCAACATCGGCAGCTCCTTCGCCAATGCGGTCGCGGATCGTCTGCTCGACAAGCCCAAGGGGCTGTACCTGTCGTCCTTCCGTTGTATGTCGGCATTCGTGGTGCAGGCGGTGACGCGCTACCAGGGTCCGTATCCCTACGTCGACGGGCTGATCATGCAGGTGACGCAGCGGATCGACAGCATCGAGGTCGGCCACCTGCCGCGCATCGAGGGCCGGTCCAACTACAATCTTGCCCGACTGGTGCGACTATGGCTGAACCTGGCGACCAGCTTCTCGCTCGCACCGCTGCGGCTTGCCATCTACGCCGGCGTCGTCATGGCGCTGCTGGGCGCGGCCGGCGCGGTGGCGACGATCGCCGAGGCGCTGTTGCTGCACAATACGCCGTCCGGCTGGGCCTCGACGATGACGGTGATCATGCTGGTGGCCGGCGTGCAGTCGATGATCCTGGGCGTGCTCGGCGAATATGTCGGGCGGACGTTCCTGTCGGCGAACGGCAAGCCGCAGGGCACGGTGCGCGCGGTCGAGCGCAATGCGGCGGCCGAGCGTGACGACACGTGACGATCTATTGGACCACGCTGTTCGCCGCGATCGCCACCAGTATGGCCGGGCAGACATTGCTCAAGGCCGGCGCTGGCGAGATCGATTTCGTCGCGCAACTGTTTGACCGGCGCACGCTGTTCGGGCTGTTCCTGTATGGCGGCGCGGCGGTGCTCTACATCGTCGCACTTCGCCGCATCCCGATGTCGCGTGCGCTGCCCTGCACCGCCGTCTCGTATGTCGCCGCGGCGTTGATCGGACATTACGCGTTCGGCGAATCGCTGGGCGCCGCTCACATCGCCGCCATCGCACTGATCTGCGGTGGCGTGATGCTCCTGGCGCTCGCGTAGCGCTCCGCGAGCGCCGGTACTTCGTCAACTCCCGGGGACTGGCCCATCATGGCGAGACGGAACCCTTTGTCGCGCAAGAGCGCGATACAGGCCTCGACCGCCGCCGGGTCGAAGAGGCGCCCCTTGCCGGTCTCGATCTCGGCAAGCGCCGCCTCGACGCCACGCGCCGACCGGTAAGGCCGGCGCGACATCATGGCTTCGACCACGTCGGCCACGGCGAGGACCTTCGCCCCGACCAGGATTTCGCCGCCCCTCAGTCCCCTCGGGTAGCCGGAGCCGTCCAGCCGTTCATGGTGCTGGCGCACCATCTCGGCGATCGGCCAGGGGAAATCGATGCCCTTGAGGATGTTGTAGCCGGCCTCGACATGCTCCCGGAGCAGGGCAAGCTCGGTTTCGGACAGTTCCGCCGACTTGCTCAGTATCTCGACAGGGATGTTGATCTTGCCGACATCGTGGACCGTGCTGGCAAAGTAGATCCCCTGGATTTCGTGCTCCGG
>JANWJK010000312.1 GCA_025452005.1 Acetobacteraceae bacterium | reverse complement strand
GCTGCCGACGTCTCTCGCGGACAAGCACGTGCTCGATCTCGGCTGCGGTCTCGGCTATTTCGCGCGCGAGGCGCATGCACGCGGTGCCCGGCAGGTGCTCGGTGTGGACCTGTCCGAACGCATGCTGGAGGAGGCGCGGCGGCGAACCGACGATGCCGGCATCGACTACGTGCGCGCATCGTTGGAAGAGTTCGCGACCGAACCGGGGTCGTTCGATCTCGTGGTCTCGTCGCTGGCGCTCCACTACATCGCCGACTATGCAGGCTTGGCGCGTCGCGTCGCCACATGGTTGACCCCGGGCGGACGGTTCGTCTTCTCGGTGGAGCATCCGATCTTCACCGCGCATGGCAGCAGCGACTGGTACAGGGACGCTGACGGCGCCGCGCTGCACTGGCCGGTGGATCGCTACCGCGACGAAGGCGAGAGGCGTACCCGCTGGTTCGTCGACGGCGTGGTGAAATACCATCGCACCATCGAGAGCTATGTGAACGGGCTGCTCGATGCGGGGCTGACCCTGGTGCGGTTGGAGGAGCCCGAAGCGGATGCCGCGGTCCTGGCCGAGAAGCCGGAGTGGCAGCAGGAGCGGCGCCGCCCGCCCTTCCTGCTGATGGCCGCCGACCGGCCGCGGTAGCTCAAGGTCGGGGCAATACGACAGCAGCCTTGGCGTCGGCCGCACCGGTCACGCGATAGATCCAGAATTGCTCGATCGTTGCCCCACCGCGCTGCCGCGCCGCCTGGCCGATCTCGGTCAGCGTGGACCAGGGCCCGCCGCTCCGTGCGCCGGCCATGCGTGCGTTGTTGACCAGGATGCCGGTCTGTCCGGCGATGGCGGTCCGCGGCAGGTCGGTCTGCGCCCAGCGCCCATCGACACTGACCATGCGCACGTCTGCCGGCAGCGCGCGCGCCAGTTTCGCCGCCACGCCGTACTGGTCCGCCGCGACAAATGCGGCACCCGCTTCCCGCTGTACCGCCTCGACCTGACGGGCGAATGCGTCCCATCCCTCCAACTGCCGGGCGATCGGATCGATGCCGGCGGGCAGCAGCGGCACGATCGCCAGGAGATACGCCAGCAGCGTGATCGCCAGCCCGGTTGCGATCGCCGGGGTCGTCAGGCGGCGCCATATCGGCGACCACAAGCCGATGGCGGCGATCGCGGCGGCGGGATAGACGATCGCGGGCCAGTTGCCCTGCACCCGGTCGCCGAAGGCGTGCTCCATGAACAGCAGCACCGCGGGCAAAGTCAGGGCGGCCAACAGGGTCCACGCCGGATCGCGGGTTCGCCAGGCCTGGCGCGCGGCCTCGACGATGCCGGCGACGAAGAACGCGAAGATCAGCGGCGTGGCCAATCCGACCTGACCGACCAACAGTTCGCCAAGGAACCGGGCCGAATCGCCGGCGTGCCAGTCGCGGATGCGGCCGCCCTGCCGGGCAATGCTCACCCAATCATGGCTGGCTTCCCATGACACCACCGGCAGGAACGCCGCGAGGCCGACCAGCGCACCGAGCCAGGGTGCGGCCTGGCGGAGCCAGGGACGCGCCGACGGCGTAACCAGCAGCCAGACGGCGATACCGAGCCAGAGCAGCGCGGCGGTGTACTTGCTGGCCATGGCCAGTCCGGCGAACAGGCCGATCGCCAGCCACCATCGAGGGTTGCCGCCGTGGATCAGACGCGCCAGCGCCCACAGGCAGGCTATCCAGAAAGCCAGCAGCGGCGTATCGGGCGTCATCAGCACGCCGACGCCGCCGAACAGCAGCGTCGCGTTCAGCAGTGCCGCGGCGCGAACGCCGGTCCGGCGGTCTGGCAGCAGGCGGTTTGCGGCGTCCGCCAGGAGCAGCGAGGCGATCGCCACCGACAGTGGGCTCAGCAGCCGGACGCCCAGCGCTCCGTCGCCGGCCAGCATGGTCCCGACGCGGAGCCAAAGCGCGACCATCGGGGGATGGTCCGGATAGCCGGCGGCGAGCGCACGGGACCAGACCCAGTAGTAGGCCTCGTCCGGCACCAGCGGCAGCGATGCGGCGACTGCGAGGCGCAGCAGGGTCAGCGCGGCAAGCGCGGCCAGGGGCAATCGGAACGCTTTCAGCACAAGGACACTTCACCGCGCGCGCCAGACCAGGGTCGCGGAGACGGCGTAGTTCCAGACCACGCCGATGACGGCACCGATCGCGCCGGCGATCGTCCAGTTGGTGTGGGTCTCATACAGGGTGTTGGCGATGCCGATATTGGCAACCGCGCCGAAGCCGCAGACCACGATGAACACCAGCAGCCCGCGCCACAGGCGATGCCCACGAAGCCGCTGATCGCGATAGGTGATGTCGTTGTTGAGCTGGAAGTTGAACACCATCGCAACCACCGTGGCGACCGCCTGCGCCGCCTCGAAGTGCAGCCCGAGCAGTTTCAGTGCGGCGGTCAGCACGACCAGATGCACCAGCACGCCGAGCGCGCCCACCAGCGCGAACGAGATGAAGCGCAGCGGGAGCAGCCCGTCGAACACCTTGTCGAGCAACAGGCCGACGAACTGCGCCAGCACCAGCGGGTCGAGTTTGCTCTCGCCGGCGACGCGCTCGCGGAACACGAACGGTACTTCGACCACGCGCAGCGGCGCCGGGGAGCTGAGCGCGAGATCGAGCAGGATCTTGAACCCCTGGCCGGTCAGGCTCGCCGCCAGGTTTTCGAACAGCGGGCGCGGCAGCATGAAGAAGCCGCTCATCGGATCGGTGAGCCGCACCGGCAGGAAGTACTGCGCCATTTTCATGCCGCCGTCTGACAGGATGTGGCGCCAGCGATTGGCCAGGCCGGCGTCGTCGCCGCCCGCCACGTGACGGCTGCCGACGGCGAGGTCGTAGCGGCCGGTCCGTAGCGCCCCCAGCATCTCCGGCAGCTTGGTTTCGTCGTGTTGCAGGTCGCCGTCGATCACGGCCACGTACTGCGCCGAGGAGGACAGTGCACCCTCGATCACCGCCGAGGACAGCCCGCGACGGCCGACGCGGCGGATGCAGCGGACGCGTGGATCGGTCTGGGCAATGCGCCGGACCTCCGCGGCGGTGCCGTCCGGGCTGTTGTCGTCCACGTACACCACCTCCCAGGCGACGCCGTGCAGCGCGGCATCCAGTTTGGCGATCAGCGGCGCAACGTTGGGACGCTCGTTGTAACATGGCACCACGACGGTCAGCATCGGCGCCCCGCGCGTGGCAACCGGTGGCTCGATCATGGAGGTAGCGGAGTCGGACATGCCTGCCGTTATGCCACGACCTGGCGGCTACAGCGGTACCCCGGCCAGATGGCGGCTGGTGCGGATCGTCTGCAATGTCTGCACGCGCGTCACCGTGGGCGCTCCGGTCAGGCGCTGGGTAAGCTGGTTCTCGTGCGAGGTGTCGCGCGCGACCAGCTTCAGCAGGAAGTCGCCGCCGCCGCGGATCATGTGGCACTCGCGCACCTCGGGCCAGCCGGCGACCAACTGCTCGAAGGCGGCGAGCACAGCCTCCTTCTGGCTGTCCAGCCCCACGATGGCGAAAAAGACGATCTCCCAACCGAGCTTCTGGGGATCGGAATCAGCGTGGTAGCCGCGGATCACGCCAGCCTCCTCCAGCCGGCGGACGCGGCGCAGGCAGGGCGGCGCGGAGATGCCGGCCCGGCGCGCCAGCTCGACGTTGGTCATTCTGCCGTCGGCCTGGAGTTCCGACAGGATGCGGCGGTCGATCGCGTCGAGGACAGGCGTGTCGTCGCCGATGGGGCTCTTCATGCGGGCTGCAATCTGGCGGGCGCTTATTGGGAGATTCGATTGTGACATTTCGGAAGACGGCTGGCTAGGCGCAACAATATTGCAACAAACGGGTCCCGCGAGATCGCGCCGTTCGATTGCTTGTCTCGCGGCGATGCCGCCCGATATGGTCGCTCCCCCAGGCAACGGATTCGGCAATGCCCGAGACCCATCGCACGCGCGTCCTGATCATCGGCTCCGGCCCTGCCGGCTACACCGCGGCGATCTACGCGGCGCGCGCCAGCCTGTCGCCGGTCCTGATGGCCGGGCTGGAGCCGGGCGGACAACTGACGATCACCACCGACGTCGAGAACTATCCGGGCTTCGCCGACGTGATCCAGGGGCCCTGGCTCATGGAGCAGATGGCGGCGCAGGCGGAACATGTCGGGACGCGTATCGTGCACGACCTGATCACCCGCGTGGACTTCGCCACCCGCCCGTTCCGCTGCGTCGCCGATTCGGGCGATGTGTTCCTGGCCGATGCGGTGATCATCGCCACCGGCGCACAGGCTCGCTGGCTCGGCATCGAATCGGAGCAGCACCTTCGGGGCCGCGGCGTGTCGGCCTGCGCCACCTGCGACGGCTTCTTCTATCGCGGCAAGGCTGTGGCGGTGGTCGGCGGCGGCAACACCGCGGTCGAAGAGTCGCTGTATCTGACCCACCATGCCGACAGCGTCACCTTGATCCACCGGCGCGACTCGCTGCGGGCCGAGAAGATCCTCCAGAAGCGGCTGTTCGACCATCCCAAGATCAGCGTTGTCTGGGACAGCGTCGTCGAGGAGATCGAAGGGGGCGGTTCGCCGGAAGTGGTCACCGGGGTTCGGCTGCGCCATGTGAAGACCGGCGCATACGATCGGCTGCCGGTGGACGGCGTATTCATTGCCATCGGCCACTCGCCCACCACGGCTATCTTCGCCGGACAGGTGGCGATGGACAGGGAGGGCTACATACTGACGGACCCGGGCACCACGCGGACCTCGGTCGACGGCGTGTTCGCGGCAGGGGACGTGCAGGACAAGGTGTTTCGCCAGGCTGTTACGGCGGCCGGGACCGGCTGCATGGCCGCGCTGGAGGCGGAAAAGTGGCTCGCGGGGACCGCAATCACGCCGGCAATGGCCGCGGACTAGCCAGAATCCGGCCAACAGGTCCAACATCGCCGCGCACAATCGGGCCGGATTGTTCTAGACTGCTTCGCTCCAGCGCCGCCACGGGCGGATAGCGACGCCATGTCAGGGCAGGATTCATGTAATCCGCCGGGACCCCGGGCCCGGCGGTCGGGAGAGGCCGAGTGATAGACTGGGACAAGCTGCGCGTCTTCCACGCGGTGGCCGAGGCCGGCAGCTTCACGCACGCTGGCGACACGCTGAACCTCAGCCAGTCGGCGGTCTCGCGGCAGATCTCGGCGCTCGAGGAGGCGTTGCAGGTGCCGCTGTTCCACCGTCACGCTCGCGGCCTCATCCTCACCGAGCAGGGCGAGGCACTCAACCGCACGGTGCGCGAAGTCTTCGCCAAGCTGGCGATTACCGAGGCACTGCTGACCGAGAGCAAGGAGAAGCCGGCGGGGCGGTTGAAGGTGACGACGACGGTCGCCTTCGGGTCGATCTGGCTGGCGCCGCGGCTGCACGAGTTCCTCGACATGTACCCGGACGTGTCGATGTCGCTGCTGCTCGACGATTCCGAGCTCGATCTGGCGATGCGCGAGGCGGACGTGGCGATTCGCATGCATCCGCCGAAGCAGCCCGATCTGGTGCAGCGGCATCTCATGACGATCCAGTGGCAGATCTGCGCCTCGCCGGAGTACCTGAAGCAGAGCGGCGTGCCACAGCGGCCCGAGGACCTGGACGCGCATAAGCTCATCCTGTTCGGCCAGCACCATCCGCCGGTGAGCGACATCAACTGGCTGTTGGAGGCAGGCCGCCGACCCGGCAATCCGCGGCGTGCGCTCCTGGAGGTCAACAGCACCCTGGCGGTGCTGCTGGCGATCCGTTCCGGCCTGGGGATTGGCGCGCTGCCGGATTTCGTTGCGTCGCAGAACCCCGATCTGGTGCGGATCCTGCCCGACCTGAAGGGACCGAAGGTGGACGTCTATTTCGTCTATCCGGAGGAATTGCGGAACTCGAAGCGTGTGGCGGTGTTCCGCGACTTCCTGCTGGCGCGGCTGGCGACATTCCACTGATTGCGTCGCCGAGCGGCAGCGGCTTGGACCAATGCCGCAATGAGGTGGATCAGCCAGGGGGCATGCGTCAGCAGCATGGCGGCATCCGGCTTTTTGCGGATGGCAACCATCGCAGCGCAACATTACAATACCTGCACTGAATACGGCGGGGTTCCCGCCAGTGTTCCGGCTCTCCGGAGTCGGAAGGGGGTCGATGACCCCTGCGTCTCCCAGACGTGAAGCCTCCCTGTTTACTTGCCCCCGGTCGATGACCGGGGGCTTTCTTTTTGTCGCGGGTATCACAGCAACGTCACGGAGCGGCGTCGACTGGCGCGTCGCGCGGCGATGCTTCACGATTACTTGATCGCATCATCCCGAGCGCCTTCAGCACGCCCGGATCGATCCGGCGCCGGTCACCCGGTGGGTGCAGGGCGAGGCCCATCGAGTCGTCGTAGCCCCACAGCGCCCAGCCGACCCCATGCCGCTCGCAGGCCTGCCGCACAGCGGTGAGCCAGCCCAGGCGCGCGGCCTCGTTCAGCCGCTGCGAGGCGCCGAATTCCCCCGCGAGCAGAGCCACGTGATGGTCTCTGGCCCAGGATGCGGCCGCGGCGACTCGTGCGGCGACCTTTGGCACGTCCCACCGCTGGGCGCAGTAGAAGCGCATCAGGTCGGCAGTGGGCGCATCGGGCGCCGAGTCGGCGGTGGCCCGGCAGGACGCCTGATCAGCCACGGGGAAAGGCAAGCGCGCCATCGAGCCGGCATCCAGGCCGGGCCGATAGGCGCCGAGGGCGGTCAGTTCCGCGGGCTCGTACAGGTGAATGCTGTAGATGACGTTGCGATCGGCCTCCGACGGCAGGGAGCGAAGGCCGCTGACGCTGCCCCAGTCGGTGCCGCTCAGTACGATGGTATTGTCAGGCAGAGCAGCGCGAATCGTGGCCAGCGCCTGATGCTGGAGACCGAACCAGGCGTCGGGATGGTCGGCGAACACCGGCTCGTTCAGCACCTCGGGAAACGTCGCAGCCGGATCGAACCGCCGCAGCAATGGCGCCAGCACGCGCCAGGCCGCGAGCAGCGCCGCCCGATCGGCCGCGCTGGTCTCCAGGTGCCAGTCGTCCGCGAACAGCGCCACCACCACCGCCAGCCCATGGCGCTGCACCCGCGCCACCGCATCGGCCAGCGCATCCGATGCGGCCAGCGTGTCGTGCTGCACAGGCAACCGAATGAAGGTGAACCCGGCGCGCGCCAGCTCCTCCAGCTCGGCGTCGCCGAGATAGGCGCGCAACGCCGCCGGATCGCGACTCGGCGGGAAGCGAAACCAGTGCGTGACGTTGATGCCACGGCGCAGCGCGGCGGGCGGCTGGTCCGCCGCGGCCAGGAGCATCAGCGCGAGCGACGCGGCCAGGAGACGGTAACCAATCCTTCGCATCGAGCTGCGATAGACCGCGGGAACGCTAACGTTCGGTGAATGGAGCCGTGTGCCGGAGATCTGTGCTGGCCGCGCTGCTGGCAGCCGGGTTGCTGCTCACCGCCGTCGCCTGGCTGCGCGGCGCGGAATACGACGAGCAGTACACGCTGTTCCTGACCGGACAGGCAGCGCGCCCGATCTGGCCGGAAGGCGCGATCACCGCGGGCGAAATACGACAATTGCAGGCCGGACACGCCGGCTTCATCGCCATTGCCCGCGACCTGCGCGACACGGACGTGCACCCGCCGCTGTACTTCTGGGCGGTGTCGGCATGGCGCGGATTGGCCGGCGATTCGCTGTTCGCCGCACGCCTGGCATCGGTGCTGTTCAGTGTCGTGACTCTGGGGATGGTCGCGGTGATCGCGCGATCCATGGGCATTCCCGCGGCGCCGGCGGTGCTGTTGACCGTCGGCTGCTACGGCTTCGCCTACACCGGGGCCATCGCGCGCGGCTTTGCATTGGCGCAGATGCTGAACGTGGCGGGTGTCGCGCTGCTGGCCGGTGCGGACCGGCGTGCACGTCGGATGCTCGGCGCGGGCATGCTCTTCGGTGCCGCTACTTTCGCGAACTATCTGGCGGCATTCGTTGGCTGTGCCGCGCTGCTCTGGTTGGCGCTGCAAGGGCGCACCCGATCGGCGTATCCGCTGCTTCTGGCCACCGTCGGATTCGCGGTTTGGCTGCCGGCCGATCTGTGGTTCTTCCTCGCACAACGGCAAAGTCGGATTGGCCAGTTCACGCCTTTCGAACCGATGGCCGCACTGGCCCGGCTTGGACGGTTCGCCGCCGCCAACGTGTTCGGCGGACTGCCGCTCTATGTCGATGGCATTGCGCGAACGTCCGTCACCGCTGCATTGGCTCTCTCGTTGGTCGGCATGATCGCTCTGGTCATCCGGCGCCGGCGCCACATCGCCACACCTGAAGGGCGCCTGCTGCTTGCCATGGCGACTGTCGCGCCGCCGGCCGGCCTGCTGCTGCTTGGCGCCGTGTTCGACAACACACCGATCGAGCTGCGCTATCTCGCCTTCGCCACGCCGTTCATCGGCCTGCTGCTGGCCGGCACGCTGCCCCGCGGCGTTCGGCACGCCGTTCTGGCGATCCAGGCCATCGCGCTGCTCGGCCTGATGACCCGCCCGGAAACTATGCAGCCCGCCCGTGCAACGGCGATCGCGGCGACATCGCTGGTCGGCGACGGCATCGTACTGTTGCCATATAGCAATGACGGCGTCGGCATCGTCGGCGCCTTCGCCGTCGAGGCGTCGCCGGCGATGCGCCTGCTGGTGGTCAGGCATGACGCATCGCCGGCGGAGATTCGCGCGGGCGTTTCCGGCTTTCCTCGCGTGGTGCTCGCCCTGCTCGGCCAGGACGCGACGAGCCGCGCGACACTGCCCGCGATGCGCCTGGCCTTCGACGGTCCTTGCTGGCGCGCGGCGGGCGACGGGTTCAACGTGCTTGCCTATGACCGGATCTGCGGAGAATGAGCGAGCCGTCCATGAACAGGCGACAACTGCTGGCAGGAGCGACGGGGATTGCCATGCTGCGCCCGGGTGACGCCGCGGCCGATCGGATCCGCCCCTCGGATCGGCGATGGCCGAACGCTGCGGCCTGGGAGGCGCTGAACCGCGCGGTCGAAGGTCACCTGATCAAGGTGGCAATGCCGAGCTTGACGCCGGCATCCTTGCGCAATCCCTATTTCATCGGCGACCAGCCCGGCATGACGCAGACGTCCGGCTGGGTCGATGCGTGGATGTCCACGCCAAGTGTCTATGCGGTTGCCGCACAGAGCACGGCGCATGTCGTTGCCGCAGTGGACTTCGCCCGCGAACACGATGTGCGCGTGGTGATCAAGGGTGGCGGACACAGCTATCAAGGCACCTCGAACGCGCCTGACTCGCTGCTGATCTGGACGCGCGGGATGGACCATATCGAGCTGCTCGATGGCTTCGTTCCGAAAGGTTGCGACGGCGTGGCACCACAACCGGCGGTCTCGGTGGGCGCCGGGGCGATCTGGATGCATGTGTATGACGCCGTGACGACAAAGGCCGGCCGCTACGTGCAAGGGGGCGGCTGCACGACCGTCGGCGTCGCGGGGCTTGTGCAAAGCGGCGGGTTCGGCAGCTTCTCGAAGAACTTCGGCACCGCCGCGGCCAGCCTGCTGGAGGCAGAGATCGTCACCGCCGATGGTGCCGTGCGCGTCGTCAATGCGTGCAGTGACCCGGAGCTGTTCTGGGGCATCAAGGGCGGCGGTGGCGGCAGCCTCGGCGTGATCACGCGCCTGACATTGAAAATGCACGACCTGCCGGACTGGTTCGGCGGCGCATTCATCACCATCGCGGCAGCGTCGGATGCCGCGTTCCGCCGCCTGGTCGGCGGGTTCGTCGACCTGTATCGCAACCGATTGTTCAACCCGTACTGGGGCGAGAGCGTCGAATTCCGCCACGGCAACGTCCTGGCGATCTCGATGGTGTCGCACTCGCTCGACCGTCAGCAGGCGGAGGATGTCTGGCGGCCGTTCCTCGACTGGGTCGGCGAGTCACCGCGCGAGCTGGCGCTGGTCCGGGAGCCGATCATCGGCAGCATCCCGGCGCGGCAGTGGTGGGACGCGGCGTATCGGCGACAGTATCGACCGGCTTCGGTGAAGTTCGACGACAGACCGGGAGCGCCGGCCGACAATATGTGGTGGACGGGCGACGGCGATCAGGTCGGTTGGTTCCTGCATGGCTACGAGTCCGCATGGCTGCCGGCATCGCTGCTAGGCCAGCAGGAGAACCTCGCCGATGCGCTGTTCGCCGCCAGCCGGCATTGGAGCGTCGGGCTGCATTTCAACAAGGGCCTTGCCGGCGGACTCGTCGCCGCGGCAACGAGGACGCGCGAGACCGCGACCAATCCGGCAGTGCTCGACGCCTTCGCGCTGGCGATCATCGGCGCCTTCGGCCCCTCCGCGTATACCGGCACACCCGACCTTGCCGCGGCACGCCGCGACGCACGTGCGGTCGGTGCGGCGATGGCGGAACTACGCAAGGTGGCGCCCGATGCCGGCGCCTACGTGTCGGAGAGCAGCTTCTTCCAGTCCGACTGGCAACGCGCCTATTGGGGCACGAACTATCCGCGGCTGCGCGCGGTGAAGGCGCGCTACGATCCGGACGGGCTGTTCTTCGTGCACCACGGCGTGGGCAGCGAGGAATGGAGCGACGATGGGTTCACGCGCGTGAATGGACGGTGAGGAAATCCGGGTTTCCGAATGGGTAGAACCTGTTCAGCGCGACATTGTCGTAGCTGAGCGCATCCAGCCGGACGGTGCCGAGGAAGGGCTCCGTCGGCTCGACCAACAGGATCGTCCTGGCAAAGCCGCTGTCGTCGAAGCCCCGACGGAAATGCACGCGCGACTTGATCGCGATGATTTTGAACGCCGCCAGATCGAGGCCGATCCCGCTCAGCGTGGACGGCTCCATGATCTGCACCAGATAGGGGCTGATCACCAGAACGTTGCCGTTGCCGAACCCGACACACACCCAGCGCTGCCCGGACTGCTCGATCGCATGCAGCACAGTGCCGGCGATGCGCACCGGCTCGCCGGCCGATTCGTCGGCCAGTCCGCCAACCGTCATGTTGAACGCATCGCCTGGTTTCGCGGTCTCGAGCGCGCGGATCACACCCGCATCGGCAACTGTGGCGATCAGCGTATCGGTCAGTCCTTGCGCGATGACCTCACGCAGCAGCCAGGTGGCATAGCCCGAGCGATCGCTGTGATCGGCCAGCACGACCGGCGTCGCGCCAGCCGCGACCGCCTGCTTGGCGAGCGCCACGCCCTCGGGAATCGTGTGCACCTTCGTCGAGTGCAGCAGCGCCTCGCGCCGCTGCCAGGCGAAGCGCGCCATGTCATCGGCGATCCGGCGTGCCAGCTCGGCGTCGGCGTTGGCGATCACCTGGATAGTCATCCCGGCATCCGGCACATCCGACCACGGGAAGCCGAAATAGACATTCACATATACGTCCGGCTCGCGCGCCTCCCAGGTCAGCGCCCGCTGCACCAGGTCCATCCATGGCGAGGCGCCGGTCCACTGCACCACCGTCGGCGAGATGATCGGCACCTTTACCGTGGCATGCGCCGGCCGATAGGTTCCGCGGATTGCCCGTACCAGCATGCGCGCGGCGCGCTGGCCTTGCAGATGACTGTCATAGTGCGGGAAGTACTTGCCGCAGAACGCCAGGTCGGCGTGGCGCAGGAACTCCGCATCCTCGTTGCCATGCGGATCGAACGTCGCGGCGAGGAACGCGCGCGGCCCGACCACCTCGCGCACGCGCCGCGCCAGTTCGGCCTCGGGCCGAGGAATGCCGCGCGCCGCCATCGCGCCGTGCACACAGAGATAGACGCCGTCGAACGGACCCTCCGCCGTGAGCTGCGCCACCATCCTGCCGACGAACGTCTCGTACGCCTGCTGCGTCACCCAGCCCGAACCGGAGCCGGTTTTTGGCCATAGCGGCGATTCGATGCCGATGAGTTCGACGCCGTCGAACTCACGCGCCACCTGCACGAACCCGCCCATATAGGAGTTCGGCCCCGATGCCAGCAGCGCCTCGCCGCGCGCCGGCGACCCGGGATAGACGAAGTCGTCGGTCGTCGTGTCATTGCGCAGGAACGTCACCGTCTCATGCTGGAAGTGCAGCACGGCGACGCGGATCGGCGACCCCGCCATTGCGCGCCTCAATAGCCGATGGCGTGATCGACGACCGGCTCCCATCGCCCGTTGTGCACGACCGACAGGAAGGCCGCGGTCGCACCGTGATGGTTGGTCGGACTGAACGAGTACGTGCCACCGAACAGGTCGTGGAAGTCCTGGATGCTCTCCATCGACTTCACCATGCTGTCGGTCGTCAGGTCGTGGCCGGCGCGCTTCAGCGCCTCGATGGCGATCTGCGCCGAGGTGTAGCCCATTTCGCCGAGGTAGTTCACTTCGATACCGTAGCGCGCCTTGTATTTCTGGGTGAACGCCTTGATGGCTGGCCGCGGGTCGTCGGGATATGCGTAGAGCGACGGCGACATCGCGTGGAAGCCCTCCCCCACGTTGCCCGGTGCTTCGGCAACCGCCGTGTCGTACGCCGCGACCTGTCCGAGCAGATCGACGTTCCAACCCTGCTTCCTCGCCGTCCCGATGATCAGCGTGGTGTCGCGCACGATTGTGCCGAGGGTGATCAGGTCGCACTTCGCCTCGCGCAGCTTGGCGATCGCGGCGGTGAAGTCGGTATCGGTCGGTTTGTGCGCCGTGGTCGCGACGATCTTCATCCCCATCGCCTCGGCCTGGATCTGTGCGCCGGCGAGCACGTCCTTGCCGAAGTCGGTGTCCTGGTACATCGCGCAGATCGCCTTCTTGCCGCGCTGCTCGACGAAGTACTTCACGCCTGCCCGCATCTCGTCCACATACGACGAGTACTGGCTGAACTTCAGCTTGTGGAACGGCTCGAACATCGAGCGCGCCGCCGACAGCGGCAGCAGCTTCAGCATGTTCTTCTCTATCGCCATCGGGAAGGTGGCGTTGTTCATCGGCGTGCCGCCGTCCTCGATGGTCATGAACACGCCATCGTTGTTGATCAGCTTGTTGATCGCCTGCACTGCGCGCGGCACCTGGTACTGGCTGTCCTCCACGATGTAGCGGATCTTGCGGCCGTTGAGGCCGCCCTGCTCGTTCACCTCCTCGAAGGCGAGGCGCACGGCGTTGGCGTTGTTCACACCCTGCACCGCGGTGACGCCGGACAGGTCGGTGATGGTGCCGACCAGGATCTCGGTGTCCGTCACACCGCGCTGCGCTTCGGCGAATGCGCCGGATGCGAGCATGGCCAGCGATGCCGCCGCCAGAAGGCGCGTGGCAAATCGTCCCGGATTCATTCGGTTTCCTCCCGCGATTGCCGGCGAGGCTAGCGCAGGGGCGATACCCGCGCCAAGCAAGGCGGTCAGGCGGCGTCCGGCACCACCAGGAACAGATCGGTGTCGCCGGTCTCCTGGCCACAGGCGGTAAGCAGTGCATGCGCCTGACCACGGTGATGGGTCTGATGGTTGAAGAAGTGCACCACCAACGGCCCCTTCTTCCGCCGCATCTCCCTGCCCGCCGAGCCGCTGAACCACACCAGGTCCTCGGCCAGCCATCCATCGTCGATTCGGCTGGCCCAGGCGACGATGTCGGCATCCGCCTTGGTGCGGCGCGCCCGCAGCGTGTCGAAGTCCTCGACCATGCCGGCGCTCTGTTTCTGGCCGACGTCGGGCTTCGGCCAGCCGTCGAAGCGCGACATCCACTGGATGTCGCCCCACAGGATGTGCGTGAGCGTGCCATGGATCGATTGCCAGAACGCGCCGCGGTCGGCCTTGCGTTCGGCATCGGTCAGCCGCGCCCCGGCGGCATAGAGCCGGCGGTTCATCTCGGCGTTATACTCCGCCATCAGGCGGACATAGGCGGGTGCGATCATGCGAATGCCCTCCAACGGGAGCCCTTCTTCGCGCCGATTTGCATGTGCCGGTCAAGCTTGATCGACCGAGTCAACATCCGGTTTGCTGCCGCGACGTTTGATCCAGGTCAACGAATGCCATGGCGTTTTGTGGCATCAGGGCGCAATCCGAGGAGCCAGCCATGTCGCGATATATCCTCGTTCCGGCCACCGGTGCCGATAGCGACGCGCCGGTCTTCGCCACGGCACTCGCAGTCGCCCGTCTCTTGCCGGCCCACCTCGAATTCCTTCACGTGCGTGCCGATGTCCAGGAGACGCTGACCGCCATGGCAAGCGCCGACATGGGCGGCGGGATGGGCTATGGGCAGCTTCCGGAATCCCTGGAGCGCGAGGTGGCAAGCCGGCAGAAGAAGGCCGAACTGGCGTTCCGCGACTTCTGCGAGCAGGAGCGGCTGCTGGTCTCGGCCGATCCCGCGGCGCCGCTGCCCTCTGTCGAATGGCGGATGGAGACCGGCGACGAACCGACATGGCTCGCCCTGCATGGGCGCGCGGCCGACATGCTGGTGGTCGGACGTGCCCGCGACGGGGATGCCGTCGGCATGGACATGCTCGAAGCAGCGCTTATGGCGAGCGGGCGACCGACGCTGATTGCGCCGTCGAAGGCGCCGAGAGGGCTTTCCGGCGTCGTCGCCATTGCGTGGAAGGACCGACCCGAGGCCGCCAGGGCGATCGCAGCCGCTGACCCATTCATCAGGATGGCCGGTCAGGTGATCATTCTCTCGGTCGTCGAGGAAGCCCGTGGCGATGAACGATCATGCGAACGGCTTCGTCATGCCCTGTCCTGGCAAAATCCGAACACCAGCGTGCGGTGTCTGAAGCACGCTGATCGCCCGGCCGTGGACACGCTGCTGGCCGCCGCGGCGGATGCGAATGCGGACCTGCTCGTGATGGGCGGCTACGGGCACAGCCGTCTGCGCGAGGTGATCTTCGGCGGCTTCACCCGGCACGTCCTGTCACATGCCGAGCTGCCGGTTTTGATGACGCATTGATCGAGATCAACGACCTCCGATGCCGAACCGCTATGATTGCGGCAACTCAGCTCAGGAGGGGTATATGCCAGGAGACGTCCAGATCGCATTCCGCGGCATGGAGACGTCGCCGTCCGTGGAGGCCCGGGTGCGGCGCAGGGCGGAAGAGCTTCAGCGGCTCTCGGATCGTGTGACCGCCTGCCGGGTGACGCTGGAGGCTGCCCATCGGCGGCATCGCCAGGGCACGATCTATCACGTGAGCATCGAACTTGCGGTGCCCGGCGGCAAGATCGTGGTGAATCGCGAGCCGGGCGAGAACCATGCGCACGAGGACATGCACGTCGCGGTTCGCGACGCCTTCGATGCCGCGCGCCGGCAGTTGCAGGACCATGTGCGCCGCCTCGACGGCCAGACGAAGCAGCACCCGGCACCCTCGATCGGCCGCATCGCGCGGGTGTTCGCCGAGCGAGACTATGCCTTCCTGGAGACCGCGGACGGCGAGGAGATCTACCTCAGTCGCAACGCCGTCATAGGCGGCGGGTTCGACAGGCTGAAGGTCGGCGACCGTGTGCGGTATGTTGTCGATCTGGAGGAAGGCGATAACGGCCCGCAGGCAAGCACCGTGGTACCGCTCGACCCCGCCAAATAGTGTGTCGAGCGGCCGCCCGTATTGGGGAACGGCCTCATCCCCAGACTTACTCGCCCCCGGCCATCGCCAGAGTGATCACACGCATCCAAGATCGGCGAGGGCCAGCAACAAGCTGGCTTCGAAAGCAGCGAAGGATTTTGCCTGGCGTAGAGCGTCAAAGGTCTGCCGTTGAGCGATCGCAGGAAATATGTGCTTAATATCAAACTGGCGCCGTCGCCCACGAACTTGGGTCACCGCGGCTTCAAGGACAGCCTTCGGATCACCAAGCCGCTCCGCTTGATTTGCACTTGCTGGTAATCCGATTGAATCTGGTGAACCGAGGTATCCTAACGCCAAGGTAACCGCCTGCGGATCAGTGAGTACCCAAGCCTCGGTCTCGTGGCGAGGCGCAATCGTGACGCATCGAACGGGAGGCCAGCTACAGAGCTCCTT
>JANWJK010000311.1 GCA_025452005.1 Acetobacteraceae bacterium | reverse complement strand
CTCGATCGCCTCCTCGTCGCGGTTGCCGGAGATGTACCACATCGCCAGCTTGTCGCCCTTGCGGATATGCTTGCCGCCGAGTTCCGCATCCTCGAGCGCGGTCCGCCGCATATGGATCACCGGCGTCTGGTAGCGGATGATTTCGGGCACCATGCTGGTCACCAGCGCCGGATTGTCCATCAGCTTGCGATACTGGTCCGGATGCTTGTGCAACGCCCACAGGCCGCCCGACATCGAGTTGCGTGTGGTGTCGTTGCCGCCGACCAGCAGCAGCAGGATATTGCCCATGAACTCCGCGGGCCGCGACGGCAGATCGCGTGTCGCCTCGCCGTGCACCAGCATGGAGATCAGGTCGGGCCTTGGGGGCAGCGCGGCGCGTTCATGCCAGAGCTCGACAAAGTATTCCATCATCTGCTGGAGGACCGCATCGCGCTTCTCGTCGGAGTCGATTTCGGTGCCGGCGCGCGTGTTCACCGTGGCGACATTCGACCAGTAGGTGAGCTTCCGCCGTTCCTCGAATGGGAAGTCGAACAGCGTGGCAAGCATCTGCGTGGTCAGTTCGATCGACACACGATCCACCCAGTCGAACGCCTCGCCGCGCGGCAGTTCGTCGAGGATGCGCTGCGTCCGCTCACGGATCGTGCCGGAAAGGCGCTGCAGGTTCATCGGCGCGACGACCGGTGACACGACCTTGCGCTGCTCGTCGTGCTTCGGCTGGTCCATCGAGATGAAGCTGGGCCGGCGATAGTCCATCGGCGTATCGCGCAGCGCGATGCCACCCATCAGCGCGTCGGAGGAGTAGATCTTCTGGCTGGTGTCGACCTGCATGATGTCCTTGTACTTGGTCACCGACCAGTACGAGCCGTACATGCCCCTCTCGCACCAGTGTACCGGATCCTCACGGCGCAGGCGTTCAAAATACGGATGCCAGATGTCGTCCTGGTACAGCCGCGGCTGGCTCACGTCGATCTTGTCGAGCGGGATTGCATAGGCGTCATCGCGCGGATCGACACTGACGGGAGCGTTCATCGCGTTTCATCCTGCTGGCCAGATTTGCGGCACGTTTGCCGAGAGAGTGCACCCCGGCGCTACATGTTGTCCACTTCGTCAGGCACTTCGTAGAAGGTGGGATGCCGGTAGATTTTCGAAGCGGCCGGCTCGAACAGCATGTCCTTGTCCGACGGGTCAGAGGCAGTGATCGCCACGGATGGCACGACCCAGATGGAGAGCCCCTCGCCGCGCCTTGTATAGACGTCGCGCGCGGCCTGGAGCGCCATCGTCGCGTCGGCCGCGTGCACCGAGCCGACATGCCTGTGCGCCAACCCGGTCCGCGCACGGATGAACACCTCCCACAAGGGCGTGGACCGTTCGGCCATCGTCAGGCGGCCTCTCGCTGCCGGGCGACCCCCTGCTTCGCGGCAAAGGCCAGCGCCGCTTCGCGCACCCAGGCACCATCGTCGTGCGCGCGACGTCGGGCGGCCAGTCGTTCGCGGTTGCATGGGCCGTCGCCGGCAAGCACGCGACGGAACTCTTCCCAGTCGATCGCACCGAATTCCCAATGGCCGGTCGCTTCATTGTAGCGAAGCGCCGGGTCGGGGAATGTCAGCCCGAGATAGTGCCCCTGCGGCACGGTCGCATCGACGAACTTCTGCCGCAGCGCATCATTGGTGAAGCGCTTGATCTTCCAGCGCATCGACGCATCGGAGTGCTGCGACTGCGAGTCGGACGGGCCGAACATCATCAGGCTCGGCCACCACCAGCGGTTCAGCGCGTCCTGCACCATGGCCTTCTGCTCGGCCGATCCGCGGGCCAGGATCGTGACGATCTCGAAGCCCTGGCGCTGGTGGAATGACTCTTCCTTGCAGATGCGGATCATCGCCCGGGCATAAGGACCGTAGGAACAGCGGCACAGCGGAATCTGGTTCATGATCGCCGCACCATCGACCAGCCAGCCGATCGTACCGATGTCCGCCCAGCTCAGCGTGGGGTAGTTGAAGATGGACGAGTATTTCGCCCGGCCGGCCAGCAACTGCTCGACCAGTTCCTCGCGCGTCACGCCAAGCGTCTCCGCCGCGGCATAGAGATAAAGTCCGTGCCCGCCCTCGTCCTGCACCTTCGCCAGCAGCGCCGCCTTGCGCCGCAGCGTGGGAGCTCGGGTGATCCAGTTGCCCTCCGGCAACATGCCGACGATTTCCGAGTGCGCGTGCTGGCTGATCTGGCGGATCAGCGTGCGGCGGTAAGCCTCCGGCATCCAGTCGTTCGGTTCGATCCGCTCCTCGGCGTCGACGCGGGTCTGGAAGCGGGTCCCGGCTTCGCTGGTATCCGCGTGGCCGGTGGCGGTGTTGAGTGCCTGGCTGTACATGCGACAAATATGGTCCACCAAGCCAGCGCCTGAAAGGCCCGCTCATGGACTTCGCCCTGACCGACCAGCAGCAGCAGATTCGCGACGAGGTGCTGAAGCTCTGCGCGCGCTTCGACGACGGGTACTGGCTGGAACGCGACCGGACCGCGACGTTTCCCGAAGCCTTCTTTGCCGCCATGGCCGAGGGCAACTGGCTCGGCATCGCCATGCCGGAGGAGTACGGCGGCGCCGGTCTCGGCATCACGGAGGCCGCCATCCTCATGCAGGCGGTGGCCGAATCGGGCGCTTGCATGTCGGGTGCATCGGCAATTCACCTCAATATCTTCGGCCTCAATCCGGTGGTGGTGTTCGGCAGCGAGGCACAGAAGCAGCGCATGCTGCCACCCATTGTCGCCGGCCAGGACAAGGCATGCTTCGGGGTCACCGAGCCGAATGCCGGCCTCAATACGACGCAGATCACCACCCGCGCCGAGCGCCGAGGCGACCGCTACGTGATCAACGGGGCCAAGATCTGGACCTCCACGGCGCAGATCGCGACGAAGATCCTGTTGCTTGCGCGCACCACGCCGCTCGATCGGGTGAAGCGCCGCAGCCAGGGGCTGACGCTGTTCTATACCGAGCTCGACCGCACGCATGCGGAGGTGCGGTTGATCCACAAGATGGGGCGCCATGCGGTGGATTCGAACATGGTGTTCTTCGAGAACATGGAGGTGCCGGAGGAAGACCGCATCGGCGAGGAAGGCGAGGGCTTCCGCACGCTGCTGCACGGCCTCAACCCCGAGCGCGTGCTGGTCGCCGCCGAGGCGATCGGTATCGGCCGGGCGGCACTGGGGCGCGCGTCGCGCTATGCCCGCGAACGCGTGGTGTTCGGCCGGCCGATCGGTCAGAACCAGGGAATCCAACACCCGTTGGCGAAGTGCTGGGCCGAGTTGGAGGCAGCCAACCTGATGGTGATGAAGGCTGCCTGGCTGTACGATCACGACCGCCCGTGCGGCACCGAAGCCAATGCCGCGAAGTATCTCGCCGGCGAGGCGGGCTTCCGCGCCTGCGAGCAGGCCGTGATGACGCATGGCGGGATGGGTTACGCGCAGGAGTACCATGTCGAGCGCTATCTGCGCGAATCGCTTATCCCGCGCATCGCACCGGTCAGCCCGCAGTTGATCCTCAGCTATCTTGCCGAACGGGTACTGGATCTGCCGAAATCGTATTGAGCTGCTCCAGGTCGGTGTCGGGCACCTTGCAGAACAACAGGTTCCTCGCACGGCTGCCATCGACCTGTAGACCGGTGATCGCACCGCCGCCGCCACGCTGGATGTGAACATCGAGCCAGGCCTGGAACAGGTTGCTCGGTGAGACAATGCGGATGAAGTCGCCCTCGATCGGTTCGATCGGCCACGGTCCGGTGGCGCGCAGCGGACCCGCGACGTGCAGTGTCATCTCCGACCCCGATGAGGCGATGGTCCAGGTGGCCGCGATATCGGGGTTGTGGTAGCGGCCAGGCAGGTCACTCGGCAGCTTCGAGCCGGGGGCCACGCGGTGCAGCGTCTCGTGGACGCCGGCATCGCGCTGGACCTTCAGTATTTCGTCCGACACCGGCCACATGGTGAAGTCAGCCGAGCCGCGGCTGGTCGCAAGGCCGCCATCATCGGTAGGAACGGTGGTAAATGTCACCCCATGCGTGCACGCTGTGATGCGTCGGTCCGTGTCGACTGCCACATCGACAGTCGCGCCGTTGTCGCGGTTGAGATAGCGGCCAGCCAGCCTTCCGATCTCCGGCATCGGCCGCATGGCGCGCACGCCGGGCCTGCCTTCGATCAATGCATCGACGACCTGGAATGCCAGGTCGTGCGGGTCGGATGTCGCGTCGTTGCTGATGCAGATCACCGCCGCGTCGTGATCCGGGATGCGCACGAAGCCGGTCTTGTAGCCGGGCCACAACCCGTCATGACCGATCGTCCGCACGCCGCGATGCAGCTTGATGCGCAGGCCGCGCGCGTAGGTATTGGGCTGACCGTTGTTGAACGGCGTCATCGTGGCGAGCGCGTTCGCCAGCGCGGTGCCCCCGACCCGCGGCGAGCCCAGGTGCGCGTGCCACAGCGCCAGGTCGGCGACCGACGAGACGAGTCCGCCTTCGCCGTGCAGCGGAAAATTGTGCTGCGTCCGCGCCCAGCCGTCCGGCGCGGGGGTGTAGCCGGTCGCCAGGTTCGCCACCACCTCGGTGGTCCGTTCCACGTGACGCGTCGCATTCATGCCAAGAGGGGCAAAGATGCGCCGGTCGAGGAACTCGCTCAGCGACTCACCGCTGACCTGCTCCACGATGCGGCCCAGCAGCATGAAGTTCGAGTTGCTATAGAGGTAGCGGGAACCGGGCACGAAATTCAGCCCGCGCTGCCGGCAGACACCGTCCAGCAGATCCTGCGGCTCGCATGGCTGCGCGAGATCGACTCCGCCAAGCCGCATGATCTCCAGCATATCGCGGATGCCGGAGGTGTTGTGCATCAGGTGCGCGATCGTGACGCGATGGCCAAGGTCCGCCGGCAACGGGATATGGTCGCGGACATCGTCCTCGACCGACAGCCTGCCGTCTGCCGCAAGCAGCAGGATCGCCGCGCAGGTGAACTGCTTGCTGACCGAGGCGATGCGGAATGTCGTCGTTGGGCCGATGGGCACGGCGAATTCCAGGCTCGCCATGCCGGCGCTTTCGTGCACGACAAGCTCCCGGCCAAGCACGACACCCAGTGTCACGCCGGGCCCGTCGGTGCGCCGCCACGGGGCGAGCAGCCGTTCGACCAGGCGGCGCAGCAACAACCGATCGAGGTCACCCATCACATGCCCACCCATGGAAAAGCCTCACCGCAAAAGACGCAAAGGCACGAAGAGGACGTCCCCCTCGTGCCTTTGCGTCTTTTGCGGTGAACTAGTGCGTTCTGACTAAGCCTCGATCTCCTCGCGATCGACGCCGCCATCGCCATCCTCGTCTGGCTTCGGCAGCGCCGGCAACTGCGCCTCGATGATCTCGAAGTCGAGCTTGCCTTCCTTCAGCGTGACCTTCACCGAGCCACCCTTCACCAGCTTGCCGAACAGGAGCTCCTCGGCCAGCGGCTTCTTGATGTGCTCCTGGATCACGCGTGCCAGTGGTCGTGCGCCATACAGCTTGTCGTAGCCGCGCTCCGCCAGCCACTCCTTCGCCGCCGACGAAAGCTCGATCGTCACATTGCGGTCGGCCAACTGCGCCTCGAGCTGCATGACGAACTTTTCCACCACGCGCCCGACGATCTCGGGCGTCAGGCCGGCGAAGGCGATCGTCGCATCCAGCCGGTTGCGGAACTCGGGCGTGAACAGGCGTTTGATCGCGTCCTCGTCCTCGCCCTCGCGGGTATCGCGGCCGAACCCGATCGCCTCCTTCGCCATGTCGGACGCACCGGCGTTCGTCGTCATGATCAGGACCACGTTGCGGAAGTCCACCGTCTTGCCGTTGTGGTCTGTCAGCTTCCCGTGATCCATCACCTGCAACAGGATGTTGAACAGGTCCTGGTGCGCCTTCTCGATCTCGTCCAGCAGCAGGACCGCGTGCGGATGCTGGTCGATCGCATCGGTCAGCAGTCCACCCTGGTCGAAGCCGACGTAGCCGGGCGGGGCGCCGATCAGGCGGCTCACCGAATGCCGTTCCATGTACTCCGACATGTCGAAGCGGATCAGCTCGATGCCCATCGTGGCAGCCAACTGCCGCGCCACCTCGGTCTTGCCAACACCGGTCGGCCCGCAGAACAGGTAGTTGCCGATCGGCTTCTCCGGCTCGCGCAGGCCGGCGCGCGCCAGCTTGATCGCCGCCGACAGCGCCTCGATCGCCCTGTCCTGGCCGAATACCATCGACTTCAGGTCACGCTCGAGGTTGCGCAGCGTCTCCTTGTCGTCGGCCGACACGCTCTTTGGCGGGATGCGTGCGATCTTGGCAACGATCTCCTCGACGTCGCGCAACGTCACGGTCTTCCGCCGCTTGTGCTCCGGCAGCAGCATGCGTGACGCACCGACCTCGTCGATCACGTCGATTGCCTTGTCGGGCAGCTTGCGGTCG
>JANWJK010000310.1 GCA_025452005.1 Acetobacteraceae bacterium | reverse complement strand
GTCGCAGAATCAAGAAAGATCGAAAAGACTCGCAATCGGCTCTGTCGTGAATCATTATTGCACGCCAAGGTCATGACTCGACTCTTGTTGGCTCCCCAGCGGCGCCTGAATTCGCCACCAGTATCAAGACTGGCCGAAGGCCACCGCCGTAGGCGGCGCGGTCTTGACGGCCGCGAGCACAGCTCGACGCTTGATCAGGTCGGACGTGCGTGCCGCACGGTGCGGCGGCATTAGCTATATTCGGTGCGAATAAGAGACGAACCGCCTGGCGGGGTTACCGCCCCGCCGCGTCTTTTTCCCTTGCTTATTGGTAGGAAGTCCGTCTCCTATGCATGAGGCTCGGTACCGGACCATCCGGCACAACCCTCGAAGCAAGCCTGCATACTGTGAGACGGGTCCCCCCTATCTCAGGCGAACATCTGGTCTAGTTGTAGTTGAAGTACCGCCCGCTCGACTGGACCGGACCGATGCTGGGGCCATAGACGGCCCCAGAATCGGGCGTCGTGGGACCGCTGAGGACGCTGTCATCGATGACAGGAAGCGGCGCCGGCGCGCCGGGACCGGTAATGCCGAGCGAGGCCGGCGAATCGTTGCAGCCCGCAACTCCAAGAACCGCAATCAGTAACGCCGCACGCATCATTGTTCCCCCGGCCGCTTGTGCTGGCCATTCTGCGCCGGCGGCGGCGTATGCGCTACGGGCGGCGGAGGGGCATGGACCTGCGGCGGCGGGTTCGGCGCAACATGGACCGCCGCGGGAGCGTTGTTCACGACCGGTGGCGGCGGATGGAATGCCGCGGGCGGCGCGGCCGGATGGAACTGTGGCGGCGGGTTCGGTGGCGGCGGGTGGAATGCCGCGGGTGGCGTGGCCGGATGGAACTGCTGTGCCGGATTCGGTGCGACGTTGTTCACGGCCGGTGGCGGCGGGTGGAATGCCGCGGGCGGCGGGGCCGGATGGAATTGCTGTGTCGCGTTCGGTGCGACGTTGTTCACGACCGGCGGCGGTGGATGGAACGCCGCAGGCGGCGTGGCACCGTGGAACTGTTGTGCCGCGTTCGGTGGCGGCGGGTGGAATGCCGGGGCCAGCGGCGGACTCTGGACCGCCCCCGGCGGCGGCGCGTGAGCAGCGCCCGGCGGCATCGCCTGCTGGAATGTCGCCCCGGGCGCCGTATGGAACTGCGGCGACGGGTTCGTGATGGTCGCCGGCGTCGGGCCACCGCCACCACGATTGACCAGGGGAGGCGGGAGCGAGGTGCCGCCCGGTCCGGCGAGACCCGGTTCGCGCTGGATCGCCGGCGGGGCGATCTGCCCTGGTGCGGCCGGCGTTCTCAAAGCCGGCGGAGCAGCGAACGGACGCACCGCCCCGGCGGTGGCCGGGAGTGTCGGCTGCCCAGGGCTGTGCAGCGGCGGCAGGCCCTGGCGGCCCCCCATCGCCCCTACCGCGGGACCGGCCGAGATGCCGGCCGGCGTGGCATGGAGCGTCGGGCCGGGCGCTACGGCGTGCATGCCCGGCGACGGCGGCGGCAGATTCAACTGGCGGGCGACCGCCGGGGTCACGCCCATGGTGACAGGCGACGGGCGCAGCGGCTGCTGCCCGATCACCGGCCGTGCCTGCGCAAGCTGCGCCGGATCGACCCGCTGGAAGGCGCTGGCCACCGGTCGCGAGGCAATCATCGCGCTCGTCGGCACCACCGTCGCGGCGCGGCGATTGGCGAAGTTGCTGAACGCGGGGTCGCGGTTGATGGTGGCGAAGTTGGCTACGTGCGAGGCGTTGACCTGGCGGAAGTAACGATCGCTGGCGCGATACCACGGATGGAACGGCTCACGCGGCCCGAGCGGCAGCCAGCCGATCCGGCCCGCGGCGAGCGCGGCACCCACGCCGACGCCCACCACGGCACCGACGCCCACGAACGTGACCAGTGCGGGCGCATAGACCGGGCGATAGCCACCGAACGCGCCGCCGGGGATCCAGCCCCAGCGTCCGCCGATCTCGGCCCAACGGCCGTAGTGGAACGGCGCGAAGCCCCACGGGGCGCTGTCCATCCACGTCCAGCCCCAGGGAGCGACGTAGGCCCAGCTTCCGTCCCGGTAGGGCACCCAGTCGGGCGCCACTGGCGGGTACCAGACCTCGCCATAGTCCTGGGTCTGGGCCCATGAGCCGTACTGGGCCAGGTCATCGCCGCCCGGCATCTCCGCCACGACCTGGGGCGGGGCGATGCCCTGCGGCTGTGGCGGATGCTCGCTGTCCAACATCGCGGTGAGGAACGCATCGCGCTGCGCCGGACCGACCTGACCCTGGAACGTGTCGCTGCCGCTGATGCTCGCCGCCTGACCGGGACCCACGTCGAGCGAGACGCCGGGACCTTCGACGTGGGCAGAGCCTTCGATCGCGGTAACCACGGTGGGGGTCTGGATGTCGCCTGCCACAACGCCATAGCGGCCAGGTACGGCAAATGTGACCATGCCGCGCGGCGTCTGCACCGCATAGGTCTCGTCCGGCGCTGCCGGGCGCAGATTGAGATACACCTCGCCCTGTGGCTCGGTGGCCTGGCACGCTGTGCCGGTCAGCGCCGCGATGTCCAGTTCGGTGCCGGGCGCCATCGCGATGCGGCTCGCGGAGACCTCGATCACCGCCTGGGCGTTCGGTTCGGTCCAGAATGCGCTGCCCTGGGTGACCGGATAGTTCAGCGTCGCCGGGTTCCACTGGCTGTCGTCCTGGGCGTGGAACGACACCGCGCCGCTGAGCTGCGCGAGCCGGCCGACCCGCTCGGGCGGATCGCCGCTTTGCTGGGCGGGGACCCCCACCTGCGGTGGCGGCGGCGGTGCACCCTGCGCGGTCGCAGGTTGCGGCACCATCTGTGTAATCAGCAGACCGGCGACCGACACCGAGGCAATCAGGCGGAACCGACGGTTCTGCGTACGCATGCGTGCAGGTCCTTCGAGGCGGTTACGCAACCTGCCCGCTATCGGCTGCCAAGATGGCGAAATGACGACGTGGCGGCGCTCCGCCCGACACCACATTGCCACTGGCAGGCCACTAAAACGCCGCGAATGAATTCGATGGTGTACAGCACGGACAAGCGGAGTATTGACGATGTTCGGCTGGTTCCGACCGCGCGGCCTGCTATCGCTCGCCGCGCTGATCGTTGCGGTGGCGTTGGTTGGCTGTGTCGCCTACCCGGCCTATCCTGGTTATGGCTATTACGGCGGTGGCTATTACGGCGGCCCGTATTATGGCGGAGGTGCCGTCGTGGCGTACGGCGGCGGCTGGGGCTGGCGCGGCCGCGACGGCTGGCGCGACCGCGGCTGGTACCGTTAGACCAGCGATCGGTGTAAACGATGACCCGGTTCACACGCCGGCGGCGGCTGTGGCGGCGCGGCACAGAAAGCATTTAGCGCAGATGCAAGCAGATGCACGCCGAACACGCGGATGGTTCGGTGCGGCTCACAGACCGTGGACCACGCGCGCCCCGACAGATCATTCAGCTTGTCACTATTCGCGTGTTCCGCGTGCATCTTCTTGGCATCTGCGCTTCAAATCTTCCTTTGCGACGCTGCCGCAGGATGATTACCGAAGTGTTGACGGATACTGCTGCCGCCCACTGATGGAGCAGGACAGCAGGTCACAGCCCGGCCTGCTCCAGCCGGAGGATCGCCCGCGCGCAGGCCTGGGCGCGCGGCACCAGGCTGTCGATGCGAAGGAACTCGTCCGGGCTGTGCGCCTTGCCTCCCACCGGTCCCACGGCGCAGATCGTCGGCGTGCCGACGCCGGCGGTGAAGCCTGAGTCGGCGCAGCCGCCGGTGAACTCGCCGTCGGTCGCGAAGCCGGTGTCGGCCGCCGCCCGGACATAGATCTCGAACAATCGTTTCGCGGTCGGCGTCTGCACCAGCGGCAGGAATTCGCCGCGGACCGTCAGTTCCGCCTTGGTGCCAGGCACGAAGCTGCGCTCGATGATGGCTCCGATGCGCGCCATCGCATCGTCGCGGTCCGGCGGACTGACATAGCGCAGGTCGATCTGTCCTTCGGCCCAGGGTGCGACGGTGTTGACGCTCTGTCCGCCGCTGATCAGGCCGATGTTTACCGTGACGCCGCGATCGAGATCGGTGAGCGCGTGCAGCGCCTGGGTCTTGCGCGCGAGTTCCTCGATCGCGCTGATGCCGTCGGCGAAGTTGGCGCCGGAATGCGCCGCCTTGCCGGTGACGCGGAATACCATGAACACGCCGCCCTTGCGGCCGGTGACCACGTTGCCGGAAACCCGGCCCGGCTCGCTGTTGAAGACGACGCGGGCGCGGCGCGCCTCGGTCTCGATCACCGAGCGGCCTTCCGGACTGCCGATCTCCTCATCGCCGGTGAACAGCCCGAGCAGCGGCGCGGGCGCGCCACCGAATTTCGCGAACGCGGCGAGCACGAAGCAGTTCATCACCAGCCCCGCCTTCATGTCGGCGACGCCTGGCCCGTACGCGACGCCATCGCGGATGGTGAACGGGCGGCGGGAGACCTCGCCGTCGGGGAACACGGTGTCGCGATGGCCCATCAGCACGATGTTGCCGCCGGCATTGCCCTGCGGGCCGTCCCACGGCACCGCGGCGCGCAGGCAGTCGCCGTGTTTCTGCTGGGCGAGGGTTTCCACCGGGATGCCCTGCGCCGCCATGAAGCGCTGCACCACCGCGCCGACAGCGTCGATGCCGGGCTTGTTGTAGCTGCCGCTGTCGATGTCCACCATCTCGCGCAGCAGCGCGACCATGGCATCCTGTTGAGTGGCGAGCCAGGCGGCGATCTGGGGTTCGGTGGTCATGCGTGCGTTCCAGTGAGAGTCAAAGATCGAGCATAGTCACGATCCGCGATTTCACATCGTCCAATAGCAATAGCGGAACGCGTTCGATAAAAGCGGCGCCACGCGCCATCCAGTCGACGCTCTTGACCTGCTCGATCATGATGGCACCGGTAGTCGTGGTGCCGACAAGCGGTACGCGGGTGCGCCAGGGGCGCTCGGTGCGGGTGATTGGGCAGACAACCAGCAACCCTGTTGCCGCATTGAAATCGGATCCAGTCAGGACCAACGCCGGCCGGTTCTTGGCCTGCTCGCGTTCCACTTGCGGATCGAAATTGATCCAAGCCAAGTCGCCTCGCTCCGGCACGTAGGTCATTACCAGACTTCGCGCCCCACCGGAGGACCCCAGTCAACCAGTTCGGGCCTGTCGTCCGGCGTGATGCCTTCGAGCAGTTCGGCCATCGTGAGTCGCGTGCGACGGACCGGCTCGATTACCAGGCGGCCAGACTCGACCTTTAGATCGACCTTCGATCCCTCGCCGAGACCAATCTGTTCGAGCAGCGGCTTCGGCAACCGCAGCCCGATGCTGTTGCCCCAGCGATGCAATGTGACCGTCATGATCCAGTTCCTACTCCGGCGCCGTCTATACAATAGGTATCCAAAAGTTAGGCAGCAAGACAGGTCGGTGTTCACCTTTTTGTTCACATAATTGGCATACGCTGGCAACCGAAACCGCCCTGGGGAGCCAGCCGCCATGTCCACGCCGTCCAATCCTCTGTTCGCTACCTTCATCGCCATGCTGATCGACACGCTCATCGCCATGGTGCCGGGCAGCGACGACGACACCAAGGAGACCCGCCGTGGTATCGCGCGGCTGATGTTCGAGGCTTACCAGCCGCAGGACGCGATCGAGGCGATGGCGGCCGCCCGCGCGGTCGCCGCGCACCACGCCGCGATGGACAACTTCCGCCGCGCCGCGCAGCCCGGCGTCAGCGACGCGGTCGTGGTGCGTTTGCGGTCCGGCGCGCTCGCGGCCGGACGTTCGGTCGAGGCGATGCTGCGTGCCCGCGACAGGCGCCGACAGCAACAGATGCCTGCCGGGGCGAAAACGCCGGTGCAGCAGCAGGCCGTCAGCCGCGAGATGCCGCGCCAGCCCGTCATACGGCAGGACCCGGCGCCGCCCTCACCGCGGCCGGACTATCGAGCCAGCACCGCACTTTCCACGACGCAGCGGCTGGAGCCGCTGGCTGCATTGTCGCCGTAACAGCCTGACCCGCCCGACTTGGAGGGTGCGACGGCACCCCCGCCCGCATCGGTCAGCGTCCGCGCATCGAGGTCGAGCGCCAGCCCCGCGAACGTCACCCGCTCCGCTGCCGCGTATCGTCGCTGGCGACCTGGTCCTGCAACGCCTCCGCCCCGAGGTCCGTCGGGCGGAAACCTATCCCATCCGGCAATCACACTCCAGGGAACAGCTTCTGTCGGCGGGCAAGGCATGCTACCGATGAGTAGAACTCGCGCTCGATACAGCGGGCATAGCCTGGGAGCACGCCATGCCGGAGGTCACCTACATCGAACACAACGGCACGGCGCATCGCGTCGAGGTCCCAATCGGCACGACGATCATGCGCGGCGCGGTCGACAACAACGTGCCCGGCATTGACGCCGACTGCGGCGGGGAGTGCGCCTGCGCCACCTGCCACGTCTATGTCGATGCCGCGTGGCTCGACAAGATCGGCCTGCCCGAGCCCGGATCGCAGGAAGCCGCGATGCTGAGCTTCGCCGCGGTCGCGCAGCCGGATTCGCGCCTCTCGTGCCAGATCAAGATGCGCGAGGAGCTTGCAGGCTTGGTCGTACGGATGCCGGAGGGACAGCACTGAAGCCAGCCACGTCTGGCATGGAGGAGGACACGCCATGGACGCCAACGTCGCTTTCGACCCGCGCGAAGACGCTTACTCGAAGCCGCTCGATCAGATCGATGTCAGCGTCCCGGAACTTTACCAGAACGACATCTACCAGCCGTACTTCGAACGGCTGCGGCGCGAGGATCCGGTCCACTTCTGCGAGGACAGCCACTTCGGTCCCTATTGGTCGGTGACCCGCTACAAGGACATCATGGCCATCGCGGTGAACAACCAGGTGTTCTCGTCGCGCTGGGACCTGGGCGGGGTCAGGCTGGAAGACCAGGTGCACGGCTACGAGCGTCCGAGCTTCATCCAGATGGACGAGCCCGACCACGGCGAGCGTCGCAAGGCGGTGAGCCCCGTGGTGGCGCCGGGCAACCTCGCGCGCATGGAGGGGCTGATCCGTGAGCGCACCAACATGGTGCTGGACGGCCTGCCGCGCGGCGAGACGTTCAACTGGGTGAAGGAGGTCTCGATCGAGCTGACCTCGCGCATGCTCGCCACGCTGTTCGACTGGCCGCTGGAGGATCGCCACCGGCTGATGTACTGGTCCGACGTCACCGTCTGCCACGTCGATACGCCGGACGCGCCGGTACACTCGGAGGCTGAACGTTACGCCGAACTGCAAAAGATGGCGTCGGCGATGAAGGCGCTGTGGGACGAGCGCGCTGCCAGCAATGCACAGCGGTTCGACCTGATCTCGATGATGGCGCACGCTGATGCGACGCGGAATATGGACTTCCGCGAACTGCTGGCGAATTGCAGCCTGCTGATCGTGGGCGGCAACGATACCACGCGCAACTCGATGTCCGGCGGCGTGTGGGGTTTCTCCAAGTTTCCCGACGAGTACCGCAAGCTGCGCGAGAACCCCGACCTGGTGCCGAGTGCGGTGTCGGAGATCGTCCGCTGGCACACGCCGGTGCTGCATCTGCGGCGCACCGCGCTGGAGGATTTCGAACTCGGCGGCAAGACCATCCGCAAGGGCGACAAGGTGGCGATGTGGTTTGTCTCGGGCAATCGCGACGAGGATGCGATCAAGGATCCGCATGACCTGATCGTCGATCGCCCGCGCGCACGCGAACACATCTCGTTCGGCTTCGGCGTGCATCGCTGTGTCGGCAACCGCCTGGCCGAACTGCAGTTGCGCATTCTCTGGGAGGAGATCCTCAACCGCGATCTCGAGATCGAGGTGATGGACAAGCCGAAGTATCTGCGTTCGAACCTGATCCACGGCATCCGCGAACTGCCGGTGCAGATCCACTGACGCGTAACACGTCATTGCGAGTAGCGCAGCGACGAAGCAATCCCCTGGGCGGCGCGCAACGCGACGGGGATTGCTTCGTCGGCTTCGCCTTCTCGCAATGACAGGGAAAGGAGGAACACGATGAACGCACCGGTCGGTCTGGACCATAGGGAACTTGCCTACTCGATGCCGCTCGACAAGATCGATGTGAGCGATCCGCGGCTGTACTACGACGATGTCTGGCGGCCATACTTCGAGCGGCTGCGCCGGGAAGATCCGGTGCACTACACGCCGGAAAGCCCCTACGGTCCGTACTGGGCGGTCAGCAAGTACCGCGACATCGTGCAGGTCGAGGTGAACCACAAGGTGTTCTCCTCCTCGGACGAGGTCGGCGGCATCATGATCAACGACGCGCCGAAGGGGATGGAGCGCACGAGCTTCATCCGCATGGACCCGCCCGAGCACGACGAGCAGCGGCGCGAGGTGAGCTCGACGGTCAATCCGATCACGCTGGCCAAGATGGAAAGCCTGATCCGCGAGCGCACCAACATGGTGCTGGACGGCCTGCCGCGCGGCGAGACGTTCAACTGGGTCGAGCGGGTCTCGATCGAACTCACGTCGATGATGCTGGCGACGCTGTTCGACTACCCGATCGACCAGAAGGCGAAGCTGATCCGCTGGTCGGACACCTTCATCTGCGACATCAACGCGCCCGATGCGCCGGTGCATTCGGAAGAAGAACGTTTCGCCGAGCAGATGCGCTTCGCGGAGCACATGAACGAGATCTGGGAGGAGCGGGCGAAGAAGCCCAAGAGCTTCGACGTCATCTCGATCATGGCGCATGGCGAGGCGACCAGCAAAATGACGTTGCGCCAGCGTATGGGCATCCTGATCCTGTTCCTGGTCGGCGGCAACGACACGACACGGAACTCGATGTCGGGCGGGTTGCTGGGGCTGAGCCGGTTCCCCGATCAGTTCCGCAAGCTGCGCGAGAATCCGGAGCTGGTCACCAGTGCGGTGTCAGAGATCGTACGCTGGCAGACGCCGGTGATCCACATGCGCCGCACTGCGCTGGAGGACGCCGAGATCGGCGGCAAGCCGATCAAGGCCGGCGACAAGGTGGTGGTCTGGTACATCTCGGGCAACCGCGACGAAGAGCAGATCGAGCGGGCTGACGAATTCATCGTCGACCGCAAGCGGCCGCGCGAGCACATGTCGTTCGGGTTCGGGATACACCGGTGCCTGGGCAACCGTCTGGCCGAACTGCAATTGCGTGTGCTGTGGGAGGAGGTCCTGCGGCGCGACCTGCGGATCGAGGTGGTGGACAAGCCGGTCTACGCGTACTCGAACTTCCTGCACGCGATCCGCTCGCTGCCGGTGCGGATAGAGGCGTAGGGGCCAAACAACAGATCTCCCCCTCCCCTTGCGGGAGGGGGCCATGGACCGGCAACGACCTCTCCCCCCGACCCCCTCCCGCGAGGGGAGGGGGAGGTCTATTTCGTCCCCACCCAATCTTTTGTTCCGCCCTACCCGCGCAGCAGCGAGCGGTCCTGTACCGTGGGATCCTGCCCGACTACCGGGTCGGCGATCGCCGCCTCCAGGCTGGTCGCCCCCTTCCACTCTTCGGCCGCGCGCACGCGGCCGTCGCTGCCGACCTGGTCGATGTCCCAGTAGATCTCCAGGTTATGGCCGTCCGGATCGGTGAACTCGATGGCGAGCTGGCAGCCGGCGCGGCGGCGGCCCTCGAAATGGATCGGCACGTCATGCTTGCGCAGGTGCTCGCGCGCCCGCAGCACCTCGTCCAGCGTGGAGACCTCGAACGCCATGTGATGGAACGCGCCATGCGCCGGCTGGCCCTCGGGCAGCTTGAACAGCGCCACGCCGTGATGGTCGGCGGAGCAGCGCAGGAACACCGTGCCGCCTGGCATCATGTTGCTGTCATAGGCATCGGAAACGGCAAAGCCCATCACCTCGGTGTAGAACTTCGCCGAGGCGAACGGGTCCTTCACATAGAGCGCCACGTGGCCGATCTTGTTGCAGCGGAACGGCATGCCCTGCGGGCGATGCATCTTGGCGACTGCCTGCGCGTCCATGGTTGCACCTGTCTGGTTGGCGGTTGGTCTTGCACAAGACTAGCGACAGATCGCCGGCGTCTCAATCGGGAGTGACGATATGCCGATTTCGTGGCTCGGCCGCGTGCTGCCAGCCGTCGCCCTGTGCACGGTCTCGGCCGCGGCACCGCCCAGACCCAGCTTCGACTGCGCGAAAGCCAGCAGCGCGGTCGATCGGCTGATCTGCTCGGACGAGGGACTGGCCAGGCTGGATCGGGCCCTGGCCGAACGCTACGAGGAACTCCACCGCGCCGTGTCACCCGGAGGCTTTGCGGTGCTGCGCAAGGGTCAGCTCGCCTGGCAGGCCGCACGCAAGGATTGCGTGGCAAAGGACAAGAGCCGTGATCAGGCTGTCGCATGCCTTGGCGAAGCCTATGCCAACCGAACCAATGAACTGGCGTCGCAGTTCAAGTCGGCCGGCGGGTTGTCGATCGAAAAGCGGGAGGTCGGGCGCCGCCTGGCGCGACTGCGCGTCGATGAAGCCGACAGCTACCCTTGGCTGGTCGGCCGTCCGCAGGCCGCGGCGGACGCATTCAACCGCTACATCGCTCGCCGGCTGATGCCGGAGAAGGGGCTGTTCGAAGCGTCCGGCTTGAAGCTCGACGCCAAGCCGGACGGCGACACGACATTCAGCCGCTACTACGAGGTGCACCACTTCGACGACCGGCTGATCAGCATCGAGTTTTTCCAATACCACGAGAGCTACGTTGGCCATGCGTGGCGCTCGGAATTCGTCGTCAACTGGGATGTGCGGCGCGGACGGCCATTGCGTCTGGCCGACATCTTCAGATCGGACCGGGACTGGCAGCAGGCCATCTACGACTACGCGATGAAGCAGATACGCGAGGCGGGCGAGATCAGCGAGCCCTCAGGCTGGTTCAATGTCCATGAGCTGGACGATGAGGATGCCTGGCTGTTCGATGACGAGGAGGCAACGCTGCTGCTGGGCCACGGCGAGCGCTCCCTGGCGGGCGCCTCGGCCGATGTATCGATCCCCTACGATGTCCTGAAGCCGTTCCTGCGCGAGGATGCTCCGCTGCCCGTCCCCGACAAGGATTAGACGGCTTCGGCCGTCATCATGGGTGGCACGCGGGCCAGGCCGAAATGGTCGCGTAGGGTGGCACTCTCGTATTCGTGCCGGAACAGGCCGCGGCGCTGCAATTCGGGCACGACGCGATCGACGAAGTCTGCGAAGCCGCCGGGGAAATGCGCCGGCAGTATGTTGAAACCGTCGGCCGCCCCCTCGACGAACCACTGCTCCAGCGTGTCGGCGATCCTGTGCGGCGTACCGCATAGCACCCAATGGCCGCGCGCTGCCGCGGTCAGATTGTAGAGGTCGCGCAACGTCATGTTCTCGCGCTTCGCCATCTCATAGAGCACAGCGGGGAACGTTCGGCTGTTGAGCGCCGTCGGCGGCGGCGGAACCGGGCCGTCGAGCGGATAATCGGAGACGTCGTAACCGATCCGGCTGGCGACAAGGGTCTTGGCATTGGTCGGCGTGATCCAGCTCTGCAGCTTCGCCAGTTTCTCCCGCGCCTCGGCATCGCTGTCGCCGACGATCGGCATTACGCCAGGAAGCACGGCGATCTCGTCCGGGGAGCGGCCGTACTTGGCCATGCGTCCCTTGAGGTCGGCATACGCAATCTTGGCGGGCGCCAGCTCCTGCACCACCGAGAACACGACATCGGCGGTACGCGCCGCCAGCTCCAGCCCCGACGGCGAGCCTCCGGCCTGAATGATGACCGGCCGGCCCTGGGGGCAACGCGCCATGTTGAGCGGACCGCGCACCTTGAAGAACCGGCCTCGGTGATTGAGCGGCCGCACCTTGTCGGCATCGATGTACCGGCCGGTGATCTTGTCGGCAACGATGGCGCCGTCGTCCCAGCAATCCCATAGGCCGCGGACGACATCGACGAATTCGTTGGCGCGGGCGTAGCGCAGTTCGTGCTCGATGTGTTCGTCCAGATTGAAATTGAGCGCCGCTTTGGCATTCGAGCTGGTGACGACGTTCCACGCCGCACGGCCGGCGCTGAGGTGATCGATCGAGGCGAAGATGCGGGCAACGTTGAACGGCTCGGAGAAGCTTGTAGAGACCGTGGCGCCGAGGCCGACACGCGTGGTGCAGGCGGCGAGCGCGGTGATCAGGGTGGTCGGCTCGAAGCGGCACAGGAACGAGGGATGGTCGGTCGGGTCCATCGCCATCGAATCGGAGATGAACAGCAGATCGAACTTGCCTCTCTCGGAGATACGGGCGATCTCCTGCATCACCGGCAGTTCCATGTGGGAGGTGAACGCACCCTCATGGCGCCAGCCGGCGCTGTGGTTGCCGCTGCCGAGAACGAAGACGCCCAGGTGCATCTGACGGCTGGCCGCTTGCATGGCGTGTCGGGCTCCTGTTGTCCGGGACGCAGCGTGCGCCGGCCGGATGGTACGCCGATATCACATTGACAAGGTTTTGCAGGCAAGACCCATACTCGGTTCGGGTTCTGCGGCGCCCGACCGCACTGCTGGGAACATCGTCATGAAATTCGGCTACTTCACCCTGAGCGACAACCACTACGCCGACAACCCGCGCCCGCCCAACCAGTTCGTCGACGAAATTATCGACGAGGCGCTGTATGCGGAACAGGTGGGAATGCACTCGGCGTGGATCGGCGAGCATCATTTCAGCACGCTCGGCGTGTTGTCGTGCCCCGATCTCGCGCTGGCCTACATTGCGGCGCGCACGCAGCGGATAAGGCTCGCGCCGGCGGTGACCGTGCTGCCGCTGCATCATCCGATCCGTGTCGCCGAACAATGGGCGAGCCTCGACATGCTGAGCGGCGGGCGCGTCGATTTCGCTGCAGGCCGCGGCTATGACCGCCGCGAATACGAGCCGCTGGGCGTGTCGTTCGACGACAACCAGGCAATCTTTGAGGAGGGCATGGAGGTCGTGCGCCGGCTGTGGTCGGCGGAGGCGCCGATCTCGCATCGCGGCCGGCACTATGCATTCGACAACGTGGCGATCACGCCGCGGCCGGTGCAGCGGCCGATCCCGACCTATGTCGCGTCGTTCTCGAAGCCGTCGATTGAGCTCGCGGCGAGGCTGGGCTGCGGCCTCATCGTCGCGCCGTTCGCCGCGACGATGACCTTCGGCGGGCTACAGCAGGTGCGCGAACTGTATCAGGAGACCTGCGCGAAGCATGGCACGCAGCCGGGCCGGCTGATGTGCAGCTATTTCACGCACTTTGCCGACGATCCCGCACAGGAGCAGGCGGCGCGTGCGCGGCAGATCCGCTATTACAAGGAGTGCGTCATCCCTGCCTTTCCTGGCGATCCGGCAACAGCGCCGCCGAGTTACCGCTATTTCATCGCCATGGTGGAACGTCTGAACAACGTGCGGCCGGAGGACCTGACGGAGAACTCGGTGCTGTTGGGGTCGCCCGCGCACATCGTCGATGTGCTGAAGAAGGTGGAGGCGGCGGGCTTCGACGAGGTGATCCTGTACTTCAATGTCGGACTGAAACCGCATGCGCAGGTGAAGGACGAAATGGCGCGCTTCATGGAGCAGGTGGCGCCGCAATTCCCATGAGCACGCAGGATCGCCTGTCGCTCTACAGCCGCAACCAACTGAAGCTCGGCCTGTTCGGCGCCAACTGTTCCTCCGGACGCGCGGTGACCAAAGTGCCGGAACGATGGAGCGGCAGTTGGGACGATTGCCTGCGCCTCGCGCGCATGGCTGACGCGGCCGGTATCGAGTTCATGCTGCCGGTCGGTCGTTGGAAGGGCTATGGCGGTGACACGGATTACCAGGGCGAGACGCTGGAGACTGTCACCTGGGCCGCCGGCCTGCTTGGTGCGACGCAGCGGCTGACGGTGTTCGGCACGGTACACGCACCGCTGATCCATCCGCTGATCGCGGCCAAGCAGTTCGTCACCGCCGATCACATCGGCCAGGGACGTTTCGGCCTCAACATCGTCTGCGGCTGGAACGAAGGCGAGTTCGACATGTTCGGCGCGACGATGCGCGAGCATGAAGCGCGCTACGACTATGCGCAGGAATGGTTCGATACGATCCGGCTGGCGTGGTCGGCTGCCGAGGACTGCGACTTCCAGGGAAAATTCATCCAGGTGCGGCAGGCGCGTGCGAAGCCGAAGCCGTACGGCGGCAGCCGGCCGATCGTGATGAACGCCGGCGCCTCGCCGACCGGCCAGGCGTTCGCTATCCGCAACTGCGATGCGCTGTTCTCCATGACGCCGAAGGGGAAGCTTCAGGAGTTCACCGCACACGTCGCCAATGTGAAGGCGCTGGCGCGGCGCGGCGGGCGGCAGATCGATGTCTATACCGTGGCGGTCGTCACCTGCCGGCCGACGCAGCGCGAGGCGGCGGAGTACTACCGCCACTGGGTGATCGACAACGCCGACTGGGCGGCGGTCGATCGCATCATGGCGATGCGCGGTGTGACTCGCGAGAGGTTCCCTGACGATTTCGAGGAACGCCGCCACCATCAGGCGAACGGCATGGGCGGCCTGCCGATCGTCGGCGATCCGGACACCGTCACGCGCGAGCTGGCACAGATCGCCGCGGCTGGTGCGAAGGGGATCGCGCTGTCGTTCGTAAACTACCTCGACGAACTGCCGTTCTTCCGCGAAGAAGTACTGCCGCGACTGGCACGGATGGGGCTTCGCGAGACGGAATAGTGTTGCCATGCTGACGGTTCCGACCCGGCCAGTGCTGTCATTGCGAGCGAAGCGCAGCAATCTCGCGGGGTATTGCACCAATGCATGCGGGGGGATTGCTTCGCTTCGCGCGCAATGACAGTGGGAAGGCGGGCGCGCGGAACCGCGTGTAGGGAGGGAACATGCCCTGGAGAGGCATCGGCGTGGCGTTCGCCGTCGTCGTGGTGTCGCTGATTGCGCTGGGGCGTGCGAGCAGCATCGTGGTCGATTGGGCGTGGTTCTCGACCATCGGCTATCTCGACGTGTTCTGGACGACATTTGCCACCAAGGCGGTTCTGTTCGCGGCTGTCTTCGCGGTGTCGGCTCTGCTGATCTGGGTCAACGGCAGGCTGGCACTGCGGCTTGCCGGACCGCAACTGCTGCTGCTTCCGTCGCCGTTTCCTGGCTTCGCATCGGGTCGTGTCGCGGCGCCGCTGCTGTTGCCGTGGCGTCTGCTGATCCTCGCGGCCGCCCTTGCGATCGCTTTGCTGGTGGCGTTGGCGGAGATCGGGAAATGGGACCTGATCCTTCGTCTCCTTTACCAGGTACCTTACGGCCAGGACGATCCACTGTTCCACAATGACATCGGCTTCTATCTGTTTTCGCTGCCGGCCTACGTCGCCTTGAAGAACTGGATGATGCTGATCCTGCTGCTGAGCGCCGCTGTTGCCGGTGCGGTGTACGTGCTGCATGGCGAGATCAATCTGGACAGCCGGCTCTGGCGCTTTTCCCCCGCGGCGATCGCCCACTTCTCGGGCCTGCTGGGCACGTGGTTCGCGGTAAAGGCCTGGTCCTACGCGCTGGACCGCTACCTGCTGCTCTACAACGACAATGGCGTCGTGGTCGGTGCCGGCTATACAGACGTCCATATCGAACTGCCGGTTCTCTGGTTGCTGATCTGCCTTGCCGCTGTCGCCGCCGTCGTCGCATGGGTCAACGTGCGGCTGCGCACCTATCGGCTGGTCATCGTGTCGGTGGCGCTGATGCTCGGCAGCTCGCTCGTGTTCGGCGAGCTGCTGCCCGGACTGTTCCAGCGCTTCCTGGTCAAGCCGAGCGAGCTGCAACTGGAGGCGCCGTATATCCAGCGCAACATCACGCTGACGCAGGAGGCATACAATCTCCGGCATATCACGGTGAAACCATTCCCCGCCGAACAGGGGCTGACGTTCCAGTCGCTCGAGGACAATCGCGCCACCATCGACAACATCCGGCTGTGGGACTGGCAGCCGCTGATGGACACCTATGCGCAGCTCCAGGAGATCCGCACGTATTACCGGTTCCTCGATGTGGACATCGACCGCTACCAGATCGGCGGATCCTATCAGCAGGTGACGCTCACGGCTCGCGAGCTTGCGCCCTCGCTGCTGTCCGCCAACGCCCAGACCTGGGTGAACCTGCACCTGCTGTTCACCCACGGCACGGGGGTGGTGATGTCTCCGGTGACGCAGAAATCCACCGAGGGTCTGCCGAACTTCTATCTGAAGGACATCCCGACGGTCGCATCCGGCGGTCCTCCGGTCACCGAACCACGCATCTATTTCGGCGAGGCTGCCGGCGGCTACGTGATCGTCAAAGGGAGCACGCCGGAGTTCGACTATCCCAAGGGCAAGGACAACGTCTACGCGTACTACGATGGCGCCGACGGCGTCCCGATCGGCGCGATGGGCTGGCGGTCGCTGTTCGCCTGGCACTTCGACGACGTCAACATCCTGCTGAGCAGCTACATCACCGGCGAAAGCAGGATCATGCTCCATCGTAACATCCATGATCGCATCGAGACGATCGCGCCGTTCCTGCGACTGGATCACGATCCTTATGTGGTGATCAGCGACGGGCGGCTCTACTGGATCCAGGACGCCTACACTACGAGCGATTGGTTCCCCTATGCGCAGCCGCTGCCCAATGGCGGCCTCGACTATATTCGCAATTCCGTGAAGATCGTGATCGATGCCTACAACGGGACGGTCGCGTTCTACGTTGTCGATGCGGCCGATCCGATCGTCGCGACCTATCGTCGCATCTTCCCCGCACTGTTCAAACCGTTCGACGCCATGCCCGCCGATCTGCAACGGCACATCCGCTATCCCGAGGATTTGTTCCGCATCCAGGCCCAGCAGTACCGCGCGTACCACATGGATGCACCCGAGGTGTTCTATAACCGCGAGGATCTCTGGCAGTTCCCGCGCGAACCCACCGGGCTCGACGGTGGCAATGCCAACGCCAGGATGGCGCCGTACTACATGATCATGCGCCTGCCCGGCGAACCGCGCGCCGAGTTCTTCCTCATGCTGCCGATGGCGCCGAGCCAGCGCGAGAACATGATCGCCTGGCTCGCCGCGCGCTGCGATCCGCCCGACTACGGCCAGCTCATCGTCTATGAGTTTCCCAAGGATAAACTGGTCTATGGGCCGTTCCAGATCGAGGCGCGCATCAATCAGAACACCGACATCTCGCAGCAGATCTCGCTGTGGAACCAGATGGGATCGCGGGTGATCCGCGGCAATCTCCTGGTCGTGCCGATCGAGAACTCGATCCTGTATGTCTCGCCGCTGTATCTACGCGCCGAGGCGGGGCAGTTGCCGGAACTCAAGCGGGTGATCGCGGCCTATGGCGACCGCGTGGTGATGGAGGACACGCTTCCCGCGGCATTATCCGCGCTGTTCAAGGATTCCGCACAGCCGGCATCCGCCGGAACCGCGCGCACGGGCCTGGCCAGCGAGCAGGCCCACGACGCGCTCGAGCACTACGAGCGAGCCATAGATCGGCTCAAGGCAGGTGACTGGAGTGGCTTCGGCGCCGAACTGAATGCGTTGCGTCCCTTGCTCGAGGAGCTGAGCCGGTGATCGATACCCACCCCGTCATGCCGACGGAGGTCGGCATGACGGGGTAAACGCATCGCCACTGCGCCAGCCGATTCAGTTGTTCAGGCTCAGGTCCTTGGCCCGCGTCAGGCGTTGGGGATCTGGATCAGCTCGGCCAACTGCTCCTTGGTCAGCGGCGCGGGAATGAACTTGAACCGCACGCCATCGGCCATCAGCGAATCGATGCCGGTGATCTTGTCGGACCATATGATCTCGTTCGGGAAGAATTCCTCGCGCAGCCGCTTGACCAGGCGCTCCTGCACGCCGGCGAACTCGGCATAGGCCTTGGCCGCGTCCGGGCTGCGATACATCCACTGCACCGTCTCGCGATAACCCGCCGTGAAACGCTGGAGCACCGGCAGCCGCGCCGCCAGCACCGCGGCGTGTGCGACGTTCACCCGCACCGTCTGGCTGCGCATCGGCGGCACGTCGTTGCCGGTCGCGATGATGCGGATCTTTCCTTCCTCCGCCGCATCGAGAAGATACGGTGCCGCCGACCATCCGACAGCGATCTGGCCCGACATCACTTGGGTGAACGTGCCTGGAATGCCGCCGGTGGCAACCAGTTCGGGCTTGACTGCGAACGTATCGACGAAGCCCAGCACGACGCTGTTGGTCGATGAACCCTGGGTGGAATACGCGACCGACTTGCCGGCGGTTTCCTTGATCGACCTGATCGGCGAATCCGCGCGCACGTACCAGAACAGATCGCCGGCGCCGGTCGCCTCCGACGCGATGATCCGCATCGGCGCGCCCTTGGAGAAGGCTCCCATCGCCCCCAGCGTGCCGCCACCCACGCCGATCTCGGCGCTCCGCGACAGAACCGCCTGAAGCGTCTCACCGCTTCCCTGCGTGTACAGGATGTCCAGATCGAGATCGTGCTTGCGGAAGATGCCGGCGCGCTGGCCGAGTTCCGCCACCGAGGTATCCCAGTTGCCCTTCTGTCCGACGGCGAGCCGCAGGCTGTCGGCGGCCCGCGCCCGATGTCCAAGCGTCAGTGCGACCGGAATGGACGCCCCCAGCAGTACGCGTCGGCGCATCATCGTTTCCTCCTACTCAGCTCCTGCTGATCCTTGTCACGGCCATGTTCACGCCGGCCACCAGGAATACCACCAGCAGCAGCAGCGCATACATGCCCGGCATGTCGAAGCGGTGATAGGCGTCCATGACCAGAAAGCCGATACCGGCCTTGGACAGCTTGGTCTCGGCCAACAGCACGCCGATCGCCGCGACGCCGAACCCAAGGTGCAGGCCGTTCAGCAGCGCCGCGCGCACGGCCGGCAGGTAGATCTTCGTCGCCATCTGCCAGGGCGTGGCGCGGAAGCTGCGGTCGACCCGGATCAACACCGGCGGGACGCCGCGCACGCCCGCGGCGACGCTGATCGCGACCGGGAAGAAACAGGAGATCGTGCCCATGGCGATCTTCGATTCCAAACCGGCACCGAACGCCAGCAGGAGCACCGGGAAGAAGATGATCTTCGGCACCGGCGCGAGATAGTGTACCCAGCGCTCATAGGCGCGCGAGAGGAAGTGGCTGGCACCGAGAGCGAGACCCACGAGTACGCCGGCCATGCTGCCGATCGCGATCGCGACGGCGAATTCGAACGCCGTGACGCGCAGGTTGGCATAGAAGGCCGGGGCGGTCAGTGTGGTCGCCAGCGCCGCCGCGATGCGCCAGAGCGACGGCACGACGTCGCGGAACAGCAGGCCGGACGACGCCAGCGCCTGCCATGCTGTCAGGATCAGCAACGCCGCGGCCAGTCGCGAGCGTCGCACCGTCAATGCGTACGCCGGAGCCATCGCTCGACATGTTCCATGCAGGCGAAGAACACCATGCTGGCCAGCAGCACGAAGCCGATGGCCGCGTAGGTGCCGGCAAGATCGTAGCGTTCGGCAAGCTCGTTGATGAGTTGGCCCAGGCCGCCGAAATTGATCAGGAACTCGACGCCCACGATGTTGATCAGGCTGAACGTCAGTCCAAGGCGCAGGCCGGTGAAGATCTCCGGCAGTGCCGCCGGAATAAGGATCTTGCGGAACATCTGGCCGCGGGTGATCTGCAACGATCGTCCGACATCGACCAGCACCCGCCGCGTCGCGGTCAGTCCCTCGAGCGTCTTCAGCACCACCGGCGCCACGCCCGCCGCGAAGCCGAGCACCACGATGGTCAGCGAGGACCGTCCGAACAGCACCAGGAACAGCGGATAGGCCAGCACGAGCGGCGCGGCGGCCCATGCCGCGACCCACGCTTCGAACGCGCGTCGCGCCAGTGCCGACCGATGCAGCCAGAAGCCGATCGGTACGCCGACAGCGAGGATCAGCAGACCGGAGCCGAACGTCTCGCCGCTGGTGAGCAGGAAGCGCGCCACGACGTGCTCCTCGCGCACGATGCGTGCGATCGCCATGACCACGTCGGTCGGCGGCGGCACCACGTAGCGGCTGACCACGTCCGTGACGATCAGCGCCTGCAACGCCGCTGCCGCGGCGATCAGGCTGAGCACACCGCAAGCGGGCGCCAGCAGTCGCACCTCAGCCCGCGGCATGCTCCGCGGCCTGGAGCCCGCGGCTGGCCTCTTCGCGCAGATCGCCCCAGAGCTCTGCGACATAGGCGCCGAATTCGGGGCTGGTCAGGATGTCGTCGTTGCGTGGGCGCGGCAGGTCCACCTGCACCACGCGCCGCAAGCGGCCGGGCCGGAACGTCATCACCAGGATGCGGTCAGAAAGCTGCACCGCCTCGGTGAGGCTGTGGGTTATCAGCAGCGTGGTCTGCCGAAGCTGCTGCTGGATCTCGGTCACCTTCTCGCCCAGCAGCAACCGTGTCTGCTCGTCCAGCGAGGCGAACGGCTCGTCCATCAGCAGGATGCGCGGCTGCGCGGCGAGCGTGCGGGCAATGGCGACACGCTGGCGCATCCCGCCGGACAGTTCAGACGGATGGCGCCGCTCGAAGCCTTGCAGGCCGACCAGCGCCACGTAATGCCGCGCGCGCTCCAACCGTTCGGCGCGCGGCATGCCACGCAGTTCGAGTGCGAACCCAACGTTGTCGATCACGTTGCGCCAGGGAAACGCGCTCTCCTCCTGGAACACCATGCCGATGGCGGGATGCGGACCGGAAATCGTCTCCCCCGCCACCGCTACCCGTCCGCCGTGCTCGGCGGTCAGTCCGCCGATGAAGTGGAACAGCGTCGATTTGCCGCAGCCGGACGGACCTATCAACGAAACGAACTCGCCCTCGGCCACATCGAAGGACACGTCCTCGACGGCGGTGATCGCCGTCTCGCCCATGCCGAAACGCTTGGTGACGTGCTCGACAGACAGCGTTGCGTCCACGTGACGTCAGACGCGGTGCGTTTCGTGCGTGGACGGATGGAACAGCTCCTCCGGCGACAACATGCGAGACGACAGGCCCTCGGCATGATGGCGGCGCAGAAAGACCTCCAGCACGTGGCGGTTCGCGTCCAGCCCGTACGACCAGAAGTCGTCGCCCATCAGCCGCCTTGCGGCGTGCAGGTGTTCGTCGAGGAACGGCAGCGTGACCTTGGACGCGGACGTGTCACCCAGCTTCGCCAGCGCGCGCGCCTTCGCCTGCTCGAACGCCTTCATCGCGGCGACCGGCAGCCAGGGATGCCGGTCGGCCAGCGTACGGCGGATCCCGAGGATGTGCATGATCGGGAATATGCCCGTTTTGCTGAACCACGCGGCGGCCGCGGCGGCAGGATCGGGATACAGCCAGCCGACATGCGGATGGCGGCCGAAGCAGGACGGCGCGCGCGGGCCGATCACCGCATCGATCGCGCCGTCGGCCAGCATGCCGGATATGGTCGCACCGTCCGGCGCATCCTCCACGCGCACATCGGCCGGCAGGTTCAGCACGATCTTCTCGATGCGTCCCGCCTGCTCGTAGCCGCCGCGCACCCAGGTGATGTCGGATGGCTTCACGCCGTGCTCGTCTTCCAACACGGCGCGTGTCCAGACATTGGCGGTGACCTGATATTCCGGCACGCCGACGCGCCGTCCCTTCAGGTCCTCGGGCCGCGCGATGCCGCGGTCGGTGCGGATATAGATCGAGTTGTGACGGAACGAGCGCGACGGGAACACCGGAACGCCGGCATACGGACAATCGCCGTTGGCGGTCTTCACCGTGAAGCTGCTCATCGACAGCTCGCAGATGTCGAAATCGGCGTGACGGAAGGCGCGGAAGAAGATCTCCTCCGGTTCCAGCAGCATGAACACCGGATCGACGCCGTCGATCTGCACGCTGCCGTCGACCAGCGGGCGCACCCGGTCGTAGTCGCCGATGGCGATGGAGAGCGTGAGCCTGCTCATGGCGATGCGGGTCCTCCTGGCGGTTCATTAGCGCACCGGCAGGCCGCGCGAAATGGCGACAGACGGTCAACTCCCTCTCCCGCGAAGCGGGGGAGGGTAGGGAGGGGGTCTTGGTGTTTGCCTGCACCCTTCCCAACCCTCCCCACCCGCCACACAGGTCTGTAGTTCAGACTATGGGGCAGGTGCCGCTCCGATCAGCGGGAGCTTCTCGGCACGCGCGGCGTTCGCGAGTTCGCTATCGAGCGTCGCGAGCGGAATGCCTTCCCGCTGCGTCAGTTCGAGGTAGCTGGCATCGTAGACGGTGAGGCGGTGCCGCCGCGCCAGGGCGAGCAGCGCCGCTTCGTCGGGCGTGCGGTCGAGCGTCACACCAAGGCGTGACAGGCCGCGCAGAAATGCCGCCACGTCGGCCTCGGTCAGCCGGCCACGGCGTTCGTTGACGAGCAGCGTGTTGCGCACCTCGAACCACCACAGGCTGGGGGCACGGGCCTCGTCGGTGCGGATCCGCTCGAGCGCAACCGCGGCGACGGGATGATCCTCATCCTCGAACGCCCAACAGGCGGCGATGGAGGCGTCGAGGACGAACGGCATCAGTATTTGTGCCCTTCGTGCCGGGTGGACAGCAACTCGGCCAGAGTGATCCTGCCGGTGTGGCGGCGCAGCGCCCGGATACTCTCGATGGCGCGGTCGAGCTCATCCTGCCGGCGATTGGCCTCGGGAATGAGGCGTGCGATGGCGCGGCCATGGCGGGTGATGATGACGGTCTCGCCGCGCTCCACATCGTCGAGCAGCCGGGGCAGATGGGTTTTGGCCTCCGATGCCTGGACTTCGCGCATGACTTTCCTGTTCGATTGGTCGAATTGACTGGTCAAAGATGGGACCTGATGGCGATATATCAACTGGCCGGAAGAGCAACAAATCTCTGGGGGAGATCTCATCTGATGTCGGCGGTGACACCAAGCTCGTCGTCCAGTGACCCCTCGTATGACTATCCCTTAGAGTGGATAAGCCCAATACGCCGAAATCCATTCCTGAAGCAGGAGGAGTTCATGACCGACTTCATCGTTCACAGCGTGGCAGGAAGCCCGTATGGCCGGGCGGTTCTCGCAACGTTGGTGGAGAAGGGCGCGAGCTACCGGTTCGCGCCTGTCGCACCAGGGGGCAACCGGCAGGAGCCGCATGTTTCGCGCCACCCGTTCGGGCGCGTGCCGGTGCTCGAACACGATGGTTACATGCTCTACGAAACCCAGGCGATCCTCCGCTATCTCGATCGCGTGCTGCCCGACCCGGCTCTGACGCCTGCCGATCCCAAGGCCGCAGGACGCATGGACCAGGTGATGAACATCTGCGACTGGTACTTGTTCCAGGGCGTCAACAACGTCATCGGCTTCCACAGGGTGGTCCGGCCTCGCCTGATGGGCCTGGCACCCGACGAGGCGGCGATCGCCGAAGCCATGCCGAAGGCGCACGTCGTGTTCAACGAACTCTCGCGCCTGCTTGGCGGCGGGAGCTATTTCGCCGGTGACAAACCGACGCTGGCCGACATCCTCGTCGCGCCGCAACTTGGCTTCCTTGCGGAGACACCGGAATGGGCTCCGTTGACCGAGGCGTCGCCCAATCTCGCATCGTGGCTGCATCGCATGGAGGCCCGGCCGAGCTTCAAGGCGACGACATGGGAACGAGTCGCGGAGCTCGCGAAGGCGGCATGATCCGCCGACCGTGACCCGTGGTGCGATTGGGACTAGCCTTCCGGGCAAATGCAGGAGGACGTCCCATTGCCGCGGAGCGTCATTGCCATCGCCGGTGTCGAACTCGAGCTGTTCGAGCAAGGTGAAGGTCCGCCGATCCTGTTCCTGCACAACGGCGGCGGTTTCTTCCCCGAACAACCCTTCGTCAGCCTGCTGTCGGCCAGGCACCGGTTGATCGCGCCGTCGCATCCGGGCTTCGGCCGATCCAGCCTGCCGGACTGGATCGATTCAGCGGACGACATCGCCTACGTCCATCTCGAACTCATGGACCGGCTCGGACTGGCGCAGGCCGATATCGTCGGCTGTTCGATCGGCGGCTGGATCGCGGCGGAACTTGCGACCAAATCGCCCGAGCGCGTGCGCAGGCTGGTTCTGGTGGGGCCGGAGGGCGTGAAAATCGGCCCTCCCGACAAGCTCGACATTCCGGACATCTACGCCATGCCCGGGGACGAGCTGGAACGCATATCGTATCACGACCCGGACATCATGCAGATCGATCCGTCGCGGCTGACAGATGAAGAGCTCGCGATAATCGTGCGCAACCGCGAGACGACGGCGCTGCTGGTCTGGGAGCCGTACATGCACAATCCAAAGCTGCGCCATCGTCTGCACCGCGTCACCGCGCCCACGCTGTTCCTGCGTGGCGAGAGCGACGGATTGGTGTCGGACGCGTATCTCGCCGGCTATGCGCGACTGCTGCCGAACGCGCGCGTTACGACGATAAAAGCGGCGGGCCACGCGCCGCATGTCGAGCAGCCCGACGTGTTCGTCCGAACCGTGCTGGCGTTCCTCGAGACGGGAGCGGTGTCATGAAGGCGTGGCATTTCAGCGAGAATGCCTACCCGTATCTGCCACCGGCCGATCAGTACGATTCGATCCGTGTCAGCCTGCCGAACCGTATCTACGATCCGGAGAAGGGTGCCGCGCTCTATGACCGCTTCCTCGACGAATGGCTGATCGCGGAAGACGAGGGCATGGAGATCATGCTCAACGAGCACCACCAGACGGCGACCTGCGTCGATCCGGCGGCGCCGCTGGTGCTCGCGGCGCTTGCGCGCCTGTCGAAGAAGGCACGACTGCTGATCCTCGGCAATCCGATCGCCAACCGCCGTCAGCCGGTGCGCGTCGCCGAGGAGATGGCGATGGTCGATGTGCTGTCGCGCGGCCGCCTGGAAGCGGGCTTCGTGCGCGGCGTGCCGTACGAGGTCCTGCCGGCCAACAGCAACCCCGTGCGGATGAACGAGCGGGAATGGGAGGCGCTCGATCTCATCGTCAAGGCGTGGACCACGCACGATGGTCCGTTCAGCCACGAAGGCCGCTTCTTCCACTATCGCGCGGTGAATATCTGGCCGCGCTGCTATCAGCAGCCGCATCCGCCGATCTGGATCAGCACGACCAGCCCGTCCGGCGCGGCACATGTCGGTGCGCGCGGCTTCGTGCAGGCGACGTTCCTTACCGGCTTCGACGGCACGCGGGCGATCTACGACGCGTATCGTCGTGGCTGGCGCGAAGCGGGACGCGGCGAGGACGTGCCGGCGCATCGCCTTGCCTATGCCGCGATGGTTTACACCGCGCCGAACGAGGCCGATGCGCGTGCTGGCGCGGAGAAGCTGCTGTGGTACATCACGTCGAACAAGGTGCCGCCGCACTTCGCCAACCCGCCGGGCTATGTGCCGGTGCAGGGGAACGTGGCGATGCTGCGCGGCGCCGAACACCCGCTCAGCGCGTTTCGCAAGTCCGCCAGCGTGGAGGGCGCGATCGAGGCCGGCATCATGTTCGCCGGCACGCCCGATCAGGTGCATCGGCAGATGAAGAAGCTCTATGACCACGTCGGAGGGTTCGGTCATCTGCTGATCATGGGACAGGCCAGGGTTCCTGGAGCACGACGAGACGGTGCTGGGCATCCGGACGTTCGCCAGGGAGCTGTACCCGAGGCTCAAGGAAGAATTCCCCGGTACGACGATCACCGGGCGGGGTTAGGCCCCTCCGCGAAGCGGGGGAGGGCGGTACGCGCAGCGTGCCGGGAGGGAGAGCAGCGACGCGTGATAAACCCCCTCCCGCCGCGCTATGCGCGGTGATCTCCCCCGCGTTTCGCGGGAGAGGTGTACAGTGCGTTGAGTCACTCAGAGTGAAAGCGCGCCAGTGCCTCGGCACTGAGGTTTGACAGGTCGCGGGGCGCGCCTGGGCGGACGGCCGCAGTCGACCCAAGCTGATAACAGGCTGGCCCATTGAGCGGTCACTGGAGCGGACGATCAGCGTCGCTGGGCGTCGACGGCACTGCGCCCATGGCGGTCAGTCCGACGCGCCTCGCCGTCCCTCGAATGCCGACATTCGCCCAGATGAAGCTGTAGCTGCTCAGCTCAGACGTCTGCAGCGGGTGGAATGCGACGGTTGGATTTAGACCTACGATGTGCTGGCTGGTCTACACGAAGACGGGTTTTTCCCGTTGGCACGCTTCGAGCCGGCGCAACGCGGGCTCCGTCGATTTGGTTGGATGGCGCCGTGGTCGTAGGCTCCGCCCAACGGAGTTCTGCGAATGGGCGAGTGGGCGTGAGCGAGGCGACTCGCCGCTTGGCCGGCATCCTGGCGGCTGACGTGGTTGGCTATTCCGCCATGATCGGCGCGGACGAGCCGGGCACGCTGGCGCGCGTGCGCGCGTTGCGGGCCGATGTCGTTGAGCCGCTGGCGGCCGCGCACGAAGGCCGCGTGTTCAAGACCACCGGCGACGGGTTCCTGGCCGCCTTCGCCAGCGCCGTGCAGGCGCTGCGCTGCGCCATCGCGATCCAGGACGCACTGCGCTCCCGGGGCGACGGGCTGCGCCTGCGCATCGGCGTGCACCAGGGAGAGGTGGTGCCGGAGGGCAACGATCTGCTCGGCGACGGCGTGATCGTGGCCGCACGCCTTGAGCCACTGGCCGAGCCCGGTGGCATCTGCATCTCGGCGCGGGTGTGCGAGGACGCCGCCGGCAAGTTGGCACTTGAAGTCGACGACCTGGGCACGCCGGAGTTGAAGAACATCACGCAGCCCGTTCGCGTTTTCCGCGTTCGCCTCGACGCCCCCGAGCGTCCTGCCCTCCCGCTCCCAGAAAGACCCTCTCTCGCCGTTCTGCCGTTTCAGAACATGAGCGGCGATCCCGAGCAGGAATACTTCGCCGATGGCGTGGTGGAAGACATCACCACCGCGCTCTCACGCACCGGCTGGCTGTTCGTGATCGCGCGCAACACCGCCTTCACCTATAAGGGCGGCGCGGTGGACGTGCGCCGGGTCGGGCGCGAGCTTGGCGTTCGCTACGTGCTGGAGGGCGGCGTGCGGCGCGCTGGCCGGCGGGTGCGCATCACTGGTCAGTTGATCGAAGCCGCGACCGGCGGTCACATCTGGGCCGATCGCTTCGACGGCGATCTGGCCGATATTTTCGATCTCCAGGACCGCATCACCGAAAGTGTCGTCGGCGCTATCGAACCAAGTCTGCGACGCGCGGAGATCGCGCGGGCCGCCGCGAAACCCACCGATAGCCTTGACGCCTATGATCTTTATTTGCGTGCGCTGCCACAATATCTCGCCTTCACCAAGGCAGGCCTGGATGTGGCGGTCGCATTGCTGCGCCAGGCGTTGGAGATCGATCCGGGCTATTTGCGGGCCAAGGGCGTCCTCGCGATGGTCTATAACATGCGAGTTGATCAGAAATGGAACGAATCCGGCGATCGCGAAGCAGCGATCACGCTGGGGCGCGAAATACTGGCGGCGGACACGGACGATCCGGACGCACTTCGTCACGCCGCACAGACCCTGTTTTACGATGGGGATCATGTCGCCGCCCTCAGCGTGCTTGACCGGGCGCTCCGCCTGCACCCGAATTCCGCTCAGGTGCTGTTCTTCCGGGGGTACGCGAATAATTTCGCAAATAACCCCGACGCTGCGATTCCCTGTTTTGAACGAGCCATCCGGGTGAGCCCACTCGATTCTGAGATCGGTGGCATGTACGGCGGCCTTGGCATTGCCCATCTCATGCTGGGACACGATGCGCAGGCACTCTCTTTATTCCAGCGTGCTGTACATGAGGCGCCGAACTTACAGTGGATCCATCGCTATCTGATCCACGCCCTGGTCCGCCTGGGTCGGGATGTTGAGGCGCGCGCGGCGGTGGCCCGGCTGCTCGAGATCAACCCCGGCCATCGGGTTGGCGCCCTGAGCAAGAGCTTCAATTCACAGTTCAATGAGGATCGTCACCAGGCCCTACTGGCCGCGGGTCTGCCCGAATAACCGACCGCTGCCTCGCCGCCGACATGGTCGGCTATCCCGGCAGTTGGCCGACGAAGACGGCACGCTTGGGCGCCTGCAAGGACTGCGCCGAAGAGGCGGCGGCAAGCGGTGGGCGTATCGTTCATCGAACAGCAACGGCAGGATGCGCCCATTGCTCCCCAACAGCAGTCACCGCATCGGCCGTCGCAAGGAACGGTGCGCACCGTCGCGGGCAGAACAGGAGACGATGGGGACAGCAGTTTGATTCTGCTGTCCCACACTCCGGGGGTTTGCGTTAGCGGTCCGACGTGACCGGCTTCAGTTCATAGAGCTGGGTGTTGGAGCGAATTGCCTCGTTCCAGCCTTTGTCGCGAACGTCGAAATGCACCCAGTCCGGCCCGACGAACTTCTCGTTCGGAGCGTTCCTGATCAGGCTCGCCCGTGTCGCCCCCTCCGGATTGCCCCGCACGTACGGCACGTTCGCCGCCTCCAGTTCTGCCACCTTCGCCCGCTGATCGTCCACCATGAAACCGATATGATGGATGCCGCAGAAGTCCGACGACTGGTCTGGGCCAAGTTTCGGCGTGTTCGGCCCATGTTTCAGGATGGCAAAATAGATGTAGCCGTCGCTGAGCCAGACGCCGTCGTCGCCGGTCTCTTTCGGCTGCCGGTACAGCTCCTTCAGATCGAAGTGTTTCTTGTAGAACTCAGCGGTGCCTGCCGGGTCCTTGCTCGCGATCGCAACGTGTCGGATAAAGGCCATGGTCTTCTCTCCTCCAGTTTTCGTTACATTAGAACCAAACGCAACCTCTTGCACGCACAGGACAGCAGGGCCGCGCGCTGCGGCCGATAGGCGGTCGAGACGAGCCGTAGTGAGTGGGGAGCCGCCATTCCTTACTACTGGGCGATTGGCGCCCGTGTGCCGCTACCCACAGTTCGGTGATCGTGAGCCTGAACCCTCCGTGCCCGGAACGTGCCATTCGGCTGGTGGAAGATGATCGTTTCCACCACAGTCGACTCCCCGCGCTGAAACTCCACCCGAAATCCCTCCAGCGACGCGATGGTGAAGATGCGGCCCAGGTGGGGAACCAAGCAATAGGTGGCTTGGTCGGAGGGTGTCAGCGTGAGTTGTCCGTCAGCATCCAGTGCCACAACGTGTGTTTGGGAGCCGGTGCGGTAGGTACCCACGCACGCGGAGCGGAACGCCGGATCGAGCGCCTCGCCGCCGGGCAGTCGCCGGAAGACGATATCATTCGCCAACGGCTCGAATGGCGCGGATAGCCTGTCGATGTTGCCCTCGCGATCATAGCCGAAGCTGATCGCCAGCAGGTTCGGCGACAACGTGTCCGGCCTCTCCGCCACCTCGAACACATCGTAGTGGCGATGAACCAGCGCTCCGGATATCCCGCGAAAGCGCCAGTGCAGCGCGTCATCGACCGCCTCGATGACGATCCGACCGTAGCCAGGATGCTCATATTCACCCACATAATCGGTAAGTGGGTGGCTCGGCCTTGTGTCCGGTTTGCGGGCCGCGATGTGCGCCTGGCGGTCTTCCTTCAGGCTCGCGAGGAACTGTTGCCTGCGCGTGCGGAACCGCTCGAACCACGGAACCGGTTCCTTGTCGCAGATCCGGTCGAACACGAAGTGACACAGCATCTGCGCGACCGGGCTCGGCGACCGGTTGGTGAGGACCACAACACCAAGCTTCCGATCCGGCAGCATGTCTATCCGCGTGCTCCAGCCGATCCAACCACCGTCATGGCCGACCGCGCGCTCACCGCGATAGTGATGGCACCCGAGTCCAAATCCGTAGTGCTGATCGCCGATTTCGTCGAATTCCGAGCGGCCCACGTGCACGCGCGGCGTCTGCATCATGCGGACGCCGGCCGCGGATAACAATCGAACACCGTCGATTGATCCCTCGGCCAGATGGAAGCGGAGGTAATTCACCATGTCGGAGATCGCCGCGTTGATTCCGCCAGCCGGCGTATCGCGGATCGGCCAAAGCGCTGTGCGGCGCCGCTCGTCATCGACCATCACGTAGGGCCGAGCGGAGTCCGCGGCTTGATCCAAGTCCTCCGTTGAGAAGCCGACATGCCGCATGTTGAGCGGTGAGAGGATGCGAGCGCGCGTGAAATCCTCCCACGACTGACCCGCGATGCGCTCCGCGATCATGCCGGCGACCAGGTAGCCCAGGTTCTGGTACTGATAGCTCTGACGGATGTCGCGGTTGGGCTCCAGGTATTGCATCGCCGCCAGCATCTGCTCGCGGGAGAGATCGCCGGGCATCCACACCCAGTCATGACGCGGCAATCCGCTGTGATGGCACAGCAGATCCGCCACGGTGATCCGATCGGTGGCGACCGGGTCGTACAGACGAAACTCGGGCAAGTACTCGCGCACCGGCTTTCGCCAGTCGAGCCGACGCTCATCCGCCAGCATGCCAAGCCCTGTAGCAGTGAAGGACTTGGTGACAGAACAGAGCACGAACTGTGTTTCCGTGGTAACCGGCGACCCCGCTTCCACATCGCGTTGGCCGAACGTCTTCACCAAAATCGGCTCATCGTTGAGCACGACGGCTATGGCGAGGCCAGGAATCTGCCATTCGGCCATCGCCTCGTGGATTAGCGGCTCAAGATCACCCAACATCGCGTTTGTTACTCCCCTCATCTGGGACGCGGCCCCAACTATCCTAGCGGTTTTCCGTCCGTCCCGCTGCGACATGCAGCCCATGCGCGATGAATGCCGGGTCCCTTCAGGCTGCTTCAAAAAGTCACTAGGTGTAACACTTCGCAAGTGGCGTCTTGCCACGATGAACGGTATGAGGACCCGCAGCGAACCTTCAGGGGACGGATGTCATGGCCCTTGACCCCCGCGGTGCGGCACTTGCCCTGCATCGGTTCGGCTTCGGACCGCGACCCGGCACGATCGCGGCAGTCGCATCCGACCCACAAGGCGCGCTGATCGCGGAGCTCGACCGAGCGAACGCCGGCAAAGTCCCTGACGCCGGTCTGTTGAGCAGCGGCGCCGCCAATCGCATCGCCTTCGAGTTCAATGCCGCGCGATCGGCCCAACGACGGCTCGAGGCACGACGTCAGGAGGCTGCGAAGCTCGTCGCCGAAAATGCGGCGGTGCAAAGTCCCGCGAGCGAAAATGCCGGGATGCAAAAGGCCGATGAAGCGAGGCCGCCGGCCGCCTCTCCACCGGTCCCGGAGCCCGAAACCCCAATGCGCGAAAACTTTTTCCGCGAGGCGAAGGTCCACTACGACGCCGCCATCACGGCAGACATTGGCTTCGTAGAGCGCTTGGTGTGGTTTTGGTCGAACCACTTCTGCGTTAACGCCGACGCCACTGTAATGGCCGGCGCCTATGAGCGCGAGGCGATCCGGCCGTATGTGCTCGGCAAGTTCGCCGACCTGCTGCTTGCGGCCGAGGGTCATCCGGCGATGCTGATCTATCTCGACAATGCCAGCTCGATAGGGCCCAACTCCGTTGCCGGCATCAATCGCAACCGCGGCATCAACGAGAACCTCGGCCGCGAAATTCTAGAGCTTCATACCCTCGGCGTGCGCACCGGCTACCACCAGGACGATGTCGTGAGCCTGGCCAAGGCAATCACAGGCTGGACGATCTACACCACCGCCGACAACCCGGACCATGGTGGCGAGTTCCTCTACCATCCGCGCCTGCACGAGCCAGGCCCCGAGACCGTGCTCGGTAAAGCCTATCGTGACACCGGGGTGGAGCAGGGGCGAGCCGTGCTTGCCGATCTCGCCCGCAATCCGGCGACAGCCGGGCATGTGGCCACCAAGCTGGCGCGGCACTTCATTGCTGACGAGCCGTCGCCTGGGCTGATCGAGACGCTGACGAAGACGTTCCTCGCGAACGACGGCGACCTTTTGCAGGTGTCGAAGGCACTGGTGGCAGCGCCGGAATCGTGGGCGCCCGATCAGGCCAAGATCAAGCATCCCAGCGAATGGATGGTCGCTTCCATCCGTGCGGCCGGGTTCAACAACGGAGACGTCCGCCGTATGGTCCCGGCGCTGAACCGGTTGGGTGAGCCACTATGGCGGCCACCCGCGCCGAAAGGTTTCGGTGACGAGAATGGCGACTGGCTTGACGGTCTCGCCCACCGGCTCGACACCGCCAACGCGATTGCTCAGAACTATGGTGAACGGCTCGATCCGCAGGCTATGCTCGAGACCTCGCTCGGCCCGCTTGCGTCGGCAGATACGCGCAGCGCCGTGACGAGGGCCGAAACCAGGCAGCAGGCGCTGACGCTGCTGCTCATGGCCCCGGAATTCCAACGGAGATAATCATGCCCGCGAAGCTTCATGCCGCGACACGTCGCGAGTTGCTGCTCGGGTCAGGCGCGCTGTTCGCCTGGGCGTTCGTGCCGAAGATCGCACGCGCGGAGGGCCGCGATCCGCGCTTCCTCACCATCGTGTTGCGCGGCGGGCTCGACGGGCTTGCCACCGTGGCGCCGGTAGGCGATCCCGATTGGATCAAGCTGCGCGGCGACAACGCGCTCAGGCTTGACGGTGCGACGCCGGCCTTGCCGCTCGACGACTTCTTCGCGCTCAATCCGGCCATGCCGAACCTGCACCGGCTCTATCAGGCCGGCCAGGCCATCGTGGTGCATGCGGTTGCCACGCCCTACCGCGAGCGCTCCCATTTCGACGGGCAGGACGTGTTGGAAAGCGGAATTGCACGCCCCGGACGCGCAGATACCGGCTGGCTCAATCGCGCGCTGACCAATCTCCAACCCGACGACCGCGTTCGCGCCGGGACGAACCGAGGGCGCGTCTTCGCCGTCGGTCCCATCACGCCGCTGGTAGTGCGGGGCCCGGCTCCGGTGCTGTCGTGGGCGCCTTTGCGGTTGCCGCCGGTGAGCGATGACACCACAGCACGCCTGCTCGATCTCTACCGTCACACCGATCCGACGCTCGCGCGCGTGCTCGAGGATCGTATTGATCTCGCGACGCTCATGCCGGGCAACCCGCAGAATCGGGGTGCAGGCGAGCAGGGACCGGTGGTTCAGGTCGGAGGCATCAATCAGGTGAGGGCATACTTCATCGACGCCGCCGCAGCGTCGGCGAAGTTCCTGGCCAACGCCGCGGGACCGCGTGTCGGCGCGCTCGCGCTCGACGGCTGGGATACCCATAACAACGAAGGCGCGGTCAATGGCCGGCTGTCGCGATTGCTGGGTGCACTCGATGCCGCGCTTGCGGCAATCGAGGCCAATATGGGCAGCGCCTGGAGCGACACGGTGGTGACGCTGATCACCGAATTCGGCCGTACTGCCCGCATCAACGGAACCGAGGGCACCGATCACGGGACCGCCACCGTGGCGCTCGTTGTGGGCGGTGCTCTAAAGGGGGGCCGGGTGATCGCCGACTGGCCGGGTCTCAAGGAGAGTAGCCTCTTCGAGAACCGCGACCTCAAGGCCACAACCGACCTGCGTGCCGTACTCAAAGGCCTGCTCCGGGATCACCTGCGCGTCGAGGAGCGGGCATTGATGACCGATATATTTCCCGATAGCGACGACGTGAAACCGATCGAAGGATGCCTGGCCTGACCACCAAGGTCTTCGGCTTGTGGACCGGGACGCAGGAGAACGAACATCTGCTCGTCGCGTTGGGCACTCCAAAGCGGCCGCCCCTGATTCGCCTAATAATGACCTGCGACGTCACCAACGCAACGGCATCCACAACAGTGGAGAATGTCGCAATCCGCCTTGGGCGGCGGCCACGAAATATACCCCGGCAACCTGTCAAATTCTCTGTGCCGAGACCCTAGTAAACCCCCAGATGCTGATGCAGATCGACGCCGTCGCGCTTCAGCGCCGCCGCGGTGTCGTCCACAACGACCCGTCCGCTGTTCAGGATCACGATATCGTCCGCCACATCGAACACCAGCCTGGCATTCTGCTCCACCAGCAGGATCGACAGCCCGTGCTCCTTGAGCTGCCGGATCGTTGCCATCACCTCGGCGACGATCTGCGGCGCCAGGCCCTCGGATGGTTCATCCATCAGCAGCACACGCGGGTTCGACATCAGGGCACGGGCGATCGCAAGCATCTGCTGCTCGCCGCCTGACAGGTAGCCGGCATACTCATCGCGCCGTTCGCTCAGCCGCGGAAACGTCGCGCAGACCCGCTCGAACGTCCACGGCATGGCATCCCGATCCCGCGGCCTGCGCGAGGCAACCGCGAGGTTCTCGCGCACCGTCAGGCTGCGGAACACGCGGCGGCCCTGCGGCACCAGTGCCACGCCGTGTGCCGCGATCGCCTCCGGCGCACGGCCGGTCACCGCGGCACCATGCACGGCGACCGCACCGCGGCGCGGCGGCAGCCAGCCCACCGCGACACTCATGCACGTGGACTTGCCCGCGCCGTTGCGACCAAGCAGTCCGAGCAGCCGTCCCTCTCCCAGGCGCAGCGACACGCGATGCAGCACATGGCTGTCGCCGTAATAGGCGTCGATGTCGCTCAGCAGCAGAGCGTCATTCGCCAAGGTAGATCTCCCTGGTACGCGGATGCTGCACCACTTCGGCGCGTGTCCCCTCGACGATCACCTGGCCGAAATGCAGCACCGTGATGCGCTCGGCGAATTCCAGCGCCACGTCCATGTCGTGTTCGATCATCACGATGGTCACGTCGCGCGGGATGGTGCCGATCAGGGCCAGCACGTCGCGCCGCTCCTCGACCGACAGGCCGGCAAAGGGTTCGTCCAGCAGCAGCACCTTCGGGCTCTGCGCCAGCGCCATGGCGATCTCGACGCGGCGGCGCTCGCCATAGGAGGTCTGTCCGACCGGCCGGTCGGCGAGATGGTCCAGCCCGACACGCGCCAGGGTCTCGCGCGCCCTTGCCAGCAGACCGTGCTGACCTTTCAACCGGACGAAGGGGTTCCAGCGCAGCGGCGACAAGCCGAGCAGCGACAGCGTCACGTTGCGCGCCAGCGTTTCGCCGGGAAACAGCGTGATGATCTGGTAGGTGCGCGCCAACCCGAGATGCGCGCGCCGCCGTGCTGCGATGCCGGTGAGATCGCGATCGAACAGCATGATGCGCCCGGCATCGGCGCGCAGCTCGCCGGTGATCAGGTTGAACAGGGTCGTCTTGCCGGCGCCGTTCGGCCCGATGATCAGCCGCCGTTCGCCAGGTTCGACGACAAGGTTCACCGACGAGGTCACGCGCAACCCGCCGAACGCCTTGTTCAGATCGTGCAGCGCGAGCGCGGTCATCGTCCGCTCTCGCGGCGAAGCACGGGTGGCGCCTGTGGCCGCAGCAGGGAAATCGCCCAGCGCCACAGTCGTACGGAACCGGGCACCAAGCCTTCCGGCATGAAGATGACGATCACCACGAAGATCGCGCCAAGCACAAAGTTCCAGCGCTCGATATAGGCGCTGGCGATGTACTTCATGATGATGACGAGTACCGCGCCGGCGATCGGCCCGAGCAGCGTCGCGGTGCCGCCGGCGATCACCATCAGCAGCGCCTCGGCCGATGCACTCAGCGCGACCGCCTGCGGGCTGACGAATTGATTGTAGTAGAGATACAGCAGCCCCGCGACGCCGCTCCAGAAGCCGGAGAACAGGAAGGCGACGAAGCGGGTCAGCCAGACATTGTAGCCCAGCGCGGTCATGCGTCGCGGCTGATCACGCGTACCGCGCACCGCCGCGCCGAACGGCGAGGCGACGAAGATCGCCATCGCGGCGACCGCGATCAGGAACACCGCCAGCGTCGCCCAATAGAACGCGTCGGCCGATAGCAGCGAAATACCGAACGGGCTGGGTCGCGCGCTGATCGAGACGCCGTTGTCGCCATTGGTCAGGCTGATCCAGCGGTAGGCGATGCCCCAGACGATCTGGCCGAGCGCCACTGTGATCATGACGAAGCCAAGGCCGGTGCCGCGCAACGCCAGGACCGCGAACACCGCCGTCACGGCCAGCGTCGCCGCGAGGGCACCGATGGTCACTACGACGTGGCCGTGGCCGGCATTGACCAGCGTCGCGCCGGCGTAGGCGGCGATGCCGAACAGGCCCGCGTGACCGAGCGTGACCAGCCCGGCATAGCCCACCAGCACGTTCAGCCCCAGCGCGAGGATCGCGTAGATCAGCATCTGCGTGGCGACATTGATGTAATAGCTGTTGCCCACCCACCAGGGCAGGCTCGCCAGCAGCACCAGCGCCACCGCAAGCGCGAGACGCTTCACAGTGTGACCCGGCCGAACAGACCCTGCGGCCGCACCACGAGCACAATGAGCATCGGCAGGAACAGAACGACGTAGGCCAACTCGGGGAACACCGCCTGGCCGAAGTTGTACAGGAAGCCGACCACGAAGCTGCCGACCAGCGACCCCAGCAGACTGCCGGTGCCGCCCAGGATCACCACGACCAGTGCAAGCGGCAGCATGTCCTGATCGAGACCGGGATAGACCGACAGGATCGGTCCGCCGATCACGCCGGCGAAACCCGCCAGGCCGGCGCCCAGGGCAAACACGATGGTGAACAG
>JANWJK010000309.1 GCA_025452005.1 Acetobacteraceae bacterium | reverse complement strand
TTTTCACTCATTGGACCGCCCATACGCTCTGGTTGCTGTCGTCGATCGCATCAGGTGCACCTCCGGGAAGCGACAGGCAAGGTGCAGGCAGGGGCGATCGGATGAATGGCGGGTAGTCCGGGTAGTCCTGTCATTGCGAGGAGCAAAGCGACGGAGCAATCTCCACCAGGGTGCACAACTCTCCTGGAGATTGCTTCGTCGCTGCGCTCCTCGCAATGACAGCGAAGACCGAAGCTGCGCGAACTCCCCAGGGTGCAGGTCGCGATACTGGTCGCCTTCGCCCGAATGAAGCTAGGATTTTGCCGCTGAGTCGATCCTGGGGAGGCGTTCATGGTGTTCCGTTCTGGTGCAGTGATGTTCGTGATCGCTGTTTGCCTGATCGGTGTCGCCGGGCGAGCGGCCGATCGTCATGTTCACCTGCGCGTTCCGACGCCTGTCCGGCAGAACGTCGCATCGATGCCTCAGATCATCGACCCGGTGGACGATGCGGAGCGTCGCATCAATGCGGCGCTCGGCCAGCTCGATGCAACGGTCCGCAAGGCCGCGAATGACTGCAAGGGCGCAGACAACAAACCAGGCTATTGGGAGCGCACGATCGATGTGCCGATGCGCGGCCCTGGCTACATCAGCTTCGTGATCAACGACAGCACGGACTGCGGCGGTGCTCATCCGAATGCCTCCACCATGTCCATCGTCTACGACCTGCGCAGCGGTGCACCGGTTGACTGGACCCAGTTGTTGCCGGCCTCGCTGACCGGCACCCCGGCTCTGCAACAGGGCGCAGACGGAACCAGGATGGTCACGCTCGCTTCGCAGCCGCTGTTCGAGCTTTACCTCGCCGGATATGGCGCGGCGAAGGGCGCGGGAGCCGATCCTGAGTGCGAACAGATCATCAAGGACAGCGGCAATGGTGGCCCTCCGGCGATGATGGCATGGCTCGATGCCAATGCCGGCGGACTGGCGGTCCAGTTCGATCTGCCGCACGCCGTGCAGGCTTGTGCGGTGCCCGTCGTGATTCCGGTCGCAGCGCTCCGTGCACAAGGAGCGCAGCCCGGTCTTCTGGATGCGATCCAAAAAGCCCGGCAGCCATGATCCACCACGCAAGGACCGAACCGCGATGAACGAACCGACCGGGCCGCTCAAGGGCTTCCGCATCCTCGATCTGACCACGGTGCTGTTCGGCCCGTTCGGTACGCAGACGCTGGGCGACTGGGGTGCCGAAATCATCAAGGTGGAGACCCTGACCGGCGACACCTGGCGCACCTCCGGCCAGTTCCGCAACCGCGGCATGAGCGGCCAGTTCATGGCGACGAACCGCAACAAGCGCAGCATTGCGCTGGACCTGAAGCACCCCGACGGCAAGGAAGTACTGCGCCGGCTGATCCCCACCGTGGACGCGCTGGTCAGCAACATTCGCCCCGCCGGTCTGGCGCGGCTCGGCTTCGGCTACGAGACCTGCGCCGCGCTCAATCCGAAGATTGTCTTTGCGGTGGCCACCGGCTTCGGCCAGGACGGTCCGTGGCGCGCACGTCCGGCATTCGATGAGATCATCCAGGCGGCGTCTGGCTTCGCGTCCGCCATGGGCACCGACGAGGAGCCTGCCTTCGTCCCCAGCCTGATCGGCGACAAGATCTGCGGCATGGCGCTGACCTCCGCGGTGACGGCCGCGCTGCTGCACCGCGAACGCACCGGCGAGGGGCAGATGGTGGAGGTGCCGATGCTGGAGACGCTGGCGGCGTTCAACAGCATCGAGATGTTCGGCGGCATGGCGTTCGTCCCGCCGATCGGACCGTCAGGCTGCAAGCGCATGAAGGCGCGACGTCCGGTGCGGACCAAGGATGGCTGGCTGACCATGCTGCCCTATTCGGGCGCCAACTGGTGTGCGTTCTTCGAAGCCGTGGGTCATCCGGAGTGCGTCGAGGAATTCTCTGTTCGCGATCCGGTGGCGCGGGCGCGCAACATCGATCGGATCTATGACCGCATGCGCGATATCGCGCCGAGCCGGACAACGGCGGAGTGGGAGGAGCTGCTGCTGTCGATCGACGTGCCGCACACGGGTTTCGCGAAGCTGAGCGAGGTGATGGAACAGCCGCACCTGAAGGCGGTGGAGCTGTTCCAGGAGCTGGACCATCCGAGCGAGGGGAAGATCCGCCAAGCCCGCCCGCCGGCGCGCTTCGCCGCCAGCCCGGCCAGCATTCGCCGACTGCCGCCTCGGTTGGGGCAGCATACGCGCGAGGTGCTGCGCGAGGTGGGCTATGCGGACGGGGAGATCGAGAAGCTGGTGGAGGAGAAGGCGGTTGGGGTGGCGGCCGGTTGAAGGCGCGCTCCGGTCGGAACTTCATGGGCTCACTGGTTGATGGCACCGCGAAGCGTTCAACACGGAGACCACAGAGAACCACGGAGTAGCACGGAGAAAGCACCAATGCGCTGCGCGCGAAGCGCTATTTCTTCCCTTCTCCGTGCTACTCAGTGGTTCTCTGTGGTCTCCGTGTTGAAGACTTTCTTTCGCTCTACAAACATCCATGCAACGGCATTCGTCCCCGGTGGGTAATCTTGCCGGCCGTTGACGATCATGTGGTTTATCAACTGTCCGCCAGGATTAATCGCAGCACAACGACACCGTCAGAGCCGACGCCGAACCCTCGCTCCCTCGCACTATTCCAGAGCACGATCCAAAATGCCCCGCAGCGTTACGGAACCGTTCAGCCCCGCCGGTGCGACGTGTCCACCGTCGGCGATGCGCCTCTTCTGGGCATCTTCCCAATGGCGCCCGTCGAAGAAGCGCATGGGCTTGAGAGACGGCCCGTCGATATCGTCGAGGCATCGCGCGTTCACGGTGATCCTGTCAGGCTGCGAGCGCGGCACGTAAAAGGCGTGCATGCCGCAATGCGAGCAGAACGTGTGTTGCGCCACGCCGGTCTCGAAGGTGTAGACGGTCAGCGCGTTCCCGCCGCGCAGCAACTCGAAGTCGGCAGGCAGGATCGAAAGGTGCAGGATTCCCTTCTTGGTGCAGATGGTGCAACTGCACTGCGACAGCAGGTCGAGATCGACCCGGGCGCGGAACCGTACTCGGCCGCAATGGCAGCCACCTTCGCGGGTCTCCAGCATCTTGCAGCTCCCCAATGATGGTACCCGCGAGGTGTGGCAAATCCATCCCGCGCCGTCCACTCCCCACAGGAGCGGATTTCCGATAGGCTGGGCCGTCATCGCAAGGAGGGAAACGCAATGAAAGTCGTCACGCTTCGCAATGTACCAGACGTCCCCGTGGAAGGCGCCGATCGGATCGAAGGTTGGACAGGACCGGTCTCCCGGTCACGCCAGACCATCGTCGAACCGGGGGATTCCGAGAACTACAACTGCAGCGTCGTGAACTTCAGCCAAGGCTGCACAACCGGTTGGCATACGCACTCCTGCGACCAGATCCTGGTCGTGACCTCAGGCTCCGGCATGGCGGCGACGGAGCACGAGCAACACGAGATCAACGTAGGCGACGTCGTGCATGTCAAGGCCGGCGAGCGCCATTGGCATGGCGCCAAGGCCAATACGACGATGGGGCATATCACCATTACGGCCGTCGGCGGCCAGACCACCTGGGGATAGCCGGGAGAACGACGACATGTCTCGGCCGCGAGCGCTGGAAAACATCCGCGTTGTGGACTTCAGTTGGGTGCGGGCCGGACCTTGGGCCACGCGCTGGCTGGGCGCGCTCGGGGCCGAGATCATCAAGATCGAGTGGCCGGAGAGTGAGCGCGGCAGGTTGCCGAGTACCACCACGCCGCGCAACGCCGAGGTGAACCTGAACACCTCGGGAAACTTCAACGACACGAACGTCAATAAGAAGAGCCTCAGCCTGAACGTGCGAAGTGCCAAGGGGCTGGAGATCGTGAAGCGACTGATCGCGATCTCCGACGTCGTGATCGAGAACTTTTCCTCACGCGTGCTGCGGAACTGGGGCCTCGGCTACGACGAGCTGTGCCGGATCAAGCCCGACATCGTCTATGTGTCGATGTCGGGCTACGGCCATACCGGCCGCAATCATCATTACACCACGTTCGGTCCGGTCGCGCAGGCGGTCTCGGGGCTGACATACCTCTCCGGCCTGCCGGACAAGCCGCCGGCCGGCTGGGGCTGGTCGTACATGGACGATACCGGCGGCATGTACGGCGCGATGTGCGCGCTGACCGGCCTCTACCATCGCAACATGACGGGGCAAGGCCAGCACATCGACCTGTCGCAGATGGTAGCGAGCGTTCCGCTCAACGGTCCGGCACTGCTGGATTTTACCGTGAACGGGCGTGGATCTCGCCGCGCCGGATTTCCGCCGGGCAACCGTGCGCATTGGCCGGGAACGCCGCTGGTCAGCAACTACCGTGGCCCCACCGTCGCGCCGCACAACGCCTATCGCACGCATCCCGGCGGATACAACGACTGGTGCGTGATCGTCTGCCACTCGGACGAGGAATGGCAGCGACTGGTGCAGATGATGGGCGCGCCGTCGTGGGCCGGCGCGGAAAAATTCGCCACGGTTGCTGGCCGTCTGCGGCACCAGGAGGAACTGGACGAACACATCGAAGCGTGGAGCATGACGGCGGAAAAATATCAGCTCACAGAGCGTTGCCAGGCCGCCGGCGTTCGCGCGCTTCCCGTGCAGAGCGCCGAAGACCGTGTGGAGCACGATCCTCAGTTGCGTCACCGGCAGATGTATCAGGCGATGGAGCATCCGGCTCTCGGCATCCACAAGGTGCAGAACGCTCCGTTCAAGTTCTCGCAGACCCCGGCATCGAATCACCTCCCCAGCCCGATGATCGGCCAGCACACCCAAGAGATCGTCGAAGGTCTGCTGGGGTACAGCCACGAAGCGCTCCGCGCGGGTTTCGACGACGGCACGTTCTGGCCCGCAAGGCGGGCGCGCTTCCCCTACATGGAGGAGATGCTCCAGTGACCGATGCCCAGACTCTGCCGGGCCCGCTGGCAGGCCTGAGAATCCTGGAGCTTGCGGATGAAACGGGCCAGTTCTGCGGCAAGCTGCTCGGCGACCTCGGGGCCGATGTGGTCAAGATCGAACCGCCCGGTGGCGAAGGCAGCCGTCGCGTCGGGCCGTTTCTCGACGATATTCCCCACCCGGAGCGCAGCCTGTCGTTCTGGTATTACAACACATCGAAACGCGGCATCACCCTCAATCTGGCAACGGCAGATGGCCGCGCGCTGTTCGAGCGACTGGCCGCGGCATCGGACGTGATCCTGGAAACCTTCAGGCCGGGGTTCCTGGCGTCCCTGGCGCTCGATCACGAAACTCTATGCAAGCAGAATCCCCGGCTGATCATGTGCTCGCTGACCCCGTTCGGTCAGACCGGTCCCTGGCGGGACTACCTCTCCAGCGACCTGCTGCACATGGCGGCGGGTGGCGAGATGGCCTCCAGCGGCTATGACGAGGCGGACGTGCCGAGTGCACCGCCCATCGCGCCCGGCGGCGGCAACGCCTGGCACATGGGCTGCCATTTCGCCTACATGGCCATCATGGCGGCGCTGGTCCACCGCACCGTCTCGGGACTCGGACAGTATATCGATGTGTCCATACACGACGCCTGCGCGCTGACCACCGAGGCGGCGATCGCCAACTACGTTTACCGAGGCGAGGTGGTGCGACGCCAGACAGGCCGCCATCACGCCGCGGGTGCCACGCCGCGTACCCAGTTCCGCGCCAAGGACGGAACCTATGTCTGCGCACTGATCGGGGGGCGGCTGAACCCGCGATTTGTCGGGGAGCTGGCGGATCTGTTGGATAGCTACGGCATGGCCGGCGACCTCAAGGACCCGAAATACCAGGACCAGGCGTTCATTACCGAGAACACGTCGCACATCATCGACGATCTGATCGCCAACTTCATTGCCAGCCTGCCGGCGGAGGAGGTTTACCACGCTGCCCAGGAGCGCGGCTTCACCTGGGGAGCGGTGCGCGCGCCGGAGGCGCTGGTCGGCGACGCGCATTTGCACGATCGCGGCTTCTGGAAGCAGGTGGAACACAAGGAACTTGGCCGCAGCTTTGTCTACCCGGGCGAGCCAGCGATCTACAACGGCTCGTCTTGGCGGATCTCCGCACGGGCGCCGTTGATCGGCGAGCACAACACGGAGATCTTCTGCGATGAACTGGGACTTTCTCGTGGCGAGCTTTTGGTTCTGGCGGAAAACCGCGCGATCTGACTGAACAGACGGTCATCACCATGCTTCGCATCGGCATCATCGGCGCTGGTATCGGCGGCCTCAGCGCCGCACTCGCACTGCGGCAGGCCGGCTTCGAGGTGGACGTCTATGAACAGGCCCCGGAGCTGACCGAGGTCGGCGGCGGCATCAACATGGCGCCCAATGCGGTGCGTGTCCTGCACCGGCTTGGTCTCGGACCGGCGCTCGATCGCGTCGGCGTGCGTCCGCGCGAGACGCACCAGCGCCGCTGGCAGGACGGGCGCACGCTTCAGAGAGCGCCGCTGAACCCGCTGTGCGAGCAACTCTACGGTGCGCCGCACATGACGATCCACCGTCGCGACCTTGTGGCGGTGATCGCGTCGGGACTCGCAAGCGAGCGCGTTCACCTCGGCCACCGGCTCGCCGGCTTCGCCGATCGCGGCGACACCGTGGAGGCCTGGTTCGACAATGGCGCGCGCATCTCGGTCGACGTGCTGGTCGGCGCCGACGGCATCCATTCGACGGTCCGCGCCCGACTGTTCGGCGACGAGGCGCCGGCGTTCGCCGGCTGTGTCGCCTATCGCGGGCTTGTCCCGGTCGAGCGCATCGCCGATCTCGGCCTCGACCACGGCAACCAATCGTGGGTCGGCCCGGGCGCGCACCTCGTGCACTACTTCGTCTCGCGCGGGGGCTTGCTGAATTTCGTCGGCTGGACCGAGCACGACACCTGGAACCGCGAGGACTGGACCGATCGCGCAACCATCGATCGCGCGCTCGCCGCCTTTGCCGGCTGGCATGAGCAGGTCCGCCGCATCGTCGCCGCGGCCGAGACGTGCTTCATCTGGGCCTTGTTCGACCGCGACCCGTTGCCGCGCTGGTCGGCCGGCCGCACGACGTTGCTCGGCGATGCCTGCCACCCGATGTACCCCTTCATGGGGCAGGGCGCGGCGCAGGCAATCGAGGACGGTGCCACGCTGGCTGCCTGCCTTGCCGCCGGCGGCAGCGCCGTCGCCGCTTCGCTGCAACGTTACGAGCGGCTGCGCATTCCGCGCGTCAGCACGTTGCAGGCGATTTCGCGCGCCAACAAGCAGCGCTTCCATATGCCGGATGGTCCGGCGCAGCAGGCGCGCGACGCCGAATGGTCGCGCGCCGGGGATCGCGCGCCCGACACCCTTCGCTGGCTGTATGGCCACGATCCCGCCGCGCTCGAACCCTCGCCTGGGTGATCGGTCAGGTTGCGGAGAGGATCAGGCTCGCCAGGAACCGCGAGGCGACCAGTAGCAGGAACAGGCCGAAGCAGATCTCGAGTGTCCGCTTCGACAGGCTGTGCGCAAGGCGGGCGCCGAACGGCGCGACCCAGCTCGACAGCGGCGCTATCAGGACCACGCCGATCGCCGAGACGAAGCCGAGCGACAGTGGCGGCAGCAGGGCCTGGTGCGGCAGGCCGGCAAGAATATAGCCGATGGTACCGGCGAGCGTGATCGGAACGCCGAGGCCCGCTGCCGTCGCCAACGCATTGTGGATCGGCCTGCCGTAGAGCATCAGCACCATCGTCACCAGCGAGCCGCCCGCGATCCCCATCAGCGCGGAGCCGAGACCGATCGCGAAGCCGTAGCCGGTCATCGCCGCCGCGCCCGGCAGTTCGCGGCCCAGCACCCATCCATCGCCGCCGACCAGGAGCTTTGCCGCAATCAGGCAGGCGATCGCCACGAACGCCGCCTTGAACGTTTCGGGCGGCGCCACCGCGGCGAGCGCCGAACCGCAGGCGACACCCGCCATGGACGGCAACGCCCAGCGGCGCATGACATCGGGGAGCACGAAGCCGCGTGCCCGGTGCGCGCGGTAGGAGCGCATCGCGGTCGGCACGATGATCGCAAGCGAGGTGCCGATGCAGAGTTGCATGCGCACGGTCTCGGGTACGCCAAGCAGGCGGAACGCCTCGAACAGCACCGGCACGATGACGGCGCCGCCGCCGATGCCGAACATGCCGGCGAGCAGGCCGGTCACGACACCGGCCGCCACGGCGCTCGCCGCCAGCCATGCCAGTTCGACCATCGTTGCGAGCGTGCCTTACGCCGGATAGTGCGTCCGCAGGCTCTGCCCGCCCGCCTCCGCGGGATCGGCGTCGATCAGCACGAAGGCGAACACGCAAGGCTGCGTGCCGGTGTTGACCCACGCGTGCATGGTGCCGCGCTGTACGACCACGTCGCCTTGCCTGACATGCACCGTCTTGCCGTTATCCAGCTCCATATCGCACTCGCCGGACAGCACGATGGCGTAATCGAGCGTCTCGGTGCGGTGCATGAACTTGGGTGAACCTGGGGCGAATTCGACGATGCGCACCACCGTGCCCTGCCCTGAGCCGACGTAATTGTGCCGGACCACGAAGCCCTTCTTCTGCTCGGCGGCGGCGGACTCCGCGTTGTCCACTGGCATCCGGTTGGTGGACCAGATCTCGCAGCGCGCGATCCCGCCGCGTCCTGCACGCGTGCTGCCGACCATGCGCTCATCCGATGCGATGACGGCCTTCCCGGCCGCGTCATGGCCGGTGACGATACGGCGCACTTCCAAGGTCATGTTTGCCTCCCTCTATTTGCGAGCGGTGACCAGAAAGATGGTGGCCGGCAACCGGATCGGCCCGGCACTCGCTTCGGCCGCGAATGCCGCCGCGACCTCCTCGGCAATCGCAAGACGGACCGTCTCGGAGGGCTGTTTCGCCTCGATCAGCCTCGCCGTCGGTCCCATCATCAGTGCCTGCCGCGCCTCTTCCTCGGGACTGCCGCCGACGATCGTCGGGTGAGCACGCTCCACCGCGATGTCGGTGTAGCCGGAAGCGGTGAGCGTTCGACGGATGTAGTCGGGGTTGCCGAATGCGAGCGGCCCCGGTTCGTGATCGGCCGACGTCGCCGGCGGCCCCAGATGGCGGACCGCGATGTCGTGGGAGATCAGCCAGTGCCGGTTCTCCGCAAGCGGCGCCCAGCAGGCGAAGACGAGGCGACCGCCCGGTTTCAATGCGCCGCCGATGTTGCGAAATGCCGCGACCGGATCGGCGAAGAACATGACGCCCATGCGCGACGTTGCGACATCGAATGTCGCCTGCTCGAATGCCATCACCTGCGCATCACCGAGCGTCAGTTCGACGTTGTGCGTCCCGCTCTTGTCGATCCGCTGCCGGGCAGCGTCGAGCATCGGTTGCGAGATGTCGACCGCGAGGACGCGGCCACGCTCGCCGACCGCCTCCGCGAGCGGCAGCGTCACCGCGCCGGTGCCGCAGCCGATCTCCAGCACGCTTTCGCCGCCGGCGAGCCCGAGGCAGGCCAGAAGCAGCGCGAGGCTCTCCTGATTGCGCCGCTCGCGGAACCCCGGGCTGGCGACCCAGCGCGGGCCGGCGACCGTGTTCCAATAGTGCCGCATGGCTTCGTTCGCGTCCGGGGCTGCTCCTGTCGCCATCTGTGATAGGCTCCTCTCGGATCAGAAGGAGTTCCGAGTATGACCGAGGCCAAGCTCGCTCCCAACCTGCCGGGGTGGATGGTGGATCATGCGAACCGCTACCTGTCCAGCGGCGGCACCGATGGGCACATGTACAAAATGACCCAGCCGGGTCGGCCCGAAATGTCCGTGCCGTCACTGTTGCTGACGACGACGGGACGGAAGTCCGGGGAGAAGTTTGTGTTCCCGCTGTTCTATGGCGAGACCGGGAAGAGTTATTTCGTCATCGCGTCGAAGGGCGGTGCGCCGCAGCACCCGGGCTGGTACCGCAACATCCTCGCCAATCCCGAGGTCGAGGTTCAGGTCGGGACGACGAAGGTGAAGGCGCACGCGCGGACCGCCACCGGCGAGGAACGCGCGCGGCTGTGGGAGAAGTCGCTGGAATTCTGGCCGCCCTATGCCGACTACCAGCAAAAGACCGAGCGCGAGATTCCGGTCGTTGTGCTGGATCCGGTCAAATGAGCGACTGGAGCAAGGTAACCCGGCCGATCCCTGTCCCGAACGAGTGGACGAAGCCATTCTGGGATGCGGCGAAGCGCGGCGTGCTGGAGCTGCAACGTTGCCAGAGCTGCGGGCATTTCCAGCATCCGCCGTATGCCACCTGCGTGCAGTGCATCGGCACGGACCTGAAATTCGAACCGGTGCGCGGGAGCGGTGCGATCTACGCCTACACCATCATGTACCACACCGGCGACAAACGGTTTGCCGCCGTCGTGCCCTACGCCAGCATCATCGTGGAGCTGGATGACGCGCCGGGCGCGCTGCTCGCGGGCAACCTGCTGGAAGCCCCGTATACCCAGGCGAAGGTCGGACGACGCGTAGAGGTCATCTTCGAGAAGCTGAACGACGACATCACGCTGCCGCAGTTTCGTCTCGCGCGCTGAAGGGAACCGGACGTATGTGGGAGAACCGTTGCAAGATCGCCGTCAGCGGGGTTGGCTATTCCAAGGTGACCCGCTCGGCCGAGCTGCCGCTCGCGGCCCATGCGCTGACGGCAGTGAAGGAGGCGGTCGCGGACTCGGGGTTGCGGATGTCGGACATCGATGGCCTCGCGACCTATCCGGAACTGCCGGCGACCGGGCACGCCGAGGTGGACGGCATCTCCGTCGTGTCGGTCAACTGCATGATGGCGATGCTGAAGCTGCCCAATCTGACGTGGCACATTCAGGTGGGAACGACGAACATCGGCGGCGCCGTGCAGCAGGCGGTGAACGCGCTGCTAGCCGGGGTGTGCAAATATGCGGTGGTGTGGCGGGCGATGCACAACCCGCGCGGTACTTATCAGAACCTGCCCGGGGCCAATGCGCAGGGCGCGGCGCAGTTCACCGCACCGTACGGCTTCGGCGGTCCGGGGCAGGGCATGGCGGTCGCGTATACACGCTGGCTCGAGCGGAATGGCCAGAGCCGCGAGAAGATGGCGACGCTGGCTGTGACGCAGCGCAAGCACACTCAGCACAATCCGCACGCGTATTTCTACGGCACCGAGCTGACGCGCGAGGACTATTTCGCGTCCCGTATGGTCGCCTATCCGTTCTGCCTGTTCGACTGCGACATTCCGGTGCAGGGGGCGGTCGCCATCGTGCTGACGACGGCGGACCGGGCACGCGATTTGAAGCCGAAGCCGGCGTATCTGGCGGGTTATGGGCAGCGGCTGCACTTCGAGGTGGCGGGCCGGATCGGCAGCCTCAGCAGCTACATGGAGGGCGGCAGCAGTTCCGCGAAGCTGACGTGGGAGCGGTCGGGGTTCAGCCCGAAGGATGTGGACGTGGCGCAGATCTATGACGGATTTTCCGCCTCGGTGATCTACGGGCTGGAGTCCTACGGGTTCTGCAAGGAAGGCGATGCGCTCGATTTCATCCAGGACGGGCGCATCGAACTCGACGGCGAGCTGCCGCTCAATACGTTCGGCGGCAGCCTCGGCACGGGACGCATCCACGGGCTATGGCACATCATCGAGGGCGCGCTGCAAGCCTCGGGTCGGGCGGGGTCGCGCCAAGTGAAGGACGCCAACGTGTCGTTCGTCGGGGCGAGCGCGCCGATCGTAACCGGAACAACGTTCATCTTTGTAGGGGAGCCGTACTGAGGGGCACAAACGCTTCAACTGGCGCATTGCTCGCGTCCCATCGTCATGGCCGGGGCTCGGCCCGGCCATCCATGCGTTCTTCGTGCTGTAGGCGGCCCTGACGTGGAGGGCGTGGCCAAGCCACGCCATGACGATGGGGCATGAACCGTGCCGGGATGTAGGTGAACGACGATGCTGGAACGCTGGAAGAGTTGGATTGCCTTGAGGCTCGGGGTACGCTAGCGTCCCAACATGATCTGTGGCCTGCGCCTCGCCTGTCGGACTGCCCGCGCTGTTGCGCGTGGCGGCGCATGCCTGCTGGCCCTCGGCCTCCTCCTTCGACTTAGCCGCCCCTGAGCGCTGCGCCGGGTCGCTGAATGCCGGCTTCGCTCAGGGGAACCCCTGAGGCTAATGTCGTGCAACCAGTCCAAGGACCACTCCAATGAGCATCGAACATCCC
>JANWJK010000308.1 GCA_025452005.1 Acetobacteraceae bacterium | reverse complement strand
TCGCGCCGTCTCCTAGCGGAATCCGGGATATTCTAGGTTGCGAGCCGGCCGCGCGCAAAGGCGCCTGCGGCTTCATGTCGAGTTGATCTGCATCAATGCCCGTCGCTCTCGCGCGGCTAGCCTGCTCCCGGACGACCTCGGTCGCGAGGCCGCATCGGCACCGCGTAACCTGGCAGAGCAGGAGGCTTGGAATGAATGGCGTCATGATAGACAGGAAGTTCGTAATCGCGTTCAGGCTGCTGATGGGCTGGACGTTTCTCTATGCCGGTACGTGGCAGGTCCTCTCGTCCGATTTCTCGGCGGCCACGTTTCTCGCGCACACCAAGACGTTCCACGATCTCTATGCGCCGCTGACCTCGCCGGCGATTGCGCCGATACTGACATTTCTTGTGAGTTGGGGTCACCTGCTGATCGGTCTGTCGTTGGTCTCGGGCCTGCTGGTGCGGGTCAGCGGCATATTCGGTGTGGCGCTGCTGCTCACCTATTGGACGGCGCACATGGACTTTCCCTACATCGAAAGCCACGTGAACCTGATCATCGACTACCATATCGTGTATGCGACCCTAACCACCTGGCTGGTCGTGGTGAACGCGGGTCATGTCTGGGGTCTCGATGGTTGGTTGGCTGATCGCCGCATGTTGCAAGGCCGCGCCGCGGCGACGGGCTGACGGGCGATGCGGGCGCGGGGTCACGTCCTTCGGTGTACTCCGCGCTCCCAGTGGCGCTTAGGCGCGGCAACGTTTCGCCGAGGTGGTCGGTCACCACCTCGACATTTGTTACTCTGCCGGACGGCCGACCCGCGCCGGCTGTGCCAGGAGTTGTCTTTCGCGATGCCGTGCGTATAGCCCGCCGGCGACCAGCGCAGCGACGACAAGCAGGCCGATGCCGATGGCGGCCGGCCCAGCGACGTGCTTTGCCTCGTGGCCCAACATGTAGGCCCCGCCACCATAGAGCGCCGACCAGACCACGCTGCCCGCGATATTGGCCGCCATGAACCGGCCCCACGGCATCCGATTGGCGCCCGCCAACAGCGCCGCCAGAGTGCGAAGCAACACGATGAAGCGCGCGGCAAACACAACCTTCACGCCGTGGCGGCGGAATAGCGCCCGGCCAAAGGCCATGCGCCTGTCGGTCAGGCCAATGTAGCGCCCATAGCGCCGCAGCAGCCGGAACCCTATGCCCCAGCCGATACCGTAGCCGGCCATCTGGCCCAGGATTGCGCCCAGAGAGGCCGACAGTACAACGGACACGATGCTCATCTGGTCGGTCGTTGCGGCCAGCACCGCCGCTGCGATCAGCAGGGTCTCGCCTGGCACTGGCAGCCCGACGCATTCCAGCCCCACCACGACGCCCAGCACCACATTGCCATAGGCATGGAGAAGCTGGATGAGGTGATGCAGCGAGAAGAACGACATCTGCGCTATAAGGCGACCTTACCGGCGTGTAACAAGGTCCGAAGGCGATGGCTGAGCATTTCGACGTTGTAGTGATTGGCGGCGGCCATGCCGGCTGCGAGGCCGCCGCCGCCGCCGCGCGCGTCGGCGCGCGCGCACTGTTGTTGACGCATCGCGTGGAGACGATCGGCGAGATGTCCTGCAACCCGTCGATCGGCGGGATCGGCAAGGGGCATCTGGTGCGCGAGATCGATGCGCTGGATGGGCTGATGGGGCGGGCAGCGGATGCCGCCGGAATCCACTTCAAGCTGCTGAACCGCAGCAAAGGGCCGGCGGTGCGCGGTCCGCGCGCGCAGGCCGATCGGGCGCTGTATCGATGGGCGATCCAGCAGCTGCTGGCGAGCACACCAAGGCTGACGGCGCGGGCAGGTTCGGTCGAGGACCTCGAGATCGGCGCCGACGGCCAACTGGCCGGGGTACTGTGCGCTGACGGCTCGAGAATCCGCTGTGGGGCAGCAGTTCTGACCACCGGGACGTTTCTGCGCGGCGTCATTCATATTGGCGAACAACAGAGCGCGGCCGGGCGTCTGGGCGAGGGGCCTTCGATCGGTCTTGCGCGGGCGCTGGCCCGGTTGAACCTGCCGATGGGCCGGTTGAAGACGGGCACGCCGCCGCGGCTCGACCGCCGGACGATCGACTGGGATGGCCTGGAATCGGATCCCGGCGATGCGGTGCCTGAGCCCTTCAGCCCAATGACCGAGCGGATCACCAATCCCCAGGTGGCGTGCCGGATCACCCGGACCACCCCGGCGACGCATGCGATCATCCACGCCAATCTGCATCGGTCCGCGGTGTACGGCGGCCACATCTCAGGGACGGGGCCGCGCTACTGTCCGTCCATCGAGGACAAGATCGTGCGCTTCAGCGCCAGGGACAGCCACAACATATTCCTGGAGCCCGAGGGATTGGACGACGACACGGTCTATCCCAACGGGATATCGACCAGCCTGCCGGTGGACGTGCAGTTGGCCCTGCTGGCGACGATCCCGGGGTTGGAACGTGCACGGATGACGCGCCCAGGCTACGCCGTGGAATACGATTACGTGGACCCACGGGCACTAGCGCCGTCGCTCGAGGTGCGAGCACTGCCGCGACTGTTCCTCGCAGGCCAGATCAACGGCACAACCGGATACGAAGAGGCGGGGGCACAGGGGTTGATCGCCGGCATCAACGCAGCGCGTCGTGCCGGCGGCTCCGGGCTGGTGGCTCTTGGCCGGTCGGAGGCATACATCGGGGTCCTGGTGGACGACCTCATTACGCAGGGAGTCAGCGAGCCGTACCGCATGTTCACCTCGCGTGCGGAATTCAGGCTGACGTTGCGAGCGGACAATGCAGATCTCCGGCTGACCGGCAAGGGCATGTCATGGGACTGCGTTGGTCCGGCGCGCGCCGCCTTCTTCCAAGCGCACCGGGCCGCGGTGTCGCGGGCGCGGGAACGTGCACAATCTGACGGCGGCTATCCTGCGGACCTCGCTACGCATGGCATCACGATCCGGGCCGATGGGCGCTGGCGGTCCGTGTCCCAACTGCTGGCACAACGTGACATCGCCTTCGAATCGTTGGCGGCCGCTTTCCCGTGGCTCCGCGACACCCCGGACCGGGCCCTGAACCAATTGCAGACCGAGGTCCGCTATGATGGCTACCTGCCGCGGCAGGAGGCCGACATCCGCGCGTTCCGGCGGGAGGAAACGGTTGCGTTGCATGATGTCGCGTTCCAGCAAGTTGGCGGTCTCTCCGCGGAACTCACAACGAAGCTCATGCAATCTCAGCCGGCATCGCTGGGCGCCGCATCACGGATCCAGGGCATGACGCCGGCGGCTCTGGCGGCCATCTCCGCCCATGTGCGGAAACGTCGCGACACGCAGGCGGTGTGACTTCGCGTTTCACGTGGAACATGGCGGAGGACGTTTCACGTGAAACGCAGGACGCACTCGGACGCTTTGCCGCGCTGCTGGTCCGTTGGAACCGGACGGTTAACTTGGTCTCCGCGAAGGACGTGTCGGTTCTCTGGCAGCGTCACATTGCCGACTCGCTGCAACTCATCCCATCGATGCACCCGCTCACGGACCGCGCCGTCGACATCGGCTCCGGCGCCGGCTTCCCCGGCCTGATCCTGGCCCTGGCGACTGGTGTGCCCTTCGACCTGATTGAGGCCGACCGGCGCAAGGCGGCGTTCCTGCGCGAGGCCGCGCGAACCACCGGTGCACCGGTCCACGTCCTTGCTGTCCGCGCCGAATCCGCCGGCATCGCCCCTGCGCCGCTGGTCACTGCGCGAGCTGTGGCACCGCTGCCGAAACTCCTGGAACTGGCTGCTCCCTTGTTGGCTCCGGGCGGCCAATGCCTGTTCCTGAAGGGTGCCAGCGCCCAGGAGGAATTGACGATGGCGGCCGTGCAGTGGCACATGCATGTAGAGCGCGTTGCCAGCCGCACCGCCCCCGACACCTGCATCCTCCGGATCAGCAATCTCAGCCGTGTCATTCCCCAGAGCTGACACCGACCTCCTCGACCTGCCGCCGCCGGTGCCGGGCGCGCGTATTCTGGCGATCGCCAACCAGAAGGGCGGCGTCGGCAAGACCACCACGGCGATCAACCTGGCCACCGCCCTGGCTGCCGTCGATGAGCGCGTCCTGCTGATCGACTTCGATCCACAGGGCAACGCCTCCACCGGGCTTGGCATTCCCCGCGCCGAACGTACTATCGGCAGCTATCGCCTGATCACCGACGACCTGCCATTGCCCGAGGCAACCTACGCGACAACCATACCAAATCTCTCCTTGATCACAGCCGAGGCCGATCTCGCTGGCGCCGAGATCGAGCTGGTCGCGCTGGAGCGCCGCGAATATCGGCTGCGCGACGCGCTGACCCCGCTGCGGACGGGCCCGGCGCCTTATAGCTTCGTGCTGATAGACTGTCCGCCGAGCCTGGGTCTTCTTACGTTGAACGGGCTGGTCGCCGCCGATGCAGTGCTGGTTCCGTTGCAATGCGAGTTCTATGCGCTGGAGGGCATCAGCGGCTTGGTCCGCACCATCGAGATGGTGAAGCGCGGCCTCAATCCGGACCTTCGCTTGCAAGGTATCGTGCTGACCATGTTCGATCGACGCAATAATCTGTCGGATCTGGTTGCTGCCGACGCCCGCGGTTTCTTCGGTGAGACCGTTTACGACACCGTCATTCCCCGCAACATCCGCATCTCGGAGGCGCCGAGCCACGGCAAGCCGGTGCTGCTGTACGATTTCCGCTCGCCAGGTGCCCAGGCCTACGTCCGTCTCGCGGGCGAGGTCCTCCGGCGCGAACGAGCCCACCCGTGAACGTCAGGCGCGATACGGGACCTCGGCTCGGACGCGGCCTTGCCGCGCTGCTTGGCGAGGCTGCCGTCCAGACGCCGCCCCAGGGAGCGGCCGTCCGTCAGCTCCCGCTCGACCTGCTGGAGCCGAACCCCTATCAGCCGCGCAGCAGCATGGATCCGGGCGCGCTCGAGGAGCTTGCCCAGTCCATCCGCCTGCGTGGCATCCTGCAGCCACTCCTGGTCCGGCCACACCCGGCGACCGACGGCCGCTTCCAGATCGTCGCCGGCGAGCGCCGCTGGCGCGCCGCCTCCGCGGCCGGCCTGCACGAAGTTCCCGTGCTGGTCCACGAATTGACGGATACCGAGGCCGCCGCAGTCGCCTTGGTAGAGAACCTGCAGCGCCAGGACCTCAACCCAATGGACGAGGCCGACGGCTATGCCCGCCTGCTTACGCAATTCGAGTACACCCAGCAGGAACTTGGCCATGCCGTCGGAAAGTCCCGTAGCCACATCGCCAATACCATTCGCCTGCTGAACCTGCCTGACCCGGTAAAGGCGGCGCTGCGCAGAGGGGACATCTCGGCCGGCCATGCCCGCGCCCTGCTGGCGCATCCCACACCGGAGATTGGCCTGCGTGAGGTGATCGACCGGCAGTTGTCCGTCCGCCAGACCGAGGCACTCGCGGCGCGCCCCCCGTCTGCCGATCCCAGGCCAGACGATGGTCTGCGGCGCACCCGCGATCCGGACACCGCCGCACTGGAGCGCGACCTCAGTGAACAGCTGGGTCTGAACGTCAAGGTAACGTTCAACGGCAGGCGCGGTGCCATAAAGTTTTACTACTCCGACCTTGATCAGTTGGACAGTTTACTGAGCAGATTGGGACTGCGCCAATAATCATACAGTAAAGCACACCTATGGCCGCCGCCTTGCGCCCGCCGCCGCGGCGCGGCGCGCCAGGGCCAGTATCCCGTTGCGCCCCAGCACGGCATCCGGTGCGCCGGTGCGCTTGCAGGCGCGTTCCGCCTCGGCCAGTCCGGCCATCGCCGCCACCAGCGACGCCGACGCCCACAATTCAACCGCACGGCTGAACGCACCCACCCGCCGGAAGAACACCGGCGGCCGCGCACCCCTTATCGCATCGGCGGTGGCCGATCCTTCGTCCACCGCCAGCCGCACCCGGTGCAGCCGCTGCAAATGCATCAGTCCCGCCCGCAGGACGCCGACCGGCGTGGCGCCCTCGGCGAGCGCCACCTCCAGTGCCCGGTCGGTGCGCGCCACATCGCCCTCGGTCGCAGCGAACAGCGCATCGTCCAGCGACAGCCCCGCCAGATCGCCGACACACGCCATCGCCGCATCCAGATCGACCCGTCCGCCAGCCCCGGCATACAGCGCGAGCTTCTCCGCCTCCGCCCGGGTCGACACCCGATCGGCACCGAGCTGGTCCGCTACCCAGGCCAGCGCATCGGCATCGATCGCCACACCGGCCTCGGTCAGCACCGTGCGGATCGTGTCGGACAGCGCCCGGCCTTCCTCCGGGTAGCAGGCAACCGCCGCCCCATCCGGCGCCGCCTCGACCAGCGTCCGGAGGCGCGAGCGCGTCGCCAGCCCCGGCGCCTCCAGCACCACCAGCGCCGGCGCTTTCCCTTTCAGAATGGCGGCGACCTGATCGGTCGCGGCGTCCGTCGCCTCGCGCAGCCGAACCACCCGGCGCCCGCCGGTCAGGGCCAGCGACGCGGCTTCGTCGGCCAGCCGCCCGATATCCTCGCGCCCCAGTTCGGCCACC
>JANWJK010000307.1 GCA_025452005.1 Acetobacteraceae bacterium | reverse complement strand
GCCACATCGTCCGGTCGGAAACCGATGCCAAGGTGCTGGTGGTCAGTCTGGAACTTTCCAGCCTGCATCTTCAGGAACAGTGGGAGCTCGAGAAGATGCTGAGCTTCCTGCTGTTCGGCGACGGCTGTGGCGCCTGCCTGGTGTCCGCCGAACCGGTGGGTCTCGCGCTCGATCGGTTCCACGCAACGGTAATCCCGCGCAGCGCCGACCTCATCACCTGGCTTATCGGCGACCAGGGCTTCGCGATGCACCTGTCGGGTCAGGTTCCCGGCCGCATCCGGCGCTGGCTGCGTGAGCACGGCGCCGGGCTGCTCGGTCCGCGCACCGTTGGCGACATCCCGCTCTGGGCGGTGCATGCCGGCGGGCGCTCGATCCTCGACGCCGTTCAGCACGGGCTGGCGCTGCCACCCGACGCGCTGCGCCATTCGCGCGACGTGCTGCGCGACTTCGGCAACATGTCGTCCGCCACGCTGGTGTTCGTGCTGGAGCGCATCCTGCGTTCGTCGCACGCCACCGGCGACGGCATGGCGATGGCATTCGGTCCTGGACTGACAGTGGAAACCTTCGCCTTCCATCGGCCATGAGGCTCGCCGCGCGCAGCACCGCCGAGGAGCGGATGGACACCGACTGCCTCGATTTCGACGATTACCGGCGGTGCCTTCGCGACCTGGCGCGGGTGAACACCGTGACGCTGACGCACCGGCCGATGCTCGCCTGGCTGGCGCGCGAAACCGTGGGGCTGCGGTCCTTCGCGCTGCTCGACGTCGCGTGCGGTCACGGCGACGCCCTGCGCCGCATCGACCGCTGGGCCGCGCGACGCGGCATCGCATCGCGGCTGGTCGGCGTCGATCTCAATCCATGGGCGATGCGGGCGGCACAGGATGCGACCGCCGCCGCCACGTCCATCACCTATCGTACCGGCGACGTGTTCGCCATCGATCCGGCCGAGACGTTCGATTTCATCGTCAGCTCGCAGTTTACCCATCACCTCGACGACGACCAGGTGGTGGCGTTCATTCGCTGGATGGAGGCACACGCGCGCCGCGGCTGGTTCATCGGCGACCTGCATCGCCATTGGCTGCCGTATTACGGCTTCGGCGTGCTTGCGTGGATCGCGCGCTGGCATCGTTTCGTGCTGAGCGACGGCCGCATCTCCATCGCGCGTGCCTTCGTGCCGGACGACTGGCGCCGGCTGCTGTGCGCCGCGGGTCTTGCCGAGCGCGAGGCAGCCGTTACGTGGCACCTGCCCTTCCGTCTCTGCGTCGCGCGGCATTGCCCGGCCCGGTGATCATCGGTGGCGGGCCCGCGGGCGCCGCAGCCGCCATTGCGCTCGCCCGTGGCGGACACGGCGCCACGCTGATCGAACGCAGCGCCGACGCAGCCGACAAGGTGTGCGGCGATTTTCTCAGCAACGAGGCGGTCGCAATGATCGAAGCGTTCGGCGTCGATCTGGCCGCGGCATCCACGATCACGGCGCTGCGCCTGGTGCATCGGAACCGCGTCGCGACCACGCGTCTGCCTTTCACCGCGCGCGGGCTGTCGCGCCGCGTCCTGGATGAGGCGTTGCTGCGGCGGGCGGCGGCCGACGGCGCCACGGTACTGCGCGGTCATCGCGTCGCGGCGATCGGACAGGTTCGCGGCGCCCTGCGCATCGACTGCGCATCGCTTGGGCGAGTCGATGCCGATACGGTGTTCGTCGCCACTGGCAAGCACGAGCTGCGCGGAACACAACGCACCGATCGCGGCACGGGCCTGGTGGGGCGCAAGATGTACTACCGGCTCTGTGCCCTGCAGCACGAGGCGCTGCGCCACCATGTCGAACTGGCGCTGTTCCCGGGTGGCTATGCCGGATTGCAACTCGTGGAGGCGGATCGGGCGGTGCTTTGCACTCTGCTGCCGGCGGCGATGGTGCGCGCAGCCGCCGGACGGTGGGACAGTCTGCTCGACGCGCTGACCGATGCGTGTCCGCACCTGCGCGCGCGACTCGCAGGCGCCGTTCCGTTGCTCGACCGGCCATTGGCAGTCGCCGGTCTGCCTTACGGCTATATCCATGACCAAGGCCCGCGCGATCCGGCCGGGTTGTTCCGCCTTGGCGATCAGGCGGCGGTGATCGCCTCGCTTACCGGCGACGGTGTTGCGCTGGCGCTGGCGAGCGGATCGCTGGCGGCGCGAAGCTGGATCGCGGGCGAATCCGCCGCGCACTATCACCGGCGCCTGGCCGCCGGCCTGTTGCGTCAGGTGCGCCGCGCATCGGTGATCCACCGATTGTGCCTAATGCCCCGGTCGCAGCCCCTGGTCGCTGCGGTATGCAGCCTGTGGCCAGGCGCCATGCGTACTGCCGCAGTTGTCACGCGAGCACGGCGTTTGACGCAAATCGGTTACGTTGCCTAAGATAACATCACGAAGTCGTACCGTGCGCGGCAAACCGCGCTGCGCAGCCGTTCGTGCCGTAACGATCGTCCTGAAGTACGCCGGGGAGGCAACAAGCAATGTCGACAAGTCTCGGGCGCGGCGAGGCCGTGCCGTGGTGGAAGGAACCAACCAAGGATCAGTGGCTGGCGTGGTGGGCCGCCTGGATGGGCTGGACCCTCGACTCCTTCGACTTCACCATCTTCCTGCTGATCATGGTGCCGATCGCCAAGGAGTTCAACGTTCCGCTTACCGAGGTGACCGCGGTCTTTGCCATCACGCTGTGGCTGCGGCTGGTCGGTGCGACCGCCTCGGGCTGGCTCGCCGATCGCGTCGGGCGGAAGATTCCGCTGATGATCTCAATCCTCTGGTACTCGATCTGTAATTTCATCGCTGGCTTCTCGCCCACCTTCGCCTTCCTGTTCTTCTTCCGCGCCCTGCTCGGCATCGGCATGGGAGCGGAATGGCCCGCCGGCGCATCGCTCGCGATGGAATCATGGCCGACGCGGTCGCGCGGTCTGATGAGTTCGGTGCTGCAAGGCTCGTGGGCTCTCGGCTTCCTCGCCTCCAGCGCCGCCTACGGCCTGCTGTTCGACAGCATCGGCTGGCGTGGTCTGCTGTGGATGGGCATCCTGCCGGCGCTCGTCGTCGTCTGGGTCCGCAAATACGTCAAGGAGCCCGAGGTCTGGCTGGAGAACCGCAGGAAGCAGCGAGAGCAGAACAAGCAGGTTCGCATGCCGCTGTTCACCATCTTCACGCGTGGCAATCTCGCCAACACGCTGACCGCCTGCTGGTGGATGGCCAGTGCATTCACCGTCTACTACTCGATCTTCGCGCTGTTCGCGACGCATCTGCAGAAGGACCTGGCGCTGTCCGCCGCGCTGGTGGCGGTGCCGCTGATGTTCTCCAACGCGGCCACCTTCGTCGCCAGCTTCCTGTGGGGCTGGGTGTCGGACGCGTTCGGCCGCCGCTGGTCGATGATCATTCCGGCGATCATCGCGCTGGCGGTCACGCCGACCTATCTGTTCACCAACGACTATCTGACGCTGGCGATCGGCTTCTCGGTGCAGGGGCTGTTCGGCGGTGCGATCTATGGGCAGAACCCGAGCTATCTCTCCGAGCGCTTCCCGACCGAGGTGCGCGCCACCGCCGCGGGCTTCTGCTATCACCAGGGCGCGATCTTCGGCGGCCTGGTTGCGCCGGTGCTGACTTACATTGCGGTCAACTACAATGTCGGCTTCGGCGTCGCGATGATGATCGGCACCACCGTCGGTCTCGTGAGCTTCATCATCTCGCTGCTGCTGGGGCCGGAGACCAGGGGCAAGGAGATCGTCTCGGACATCGAAGTGTTCGTACACGAGCCCAGCGTCTAGGGACTGCGTCGCCCGTCCCTCCCGAACGCGGGAAGGGACGGGCCACGGCCTCGCGCGCTGCCGCGTGATCGGTCGGCCCGGCTTGCATCGCTGCGCCCGCTGACGCACAAGGCTGGTCCGCCATGCAGGGATTGATCTCGCTCGATGCGCTCCGGCAAGCTGATCACGCGGCTCGACCGTTATATGTTTCGTCAGGTTCTGTTGGCGCTGATCGCGGTCACCGGTGGACTGACGGCGCTGGTCTGGCTGATCCAGTCGCTGCGGTTCGTCGAGCTGGTGGTGAATCACGGCCTGTCGCTGGTGGTCTTCGTCGAACTCACCGGGCTGCTGATCCCGAGTTTCATCGCGGTTATTCTGCCGATCACCACCTTCGTGGTGGTGCAGTTCGTCTACCAGCGCCTTGCCGGCGACCGCGAGATCACGGTGATGCGTGCGACCGGACTGTCGCCCTTCGCGCTGTCGCGTCCGGCGCTGGCAGTGGCACTGCTCGCGGTCGTCTGCGGCTTTGCGCTGACCCTGTGGATCGTTCCCGCCAGCCTCACCTCGTTCCGGGAGTTCCAGTGGGAGATTCGCAATCGCATGGCGGCCTTCCTGTTGCAGGAAGGCGTGTTCACCCAGATCTCGCCGGATCTCACCGTCTATGTCCGGTCACGCGACCCGGACGGCACGTTGCGCGGAATCCTGGTGGACGATGGGCGCGACAAGACGGCGCATGCGACGATATTGTCCGAGGTCGGCCGGCTGATCGAGGGACCGAACGGTCCGCGTGTGCTGCTGGTGAACGGCAGCCGCCAGGAGATCGATCGTCAGAGCGGTCGGCTCAACGTGCTCACGTTCGGGCAGAATGAGCTCGACCTGGCCGACACCCAGGCGACATCCGGCGAACGCCTGCGCGACATGACGGAGATGTCGCTGAACGAACTGCTCCACCCGCCCATGTCCAACCCGCGCGACGTGTCGAAATGGATCGCCGAAGGGCACAAGCGCCTGACGACACCGCTCACCGCCATTTCCTATGCCTTGATCGCGCTGTTCGCTGTACTTAGCGGGACCTTCCGCCGACATGGCAGCTTCGTGCGGCCGCTGGTCGCCGTGGCCGCAATGGTGGCACTGCTGGCGTTCGGCCTCGCCATGGACAACCTGGCGGCTCGCAACAACGCGATGCTGCCGATGATGTGGGTGCAGGCCCTGGCACCTGGCATGATCTGCGGCTGGGTGATGTTCGGACAGCAATGGCTTGATTCGCGCCGCCAGCCTGTCGCGGCCCAACTGAGCGCATGACACAGCCGATCACCTTGTCGATCTACATCGCCAGGCAGTTCACCGGCGCGGTGATCGGCATGCTGCTCTCGCTCTCGGGCCTGGTCGCCCTGTTCGACTTCATCGAGCTGTTGCGCCGCTCGATCCTGAAGCCGGACGCGACCTTCGCGGTGGTGTCCGAGATCGCCGCGCTGCGCCTGCCCTATATCGCAATGCAGGTGCTGCCGTTCGCAATACTGCTCGGCGGCATGCTGTGCTTCTGGCGTCTCACGCGTTCGTCGGAGCTGGTGGTTGCGCGTGCCGCGGGCGTGTCAGCCTGGGAATTCCTCACCGCTCCCACCCTATGCGCACTGGCGCTCGGCATATTCGCCACGACCGTGGTAAGTCCGTTGTCATCGGTGATGTTCGGTCGCGCCGAGGCGATGGACAATTCCTACCTCCGGACAGGCGGCGGCCCGCTTGCGCTGAACGGCGGCCAACTCTGGCTGCGGCAGTCCGATCATTCCCTTGCGCCACAGGGCGTGGCGATCTTCCATGCGCATGGCGTGGAACTGCACGGCAAACGGCTGACCGCATTGCAGGTCAGCGTGTTCCGTCTGGATGGCCGCGACCGGCTGCTCAGCCGGATCGAGGCCGGCCAGGCGACACTCGGCGCAGGCGCCTGGCAGTTGCAGGACGCGCGGGTCATCCAGCCCGAGCACATGCCGGAGCCGCCGGCCACGATCAGTCTGCCGACCGATCTTACCGTTGCGCGCGTAGAGGAGAGCTTCGCCTCGCCCGATACGCTGTCGTTCTGGGGATTGCCCGACTTCATCGCGCTGCTCGATCGTTCGGGTTTCTCGTCGATCCGGCACCGGCTGCATTTTCAGGCGCTGCTCGCGCTGCCGCTGCTCTGCGCGACCATGGCACTGGTCGGTGCCGGATTCTCCTTGCGTCCGGCGCGACGTGGCGGCGTGGCGCAGATGATCGGCAGCGGCGTGGCGACCGGCTTCGCATTGTTCCTGATGTCCAAGATCGCCGAGGAATTCGGTCAGACCGGCGCCCTCCCGGTGGCGCTTGCCGCCTGGGTGCCCGCCGTCTCGGGACTGATGCTGGCGCTCGCGCTGCTGCTGCACACGGAAGACGGCTGAGAATGCGGCGTTCCCCTCTGGTCAGGCTCAGCACCCCCCTGCGCTTGCTCCTGCGTGTGCTGCCGCTGGCCATGCTCCTGGCGTCGGCGCTGCCGGACGCCGCGCCAGCGCAGTTGAGTACGCTCGTCAATTCCGCGTCGCAACCGCAGGGCGACCGCAATGCGCCGGTTACCTTCACCGCCGATACCGTGGAGTATGACCGCGAGAACGCGCTGGTGATCGCCCAGGGTCATGTCGAGGCCTGGCAGAACGAGCACGTGCTGCGGGCCGACCGCGTCACGTTCGACCGCAATACCGGCGTTGCCGCGGCCAAGGGGAACGTTGCACTGCTCGAACCGAACGGCCAGGTGCTGTTCGCCGACTATGCCGAGCTCTCGCAGGACATGAAGAACGGTGTGATGCGCGACATGCGGGCCATTCTCGCGGAGAATGGCAGGTTGGCCGCCAACGGCGCGCGGCGCACCGAGGGGCAGATCAACGAGATGTCGCGCGTGGTGTACTCCACCTGCGATCTCTGCGCCAAGGACCCGACCAAGGCGCCGCTCTGGCAGATCCGCGCACTTTCGGCGGTGCAGGATCTCGAGAACAAGAAGATCGAGTACCAGGATGCCGTGTTGGAGATGTACGGCGTTCCGGTCGGCTACATGCCATATTTCTGGCACGTCGATCCGTCGGTCAAGCGTGGCAGCGGCCTGCTGATCCCAGCGTTCGGGGCAACGTCGCATCTCGGCGCATTCTTTTCACAACCGTACTATTGGGTGATCGACGACCAGTCGGATGCGACCTTCGTCCCCACCTTGACCACGCGCACAGGCCCGCAGCTCTCGGTCGAGTACCGACGCCGGTTCAACAGCGGCTCGCTGCTGCTCGACGCATCGGCCGGCTACCTGGACAACTCGCTGCAGGGCACGATCTATTCCAAGGGGCAGTTCAGCCTGAACGATACCTGGCGCTGGGGATTCAACATCGCCCGTGCGTCATCGGCGGACTACGTGCGCGACTTCCATCTCGCGGGATACCTCGGCAGCGAGCCGACCTTGCTCAGCAGCCAGGTGTACGGCGAAGGCTTCGGCCAGGGGGCCTATTCGCGCTTCGACGTCCGGTTCTACCAGACCTTGAATAGCGTGGTGGCAAGCGACAAGCTGCCGCTGGTCCTGCCCCGATACCAGTACAGCTACTTCGGCCAGCCCGATTCGCTCGGAGGCCGTCTCAGCGTCGACGTCGGGGCGTTCAATGTGCTGCGCACGGTCGGTACCGACACGCGTCGTGGCAGTCTCACGGTGAACTGGTCGCGTCCGTTCGTCGGGGAACTCGGCGATCTGTGGAAGATCACGCTGCACAACGATGCGATCGCCTACAACGCCAATGCCTTCAACGAGCAGCCGAACTTCGGTCCGGTGAGCCAGATCGACAAGGCGCGCGCGCAGCCGCAGGCGGCCTTGGACTTCCGCTGGCCGTTCATGCGGGATTCCGGTGCGTGGGGCACCCAGCTCATCGAACCGATCGCGCAGATCGTCGTCGGGCCGCAGGTCGGCGACAGCCAGAGATCCAAATATCCCAACGAGGACAGCCTGGACCTCGAGTTCTCCGACGCCAACCTGTTCGGCTTCAACCGTTATCCGGGGATCGATAGATTGGAAGGCGGCGTGCGGGCGAATGTCGCACTCCACAGCACGTGGTACCTGGCGGGCACCACCTTCGACGCACTGCTCGGGCAATCCTATCGCACCACCGTGGACAACCAGTTCCCGCAGGCGTCTGGCCTGCATGATCAGGTGTCCGACCTCGTCGGGCGCGCCAGCTTCGCGCCGACAAGCTGGCTGAACCTGACCTACCGCACCCGGCTCGATCACAAAACGTTCCAGACGCGGATGTCCGACGCGCTGGCGACGGTCGGCGTGTCCAAATTCTCGGTCAACGTCGGCTATTTCTACAGCACATTCAATCCCTACACGCTGTTCGACCAGCCGCCGCCACCGCCCATCGGCAACGCCTTCTACACGCCGCGCAGCGAGGTGACGGTCGGGGCATCGTCGAACTGGGGGAGGTATCGGGTCAGCGGCTGGGTGCGGCGCAATATACGATTGAACGAGATGGTTTCCGTCGGAGGCGACGCGTCTTACGAAGACGAGTGCTTTATCTTGGATTTGCGCGTCTTTAGACGTTATACCACATACAATGGCGACAACGGCGCAACGACAGCATTGATCCAGATGACCCTCAAGACGGTCGGACAGTTCGGCTACAGAGCGCTCTGACTCTCAGGAGATCGAGGTCGTGGCTCACGCAAAATCTGCATGGTTCGCTCCGGGATTGTTCG
>JANWJK010000306.1 GCA_025452005.1 Acetobacteraceae bacterium | reverse complement strand
GACGGCGAAGGAGTCTGGCATGGATGCACCCCCACCCCCCCCCTCCCCCGCTTCGCGGGAGTGGGCGCGCTGACCTCCCTCTCCCGCGAAGCGGGGGAGGGTTGGGGAGGGGGTGCCTGTCCACCGTCACAACCCCAGCAACAGCCGGCGCGGATCCTCCACGCCTTCCTTCACCCGCACCAGGAAGCTCACGGCCTCCCTGCCATCGACGACGCGATGATCGTAGGACAGCGCCAGGTACATCATCGGCCGCACCTCGATCTTCCCGGCAACCACCATCGGCCGCTCCTGGATCTTGTGCATCCCCAGAATCCCCGACTGCGGCGGGTTCAGGATCGGCGTGGACATCAGCGATCCGTATACCCCGCCGTTGGTGATACTGAACGTGCCGCCGGTCAGCTCGTCCAGCTTCAGCGCCCCATCGCGCGCACGGCGGCCAAAATCGGCAATCGCCCGCTCGATCTCGGCGAAGCCCATGGCATCGACGTCGCGGATCACCGGCACGACCAATCCGGCGGAGCCGCCGACCGCGATGCCCATGTGAACGAAGTACTTGTAGACGATGTCGTCGCCGTCGATCTCGGCGTTGACCGCGGGGAACTCCTTCAGCGCCGTCACGCATGCCTTGACGAAGAACGACATGAAGCCGAGGCGCACGCCTTCATGCTTCTTCTCGAACGCCTCGCGGTACTCGCTGCGTAGCGTCATCACCGCGGACATGTCCACCTCGTTGAAGGTGGTCAGCATCGCGGCGGTGTTCTGCGCCTCCTTCAGCCGTGCGGCGATGGTGCGGCGCAGGCGCGTCATGCGCACGCGCTCCTCGCGCGGTTCAGCCTCGCGCTGCGGCTTCGCGGCCGGCGGTGGCACAACAGGTGCCGGACGGTTCAGGAATGCCATCACGTCGCCCTTGGTGATGCGTCCGTCCTTGCCGGTGCCCTCGCCGATCTGCCCGGCCGAGAGGTGTTGCTCCTCGATCAGCCGCGCCGCGGCCGGCAGCGGCGCATGCGCGGCGACATCGGCGGGCGGTGTGGCGGGACGCGCCACCGGGCCCAACGCGCGCGGCGGCGCATTCACGCCGGCCTGAGGCATCGCGGCGGGACGCGGTCTCGGGGCCGCGACCGCGCCTCCATCCAGCAGGCCGAGGAGCGCGCCCACCGGGACCTCGCTGCCCTCCGGTGCGCTGATAGAGGTCAGCACGCCTGCGGCGGGCGCGCTGACCTCGACGGTCACCTTGTCGGTTTCGAGTTCGACCAGCGGTTCATCGGCGGCGACCGCGTCGCCTTCATGCTTCATCCAGCGTGCGACGGTCGCCGACGTGACGCTCTCGCCAAGCGTCGGCACGGTGATCTCGGTTGCCATGTCACGCGGTTCCCAGCGCCGCGGCCACCAGCGCCGCCTGCTCGGCGGCATGCACGCGCGCCGACCCGGTGGCCGGGCTGGCAGATGCATCGCGACCGACGTAACGCGGGCGCTGTGCCTTGCCGCCGATGCCGATCAAGACCTTCTCCAGCCGCCGGTCGAGGAAGAGCCAGGCACCGGCATTCTCCGGCTCCTCCTGGCACCACACCAGTTCGGCATTGCGATATGCGGCGAGTGCGCCGGTGAGCGTCCTCTCCGGGAACGGATAGATCTGTTCCAGCCGCAGGATGGCGACGTCGTTCTTGCCGCTCCCGCGTCGCTCGGTCAGCAGGTCGTAGTACACCTTGCCCGAGCACAGCACGACACGTCGCACCTGATCGGGCGGCGCGATCGCGTCCGCTTCGGGAATGACGAAGCGGAATGCGCTGCCTTCGTCCATCTCGTCCAGCGACGACACTGCCAGCTTGTGCCGCAGCAGGGACTTCGGCGTGAAGATCACCAGCGGCTTGCGGAAGTTGCGCTTCACCTGCCGGCGCAGCGCGTGGAAGTAGTTGGCCGGCGTGGTCAGGTTGGCCACGCACATGTTGCGTTCGGCGCAGAGCTGGAGGTAGCGCTCGATCCGCGCGGACGAATGTTCCGGCCCCTGCCCTTCGTAGCCGTGCGGCAGCAGCAGCGTGAGGCCTGACATGCGCAGCCACTTGCTCTCGCCGCTCGCCAGGAACTGGTCGATCACCACCTGCGCACCGTTGGCGAAGTCGCCGAACTGCGCCTCCCACAGCACCAGCGTACGCGGATCGGCCAGTGTGTAACCATATTCGAAACCCAGCACGCCGGCTTCCGAGAGCAGCGAATTGTAGATCTCGATCCGCGCCTGCTCGCGCGCGATGTTGTTCAGCGGCACGTACTCGTTCTGGTTCACCTGATCCACCAGCACGGCGTGGCGTTGGCTGAACGTGCCGCGCTGGCTGTCCTCGCCCGAGAAGCGGACGCGGTGGCCTTCCAGCAGCAGCGAACCGAAGGCGAGCGCCTCGCCGGTGGTCCAGTCGATGCCTTCGCCCGACTCGAGCACCTCGCGCTTCGCCTCAAGCTGACGGGCGATGCGCGGATGCACCTCGAACCCGGCGGGAACGCGCGTCAGTGCGGTGCCGATACGCTTCAGCGTGGCGATGCCGACGGCGGTGGCGTGTTCGATGCGCTCGGCCTCGGGGTCGGCCTGCGACATGCCGGACCAGTGGCCCTCGAGCCAGTCGGCCTTGTTCGGCTTGTAGGATTTGCCGGCCGCGTTCGCGTCCTCCAGCGTGCCGGCGAACTCGTCCCACATCGCCTGCGCCTCGGCCGCTCCGAGTACGCCTTCCACGGCGAGCCGTTCGGCGTACAACGTCCGCGTGGTCTTCATCTGGTTGATCGCGCGGTACATCAGCGGCTGGGTGAACGCCGGTTCGTCGGTCTCGTTATGGCCGTGGCGGCGATAGCAGACGATGTCGAGCACGATGTCGGTGGCGAAGCGCATGCGGAACTCGGCCGCCATGCGGGCGCAGAACACCACCGCCTCGGGATCGTCGCCGTTCACGTGCAGGATCGGCACCTGGATCGATTTTGCCACATCGGTGCAGTAGAGGCCGGAATAGGCGTGCGCGGGAACCGTGGTGAAGCCGATCTGGTTGTTGACCACGAGATGCACCGTGCCGCCGGTGCGGTAGCCGATGAGCTGGCTCATGGCCAGCGTCTCGTACACCAACCCCTGGCCGGCGAACGCCGCGTCGCCGTGCATCAGGATCGCCATCACCGAGCTGCGCCGCTGCGTGTCGCCCGCCTGGTCCTGCCGCGCACGCACCTTGCCGATCACCACCGGATCGACCGCCTCAAGATGCGACGGGTTCGGCTGTAGCGACAGGTGTACGCTGTGGCCCGCGATATCCAGATCGGTCGACGTGCCGAGATGGTACTTCACGTCGCCCGACCCCTGCACATCGTCCGGCTTGAAGCTCTCGCCGCCGAACTCCGAGAACACCGCAGTCAGCGGCTTCTTCACGATGTTCACCAGCGTGTTCAGCCGGCCGCGATGCGGCATGCCGATGGCGATCTCGGACACGCCGGCGGAAGCCACCGTTTCGATGACCGCATGCAGCGCCGGGATGGTGACCTCGCCGCCCTCGAGACCGAACCGCTTGGTGGTGACGTAGCGCTTCTGGCAGAACGCCTCGAAGCCCTCGGCCTCGGTGAGCTGGGTCAGGATGGTGCGCTTCGCCGTGGCGTCGAATGCGGTGCGCCAGGGCGCGCCTTCCACCTTGCGCTGGATCCACGATTTCTGATCGGGATCCTGGATGTGCATGAATTCGACACCGATCGGACCGCAATAGGTCTCGCGCAGGATGGTCTGGATCTCGCGCAGCGTGGCGGTCTCGCGGCCCAGCACATTGTCGATGAAGATCGGCTTGTCGAGGTCGTTGTCGGTGAAACCATAGGACCGGGGGTCCAGTTCCGCGTGCGGCCGGGGAATCTGCAGCCCGAGCGGATCGAGCCGCGCCTCCAAATGGCCGCGCACGCGATAGGAGCGGATCAGCATCAGCGCGCGCAGCGAGGCAATGGTGGCGGCGCGGACCTGCTCGCTGGACATTGGGACCGCCAGCGCGCGCCGCGGCGCCGTGGTGACGGCAGGACGCACCTCCTCCTCGAATTCCGGATGGCGCGGCGCCCAGGAGGCGCCGCCCGCCTCCTCCAGCACCGATCGTGCATCGTCGTTCAGCGCGCCGAACAGCTCGGCGAAGGTCGGATCGACGGAGTTCGGGTTGGCTGCCCAGCGCGCATATTGCTCACCGAGAAACGCGGCGTTGGCGCCGCTGAAGGCGGAGGCCAGGATGTCCACGCCAGCCATCGATAACGGTCCCCCATCTGTATCGTCGCGGCATAGACGCACAGGCCGCGCTGCGGAACCCCGAAATGCGGCCGCGGCGGGGGTTTTCAAGCAGGGGCGGCCGCGATCGCCTCCCGCGCCCGCTTCGCAGCCTCGCGCGCCATCTCCGCGCACAGCCCGGTATACGCCGTCGGGTCGAGCAGCGCCGCGATCGCAGCGGCATCGAGATGCGCCGTCACCCGCCGGTCCGCCGCCAGCAGGTCGCCGAACGATTTTCCCCCCGTCGCCGCCGCCTGGGCCGCGTCGTACACCACGTCATGCGCGTGCTGCCGCCCGATCGCCGCGCCGAGCTCCAGCATCACCGCCTCGGCCATGATCAGCCCGCCGCCCAGGTCCAGGTTATGCCGCATGCGCGCCGGGTCGAGCCGCAGACCGCGCATCACCGCGCCCAGCCGCGCCAGCATGTCGCCGGTCTCGATGCACGCACGGGCCTCGGCCGAGTCCATCATCAGGCTGGTGGTGCGGTCGGCCTCGTGCTCGGTCTGCATCGCCTCCAGCGCCAGCGGCACCATCGCGCGCACCTCCGCACCGGCCGCGATGATGTCCTGGCACAGCTTCGGATTGCGCTTTTGCGGCATGGTGGAACTGCCGACGGTGCCGGGCGGCACCGGCTCTTCCACCTCGGCGAACTCGGTCTTCATCAACGTATAGACCTCGCGGCCGATCTTGCCGCAGGTCGCCGCCAGCAGGCCGAGCAGGCAGATGTTCTCGGCCAGGTGGTCGCCCAGCGCACGCGAGGGCACCGTCATCGTGCCGAAGCCCAACTGCCGGCCGATCCCCGCCTGTACCGGCGGCCCCTGCTTCCCCAGCGAGGCGAATGTGCCGGCGCCGCCGCCCAGCATGGCGACGAACAGCCGCGGGGCGGCCTGGCGAAGCCGCTCGACATGGCGCAGCAGCTCGTCGATCCACACCGCGACCTAGTAGCCGAACGTGGCCGGCACCGCGTGCTGGCCGTGGGTGCGGCCGGCCATCGGCATGTCCGCGCCGCGTTCCGCGAGATCGGCCATCGCGCTCAGCGCCTCGCCGATCAGGCGGAGGAAGATGCGGTGCGCCTGGCGCAGCACCAGCAGGTCGCCGGTCTGGGTGATGTTCTGCGTCGTGGCACCCCAGTGCACCCAGCCGCCGTGCTGCTCGCCGACCACGCGGGACAGCTCCCACACCAGCGGCACGATGGTGTGGCCGGTGCGGGCGAAGCCTTCGTCGATCCGCGCGCGATCCAGCAGTTCGAGCCGTGCGGTACGCGCGATCGCCTCGGCGGCGTCGGCCGGGATGATGCCGAGTTCGGCCTGCGCCCGGGCGAGTGCCACCTCGACATCCAGCCACGCCTGCCAGCGGTTCTCCAGCCGGTAGAGTGCCCTGATGCCGGGATCGGACACGCGGGTGGCGGTCGGCAGATCGCTCATTGACGTTCCTCCGAAGTCTCGAGGGCTGCACCGTGCCCCTGGCCGCCCTACATGGGAAGCAGCTAAGGTCCCCGTCGCAGCCAAGGAATGCCCAGACCGTGTCAGAAGCCATCCAGCTCACCCGCCTCACCTCCGGCCTCACCGTCGTCACCGAACGGATGGAGCGGGTGGAGACCGTCTCGTTCGGCGCCTACGTCGCCACCGGGTCCCGGCACGAACAGGAATCGGAGAACGGCGTCTCGCACTTCCTCGAGCACATGGCGTTCAAGGGCACCGAACGCCGCTCGGCGGCCGAGATTGCCGAGGAGATTGAGGCGGTCGGCGGCCACATAAACGCCTACACCGCCCGCGAGCAGACCGCTTACTACGTGAAGGTGCTGAAGGAGGACACCGCCCTCGCCGCCGACATCATCGGCGACATCCTGACGCACTCCACCTTCGAGCCCGAGGAGTTGGAGCGCGAGCGCGGGGTGATCCTTCAGGAGATCGGCCAGGCGCACGACACGCCGGACGACATCATCTTCGACCATTTCCAGGAGCACGCCTACCCGGCGCAGCCCATCGGCCGGCCGGTACTCGGCTCCGAGCAAGGCATCCGGTCGATGTCGCGCACGATGCTGACCGGCTACATGCGGCGGCACTATTCGGCGCCCAATGTGGTGGTGGCGGCAGCCGGCGCGCTGACCCATCAGCAGGTGCTCGACCTCGTCAACGTGCACTTCGCCGACCTGCCGCTGGACCCGGTGCCCGCGATGTCGCCGGCGCGTTACGGCGGCGGTGAGTTCCGCGAGGCCCGCGACCTGGACCAGGTGCATATCGTGCTGGGCTTCCCCTCGGTCGGCTACGGAGACCGCGACTACTATCCGACGCTGCTGCTCTCCACCCTGCTTGGCGGCGGCATGTCCTCGCGGCTGTTCCAGGAGGTGCGCGAGAAGCGCGGGCTGGTCTACTCGATCTACTCGTTCAGCGCGCCGTTCCTGGACGGCGGGTTGTTCGGCATCTACGCCGGTACCGGCGAGAGCGAGGCCGAGGAGCTGATGCCGATCACGCTCCAGGAGCTGCGCAAGGTGCAGACCGAGGTGACCGAGGTGGAGCTGGCGCGCGCGCGGGCGCAGGTGAAGGCCAGCCTGCTGATGTCGCTGGAGAGCACCGGCAGCCGCAGCGAACAGCTTGCCCGGCAGTTGCAGGTGTTCGGTCGCGTGGTGCCGACGGCGGAGACCGTGGCGAAGATCAACGCGGTGACCACCGCCGATGTCTGCCGCGCCGCCACGCGGCTGTTCCGCGGCGTGCCGACGCTGGCGACGATGGGGCCGGCCGAGAGGGTGCCGGCGCTGGGCGAGATCGCGGTGAGGCTGGCGGCTTGAAGTCGAGCCGGGGGGTCGCCGCGCGGTCTATACTCACCCCGTCGTGGCCGGCGAAGGCCGGCCATCCACGTCTCGCCGATAACAGCTAGGAAAGACGTGGATGCCGACCTGCGTCGGCATGACGAGGTAAACGGATCGCCACTCCACCAGCCGATCCGGTTGTTCAGGCTCAGGTCCTTAGCTAGCCAAGGGATTTTTCGAATGCCCATCATCAATGTGCATGCGGCCAAGAGCCAACTCTCGCGACTGCTGAACGCGGCAGCAGCCGGAGAGGACGTCATAATCGCCAAGGCTGGAAAGCCCGTGGTGCGCCTGGTGCAGATTGAAGCCAGGAAGGAGCGACGGAAGCTCGGGACGCTCGCCGGACAGCTCCGTGTCCCGGATGACTTCGACGACCCGCTGCCCGACGAGATACTGGATGCCTTTGAAGGGCGTTGATGCTGGATACCAATCTGCTTCCGTGAGCACTCAATGATCCGGAACATGCCGCAACATAACTTGGAGCCGTGGTCATGGACGCCGACCAGCTCAACCTACTTTCCGACCTGATCGCCCGGGCCCGCGCGGCCGGCGCCGATGCGGCGGACGCGGTGCTGATCTCCGGCACCTCGCTTTCGGTGCAGCGCCGGCTGGGCGCGACCGAGCATGTCGAGCGCGCGGAAGGTCGCGACCTGGGCCTGCGGGTTTTCCTGGGGCAGCGCGCCGCCATGGTCTCCTCCAGCACCATGGACCCCGCCAGCTTCAAGGAACTGGCGGAGCGCGCCGTGGCGATGGCGCGGGTGGTGCCCGAGGATCCTTACGCGGGCCTCGCCGACACCGCCGCGCCGCCCGAACCGGCAGCGCTCGATCTGCTGGACCCGGCCGAGCCGACCACCGAACAACTCGTCGCGCGGGCCGCGGCGGCCGAGGAGGCGGCGCTCGCCGTGCCTGGCATCACCAACTCGGAAGGCGCCGAGGCCGGCTTCGGCAGAATCGAGGCGTTCCTGGTCACCTCGGCCGGCTTTGCCGGCAGCGTGGTGCGTTCCAGCCACTCGGTCTCGGCCTCCGCTCTGGCGGGCAGCGGAACGGCGATGCAGCGCGACTTCGATTACCATTCGACGGTCTACCTCGCTGACCTCGACGATCCCACGGCGATCGGCCGTAGCGCGGGCGAACGTGCCATCGCCAGGCTCAACCCGAACCGGCCGGCCACCGCGCGGTTGCCTATCGTCTATGACCCGCGTGTCGCGGGCGGCCTGCTCGGCCATCTCGCCGGCGCGATCAATGGCGCCTCGGTGGCGCGCGGGACTTCGTTCCTGAAGGACAGGATGGGCCAGCGCCTGTTCACCGCGGGGATCGTGGTGCACGACGATCCGCGGCGTGTCCGCGGCCTGCGCTCCCGGATGTTCGACGGCGAGGGCACGCCGACCGCCGCGCGCGCTCTGATCGACGACGGCGTACTGACGACCTGGCTGCTGGACAGCCGCTCGGCGCGTCAGCTTGGCCTGCGCCCCACCGGCCATGCGGCACGCGGCACCGGCGGGCCGCCTTCTCCCGGGCCCAGCAACCTTTATCTGGCAGCCGGATCTTTGACGCCCGCCGAACTGATGGCGGACATCAAGCTTGGCCTCTATGTCACCGAGCTGATCGGCATGGGCGTGAACGGCGTCACCGGCGACTATAGCCGGGGTGCGGCGGGCTTCATGATCCGCGACGGCGCCCTCGCCGAGCCGGTGGCCGAAATCACCGTCGCCGGGAACCTGCTGGAGATGTTCGCCCACCTGACGCCGGCCGACGACCTCCGCTTCCGCCGCGGCACCGATTCGCCGACCGTCCGCGTGGATGGCATGACGATGGCTGGCGCGTGAGCGCGGACGTCACCATATTCCGCCGATGCAAATGAAAGGGCGAGACAACGCCATGCGTCGTACATCCACCGTGCTTGCCGCCATCGCTGCGCTGAGCCTGGCGCTCGCGCCGGGGTTCGCCGATGCTCGTGCCGGCGGGGGCGGTTCGTTCGGCAGCCGCGGCGGCATGACCTTTTCGGCGCCGCCGGCCACGCGCACCGCGCCCTATTCGGCGCAGCCGATGCAGCGCAGCCTGACGCCGAACAACCCCTCGCCGGGTATCGCCGGCGCGCCGGCCCCGTACGGTTCGGGCCTCAGCCGCGGTTCCGGTTTCGCATCGGGCCTGATGGGCGGTCTGATCGGCGCCGGCCTTGCCGGCATGCTGCTCGGCCACGGCTTCTTCGGCGGCGGCATGATGGGCTTCGGCGGGTTCCTGGGCTTCCTCCTGCAGATCGGCCTGGTGGTCTTCGCTGTCAGCCTGCTGGTCCGCTGGTTCCGCCGGCGCCAGTCTCCCGCATTCGCCGGCGGACCGGATATCTTCGCCCGCGGCGGTGCTCCGCAGCCAGGCCCGATGGGCGGCTCCGCAGGCCCCGCCGGCCCGCCGCCAATCCAGATCACCGAGCAGGACTACCAGGTGTTTGAGCGGCTGCTACAGAACGTCCAGGCGGCGTGGAGCCGACACGACCTGAACGCGCTGAGTACGATGGCGACGCCCGAGATGCTGAGCTACTTCAGCGAGCAGCTTTCCGACCAGGCGAGCCAGGGTGCGCGCAACGAGGTCTCCGACGTGCGCCTGCTACAGGGCGACCTGGCGCAGGCCTGGCGCGAGGGCAATCGCGATTACGCCACCGTGGCGATGCGCTTCTCGATGATCGACGTGACGCGTGACACGTCCGGCCGGGTCGTCGACGGCAGCCTGCTGGAGCATGTCACGGCCACCGAGCTGTGGACGTTCGTCCGCTCGTCGGGCGGGCAGTGGATCCTGTCGGCGATCCAGCAAGCGCGCTAAGCCTTTCGGATCGTTATGGCCGGGCCTGACCCGGCCATCTGCGGCGGGGGAGCAAGCAGATGACCGCGATCGAGCCAATTCCGTATTCCGACGCGAAGATCCGCCGCATCCTGTCCACGGTGCGAACCATCGCGATGGTCGGTGCGTCGTCCAACTGGAACCGGCCCAGCTACTTCGTGATGAAGTACCTGCAAGGCAAAGGCTATCGCGTCATCCCGGTGAACCCTGGCACCGCCGGCAAGGAGCAGCTTGGCGAGACGATCTATGCCAGCCTGCGCGATATCCCCGACAAGATCGACATGGTCGATGTGTTTCGCGCTTCCGACCAGGTCGCCCCGATCGTCGACGACGCGATCGCGATCGGCGCCAAGGTGCTGTGGATGCAGCTTGGCATTCGCAACGACGCAGCGGCGGCGCGCGCCGAGGCGGCCGGCGTCGAAGTGATCATGATCCGCGGCCCCAAGATCGAGTTCGGCCGGCTGGGCGGCGAGCTGTCGTGGAGCGGTGTCAATTCCGGGATCATCCGCAACCGTGCCGCCGAGCCGCCCACCGAGCGCAAGGCGAAGCAGCACCCGGAACCGTCGGCCAACGTGAACTACGGTTTCGAGACGCGCGCCGTGCATGCGGGCGCCACCCCCGATCCCACCACCGGTGCGCGCATCACGCCGATCTTCCAGACCACGGCTTATGTTTTCGACGATGTCGATCACGCCGCCTCGCTCTTCAACCTGCATAACTTCGGCTATATCTACGGGCGCCTGACCAACCCGACGGTCGCGGTGCTGGAGGAGCGCGTCGCCAACCTGGAAGGCGGCCGCGCTGCCTGCGCCGCCGCGTCCGGCCACGCCGCGCAGTTCCTGATCTTCGCCACCATGATGGAGCAGGGCGACGATTTCGTCGCCTCGCGCAACCTGTACGGTGGCTCGCTGACGCAGTTCGGCCTGTCGTTCAAGAAGCTCGGCTGGACCTGCCACTTCGTCGATCCGCACGACCCGGAGAACTTCCGCCGCGCGCTGACGCCGCGTTGCAAGGCGATCTTCCTTGAAAGCCTCGCCAACCCGGGCGGCATCGTCGTCGATCTCGAAGCGGTGGCGAAGGTCGCGCATGAGGCGGGCATTCCGCTGATCGTCGACAATACGTTGGCGACCCCCTATCTGTGCCGGCCGTTCGAGTGGGGCGCCGATCTGATCGTGCACTCCACCACGAAGTTCCTCGACGGCCACGGCAATTCGCTGGGCGGCATCGTCGTCGAGAGCGGCAAATTCGACTGGTCGCAGGGCGGCAGGTTCCCGTCGCTGACCGAACCCGAGCCGGCCTATCACGGACTGCGGTTCTACGAGAATTTCGGCGACTTCGCGTTCACCACGAAGGCGCGCGCGGTCGCGTTGCGCGACTACGGCCCGACACTCGCACCGATGAACGCCTTCCTGACGATCACCGGCATAGAGACGCTGCATGTGCGCATGGAGCGTCACTGCGCCAATGCGCAGCGTGTGGCGGAATACCTGGAACGACACCAGGGCGTGGCGTGGGTCACCTACGCCGGTCTCGAGTCGAGCCCGTACCGCAAGCTCGCACGCAAGTACCTGCCTCGCGGCGCCGGTGCGGTGTTCACCTTCGGCGTGCGTGGCGGCTACGACGCCGGCATCAAGGTGGTCGAGAACGTGCGGCTGTTCTCGCATCTCGCCAACATTGGCGACACGCGCAGCCTGATCCTGCACCCGGCGTCGACCACGCATCGCCAGCTCTCGGATGAGCAGCGGCTTGCCGCCGGCGCGGGGCCGGATGTGATCCGCCTGTCGATCGGACTGGAGACCGCAGACGATCTGATCGCCGATCTCGATCAGGCGCTGGAAGCGGCTGCCTAGGGACCGCACCGTCTACGGCGAACGATGCCGCGACGGTGCTCCGCAGCTACGGCAGTGAGGAGGAGAAACGCCATGAGAACGATTTGCTGGGTGAAGACATCTGTTGTCAGCCTGAGCCTTGCCGCAGCGTGCGTCCTGCTGCCCCCTCTCTCAGTTCGCGCGATGGCGCAAGCAGCCGGAATGGCAGGCCTCGGCGAGTCGGATGTCATTACGGTGCAGGCCACAGTGACATCGATAGACCAATCGTCGCGCGTGGTCACGCTGACCGGTCCGGCAGGCAACAGCCTGACGCTGAAAGTCGGCGAGCAGGTTCGCAATCTCGGGCAGGTCAAAGCCGGCGACAAGGTGAACATCCGCTACCACGGAGCAGTGGCCTACGTGCTCGCGCCGCCAGGAACGAAACTGCCCGACAACAGCGCGACCGGCGCTGCCGCGGGCGCGGCGCCTGGCCAGACGCCCGCCGGTGTCGTTGCGGCGAAGCTTGTGGTGACCGGCCTGGTGGTGGGCGTCGATCCCACGACCTACACGGTCCAGCTCGTCAATCCGTCAGGCGGCATGGTCCGCAGTGTTTCCGTGGTATCGCCCGAGGGCCGGCAGAGCATGAAGATGATCAAGGTCGGCGATACCATCACCGCCGTGATCTCCGAGGCCGTCGCGGTCGCAGTCGAACCCGCTAGCTGAATTGGCACGGGCACGCCGTCCAGCCGGCTAGCTCGGCGCTGAATTCAGTGCCGTATTTCATGTCGATCGTTGTGAACGGGCTGCTCGCGGGTACGATCTACGCCCTGATCGCGCTGGCATTCGTCGTCGTTTACAAATCGTCGCGCATGATAAACTTCGCGGTCGGCGAGTGGGTGATGTTCGGCTCGCTGCTGGTCGCCGCCGGGCTGCACATTCTGGCGCTTGGCCTTGTGCTTTCAATCGTTCTGGCGGTGGTCGGGATGATCGCGCTGGCGAGCGCATTCGGCCATCTGGTGCTGCGCCGTCTGGCGGGGCGTCCGCTGGTTTCCATCATCATGATCACACTTGGCCTTGGCGCTCTGATGCGGGGTGTGGCTGCGATCGTCTTTCAGCGCGTTCCCAGCGCGATATCGCTGCCGCTGCCGTCCGAACCACTGATCGTTCAGGGTGTGATCGTGCCGCTGGACAAACTGACCGCGGCTTGTGTCGCCGCATCGTGCATAGCCATCGTAGGCTGGTTTTACCAGGCGAGCCGAACCGGACTTGCGCTGCGCGCCATCGCGGACGATCAATCGCTTGCCATGTCGGCCGGGATCGACGTGCAACGCCATTTCACGCTGACCTGGGCAATCGCTGGCATGATCGCAGTGATTGCTGGCGTGTTGTGGACATTTACTGCTGGAGGCGGCATTGGCGCGGTGCTTGTCGGTCTCAAGGTATTCCCGATCGTGATCATAGGCGGCCTCGACAGCATCTCCGGAACGATCATCGGCGCCATGATCATTGGTCTGATTGAGAGTTTGTCGGCAGGTTATCTGGATCCCGGCATTGGCGGAGGCTTTGGCACTGTGGCTTCCAGCCTTGTCCTGATTGCCGTGCTGTTCGTGCGCCCACAGGGACTGTTCGGCCACGCCTATGCGGGGCGTGTGTAGCTGAAGCTCCTCCGGATAGAGCGTCATGCGACCCGCCGCCACGTATAAACCATTATCCGCCGCCTAATATCGAAAGCGGGATGAAGCGAAGGAGGCGACAGTGCGTCTCGGAATGGCAGCGCTGCTGATTGCCGGTTCAGCCGGACTGGCGGGCTGCACGGCAGTGCCGGGTGGCGGCTTGGCGGACACCGGCGGCTATGGCTACGGCTATGGCTATAACGCGGTTCCTGCCCCGATCTACAGCTATGGCGGTCCGTCTTACGTTGGTGCGCCAACCTTTTGGGGCGGAGGATACGTCGCTAACCCTGGCTGGGATCGCAGCGGCGACGGGGACTGGCGGCAGCGAGCGTGGCGAAACGGCGGCGCGGACCCGCAGCAGGCGGAACGGCTGCTACAGGAGCAGCGGAACGCCGCGCTCCTTCGCCAACAGGCGCTGCAGAACCAAGCGACCATCCAGGAGAACCGGATGCGCGCCATTCAGCAGGTACAAGAGACTCGCATGCGAGCCATTCAGCAGGGCCAGGAGGCCCGGGCGGCCTATCAAAGACAGGTGCAGGAGGCGCAGCAGAAGAAGGCGCTCGGCCAGCAGTAGCCGGCAGCGCTCGTCACCACCCCCGGCCTGTTGGCGGCGAACTAGGCGCCGCCGGAGATCATCACCTTCTGCTGCGGGAATTGCGCCGCCACCGTGTCCGCCAGGTTCAGGTTGTTGCGCAGCACGTGTCGCGGCACCTTGGCGATCCACTCCGACAGCGATGTATGCTGATAGGTGCCGTCGTTCAGCGATGACACGATCTCGCAAGGCTCGCTGCCGATCGCCTCGAGCGAATGGCCCCAGCCCTGCGGGAAGTAGCCGCAGTCGCCGGTGGCCAGTTCGGCAACCGCCATGTGCTTGTCGGCGCCGAACAGCGTCGCGCGCACCCGCCCTTTCGAGACGTAGAACCACTCGCTGGCGTTGGGATGCCAATGCAGCTCCTGCATCGCGCCCGGCCGCAGGCGGATGATCAGCCCGGTCATGGTGGCCGACATCGGGAACTCGCGCACGGATGCCAGATGCAAGCTGCCGCCCGGGAAGCTGCGCCAGGGCTTCTCTGCCATCAGCCGGAAGCGATGGCTCCGCGCCGGAGGCAGTTCGTGAACCGCGCGCGCCGCCTCGCTGTCGAGGGCGATCACCTCGCCCTGGTTGATATAGGTCTCGCCTTGCGGAAAAGCGGCGACACTCGCTGTCGGCACGCCGAAGTTGAGCGCCAGCGTTGCCGCGTCCACGCGGCTCACCCAGTCGCTGATGCCGAACGTGCCGCGCTCGGAGAAGAACCCGTCATCGAAGGTGAGCAGCGCATGGCAGGGCG
>JANWJK010000305.1 GCA_025452005.1 Acetobacteraceae bacterium | reverse complement strand
GAGGAACTGCCGCGCATCAAATGCCCGACGCTGCTGGTGATGCCGGGCGCGGAAACCGTCGGTAGCACGCAGAACTACGAGATCATGCGGGCAAAGATCCCCGATTGCGAGCTGATCAGCTACGAGGGTCTGCCGCATAACATCTGCGACATCGTCCCGGACCGCTGTGCCGCGGATATCCTGGGGTTCCTGCACAGGCGGTTCCCATGAAACTTTCCGATATTGCTCAGGTGATCCGCAGCAAGAACGCCGGCCCGCGGCGGCTGACACTCGACCTGATGTTCGCCAACGAAGCCGACTACCGCCGCGTCGCGCAGGCGCCCACGCTGTCGCGCGAAAGCATCGGTGCGCTGTACGGGTTGTCGGCAGACGATGTAACGGTGATCCCGTACCCGGGCGGGCGGGCGATCAAGATCGTGCTGGCGCGCCCGGTCATGGCGGGCGATCCTGGCGATCGCGACGTTTACGGTGCGCAACAGCATGCGCCGTTGTTGGGGGTGGAGATATGAGCGCCTCCGGTCGCGTTCTCGACGATCTGCGCCGTGCGCGGCGGCCGATGCGCTTCCTTGGCGCGTCGGGCCAGCTTGGCTACGGCATCCCGACACCGGCGTTCAACGCCGGCCTCGCGCCCAGGCCGGACCTGATCGGCTGCGACATGGGCTCGATCGATATCGGGCCCACCTATCTCGGCAAGGGCGAGATGGCGACCGCGCCGTCAGCGACACGGCGCGACCTGCGCAAGGCGCTGCTCGGCGCACGATCTATCGACGTGCCGCTGGTGATCGGCTCCGCGGGTTCCGCCGGGGCGGCGCCGCATCTGGAGGCGACGCTCGCCATCATCCGCGACATCGCGCGTGCCGACGGCCTGCATTTCCGTCTCGGCGTGCTGCGCGCCGACCTGTCGCGCGATGCGCTGCGCGCGTCGGTGCGCGCCGGTGCAGTGAACGGCATCGACGACATGCCGGCGCTCACCGAAGAAGAGGTGACAGAGGCGTCGCACATCGTCGGCCAGATGGGCATGGGCCCGTTCCGTCGCGCGCTGGCCGAGGATATCGACGTGCTGGTCGCCGGCCGCGCGTGCGACACGGCGATCTTCGCCTCGCTGCCGACCATGCTGGGTTTTCCCACCGGACTTTCCGTGCATATGGCGAAGATCGTCGAGTGCGCCTCGCTGTGCTGCGTCCCGGGCGGTCGCGACTCCATTCTGGCGACACTGGATGACGATGGGTTCGTGCTGGAAAGCATGGCCGAGCAGCGACGTGCGACGCCGGTGTCGGTCGCCGCGCACAGTCTGTACGAACAGGCCGATCCGTTCACCGTGTACGAACCGGAAGGCCGGCTGGATCTGAGCGATGCCGACTATACCGCGGTGGACGACCGGCGCTGCCGCGTCACCGGCGCGGCATGGCGCGAGTCGACCGATCCGTGTGTGAAGATCGAGGGTGCGCGCCGCATCGGCGAACGCGCGGTACTGCTCGCCGGTGCGGCCGATCCGCGCTTCATCGCCCAGCATCGCGAGATCCTGCCGGCTGTCGCGACCGTGGTGCGCGATCTGGTGTGCGAGGATGCGCCGGAGGACTACACGCTGCGCTTTCGCGTCTATGGCGTGGACGGTGTGCGCATGGCGGCTCCGGCCGGCGAACCGCCGCCGGGCGAGGTGTTCGTCATGGGCGAGTGCATTGCGCCGACCGCGGAACGCGCCGCCGAAGTCGTGCGGACGCTGAAGCAGTACCTGCTGCATCATGGCTATGCCGGTAGATTGTCCACCGCCGGCAATCTGGCGTTTCCCTTCACGCCGCCGGAGGTTTCACTGGGACCGGCGTATCGGTTCAACGTCTATCACCTGCTGCGCACGCCGGATCCCGATGCGCTGTTTCCGCTGGAGGTGGAGGAGGTGTAGCTGCCCCTTCCCCCCGACCCCCTCCCGCAAGGGGAGGGGGAGGGGTTGGGCCGCTCTCAGTAGCCATATGATTCCGTGCCGACCTGCACCCAGTGGCCGTTCCTGACCTGGGCGAGGAAGGCCTCGTTCGAGCCTTGGTGCTTCGTGGCGCTGAAATTCATCGTCGGCGAGCCGAAGATGTCCTTGTACTCCTTGATGCTCTCGAGAGCGGCGATGAAGCCGTCCGCCGTGAGGTCGCGGCCGGCCTTCTGTAGCGCCTGCACCACCAGTTGCGCCGCCGAATAGCCGACCTGAGCGGCGAAGTTGGGCGGGTGCCCGAATGCCTTCTCGTACTTCGTCGCGAACGCCCGCACATCCGGACGCGGATCATCCGGCTGCGCGAAGATGACCGAGGTCGTGGTATAGACGCCCTCGGTCACACCGCCCGGCACCTCGGCCACCGAAACGTCGTAGATCGCAATATTGCCGAGGATGTCCACATCCCAGCCGGACTTGCGGATTGCCGAGACGATCTGGACGGTGTCGCGCACGATGGTGCCGAGCAGGACCAGGTCGCACTTGGCATCGTGCAGCTTGGCGACCGCAGCGCTGAAGTCGGTGTCGGTCGGCTTGTGCATCGTCTCGGCCACAAGCTGCATGTTCATCGCCTTCAACTGGTCGCGTGCGCCATCCATCACGTCGCGGCCGAAGTCGGTGTCCTGCGACATGGCGCAGATGGCCTTCTTGCCGTGCTTCTCGGCGAACAGCTTCACCCCGGCGCGCTCCATGTCATAGTACGACGCGGCGAAGCCGAACTTCATATGATTGAGCGGGTAGTACATCGACCGTGCGGCGGTCAGCGGGAAGATGTTCGGCACGCCCTTGGCGATCTGCTCGGGCATGGTGGCGTTGTTCATCGGCGTGCCGCCGTTCGAGACCATGATGAACACGTTGTCGCGGTTGATCAGCTTGTTTGCCGCCTGCACCGCGCGCGGCACCTGGTACTGCATGTCCTCGACGATGTACTTGATCTTGCGGCCGTTGATGCCGCCCTCGGCATTGGCCTCGTCAAACACCATGCGCCAGGCGTTGGTGTTGTTGACGCCCCACATCGCCGTCACGCCAGAGAGGTCGGTGTAGGTGCCGATGACGACTTCGTTGTCGGTGACACGGGCGTTCTCTCCCGCCGTGGCGGGGATCGCGAGTGCGACGGCTGCGACCGCCGCGATGAACACGTTGCGCATGCGTCCCTACTCCCTCGCCGATCTGTGTTGGCTTTCCCGCGGCATCCGTCGGCGTCCGGCTGCCGCAGTACGACACTCCTTTCCTGGTCGGCGACCGGCCGGTGCCTACACCGGCCGGCCTGGGATTATTCGTTGCGCCAGTCGGCTGCTCAGTAGCCCACCGGCGTCGTGCTGACCGGCACCCAATGACCGTTCTTCACCACGCACAGGAACGATTCGTTAGAACCCTGGTGCTTCGTCGCGCTGAAGCTCATCGCCGGCGAACCGAAGATATCGTGCCAGTCCTTGATGCTCTCCATACCGGCGACGAAGCTGTCGGTGGTTAGCTCCTTGCCGCCGTTCTTCAGTGCAACCACGACAAGCTGCGCAGCCGTGTAGCCCAACTGCGCGGCGAAATTCGGCTCCTTGCCGAACTCCTTCTTGTAGGACTCGGCGAACTTCGTGACCGCCGGGCTGGAATCGCTGGCGGCGACAAACAGCACCGGCGTCATCGAGTAGAAGCCTTCCGTCACGCCGCCCGGCACTTCCGCGACGGCCTCGTCATAGCTCGCGGCCTGGCCGAGCATCTCGACGTTCCAGCCGATCTTGCGCACCGCGGAGACGATCTGGATGGTGTCGCGCGTGATCGTGCCGAGCAGGACCAGGTCGCAATTGGCTTCGTGGAGCCGCGCGACCGAGGCACTGAAGTCGGTATCGGTTGGCTTGTGCAACGTCTCGGCCACCAGCTTCAGGTTCATCGCGGCGAGCTGGTCTTTCGCGCCCGCCATCACGTCGCGGCCGAAATCGGTATCCTGCGACATGGCGCAGACCGCCTTGTTGTGGTGCTGTTCGATGAACAGCTTCACGCCGGAGCGCATCTGGTCGTAGTACGACGCAGCGAGGCCGAACTTCAGGTGATGCAGCGGTTCGTACATCGAACGCGCCGAGGTCAGCGGGAAGACGTTCGGCACGCCCTTGGCGAGCTGGTCGGGCATGGTCGCGTTGTTCATCGGCGTGCCGCCGTTGGCGACCATCATGAACACGTTGTCGCGGTTGATCAGCTTGTTTGCCGCCTGGATGGAGCGCGGGATCTGATACTGGTTGTCCTCGACGATGTACTTGATCTTGCGGCCGTTGATGCCACCGGCAGCGTTGGTCTCGTCGAACACCATGCGCCAGGCGTTGGTGTTGTTGACGCCCCACATAGCGGTGACGCCGGAGAGATCGGTGTAGGTGCCGATGACGACTTCATTGTCCGTCACGCCACGTACGCTGTCCGCCGCCATGGCAGGACCAATGAGAGCGGCGGCGAGCGCCACCACGGGTAGTCTGCTACGCATAAACAATTCCTTCCTTCACGTGCCGTAAGCTTCTCGCATCAGGGCCTGGTAGCGTGCGTCCAGAACGGGGCCCGGTGCCGCCTGGCCGTCGATGGATTGGATCGTGATGCCTAGGGCCGCGGCCCAGCGCGCGATCTCCGGTGCCAGAGGGGCACCGCCGATATAGGCCAGCCGCAGCCGGCTCAGCCCGAGTTCGCGCTTGACCGCATGCAGCACGCACATACGCGCCAGCAGCGCCGCAGGCCCGCCGCGCGCTCCCGCCGCGACAGCGCCGCGATACAGCATGCGCTGCACCGACGTGGCGCCGGCGGCGGCGTTGCTGATGCGGGCGTGCAGCAGTTGCCAGATCCGCGGATCGGTGGCGAGCACCGTGGGCTGCACCTCCTGAAGGTTCTCGATCGCGGTGTCGGGGTTTTCCAGGTAGTTGCTGATCACGCGCGCGTCGAGCGAGAGATACAGGCCGAGCACGCGCTCCATGACGTGACACATCGGCAGCAGCGCCAGCCGCTCGTCGCCTGGACGGAGCCGCAGCAGCGACCGCGTATTGGCGATCAGATGCAGCGCGTCGCCATGGGTCAGCGTCCGGCTCGCGCCGGTACGCGGCAACAGCAGTACCGCCGGTTGGCCGGCACCGATCGCGGCAACGCCGGCGTCCCAGTCGTCCTCCCCGCCTCGCGCGACGAAGGAGGCCAGGCTCTCGCACATCGGATCGGCGAAGTCGCGCAGGCCCTTCATGTCGATGACGACGATGCGCTGGAGCGCCGGACAGCGATCGCGTACCAGCAACGCCTTGTCGAGCTGCTCGTCGTTCTCCACGAACAGCACGCGGCAGCGCGAGCCACGCAGTGCGTGGCCGAACGGTTCGGCTTCCTGTTCAGGATGGATGCCGCTGGTCACGCCGCCGGCGCCGAGGATTCCGAGATCGATATGTACCCATTCCGGGCGCGTCTCGGCGACCACGCACGCCACATCGCCAGGACGGAAGCCGATCGCCTTGAGGCCCAAGCCGACCTCGCGCACCCGCGCGCCAAGCTGCTGCCAGGTGGTCGCCTTCCAGATGCCGTGATCCTTCTTGCGCAGCACGATGTCGTTGCCGTGCGCCGCGACACGCGCGGCGAGGATCGCCGGAATGCTTGCCGGGGTCAGTGCCACAGGCGCTTCCTCTTCCACCGCCGCTGGCCGCGGATTCCGGCATCCTTCTGGCCCAGATAGAATTCCTTGATGGCATCCGACTGCATGAGCCTGGCGCAGTCATCGGCGAGCACGATACGGCCCACTTCCAGTACATAGCCGAACTGCGCGGTGCGCAGCGCCATGTGCGCGTTCTGCTCCACCAGCAGGATGGCGACGCCCTGCTCCTCGTTGATGCGGCGGATGATGCGAAAGATCTGCGTGACAAGAATCGGCGACAGGCCGAGCGACGGTTCATCCAGCAGTAGCAGCTTCGGCCGGCCCATCAGCGCGCGGCTGATCGACAGCATCTGCTGCTCTCCGCCGGACAGCAGGCCGGCACGTTGGTGCGAACGCTCCTGCAACACCGGGAAGTAGGTAAAGCACAGTTCCAGATCGCGATGCACCGCGTCCTTGTCGTGCCGCGTGTAGGAACCCATCATCAGGTTCTCGCGCACCGTCAGGAACGGAAAGACCTCGCGGCCTTCCGGCACGTGACAGATGCCGAGACGCATCACGCGGTCGGGCGGGAGGTGGGCGATATCCTTGCCCTCGAAGCGCACGGCGCCGCGTTCCGCGTCGAGCACACCGGAGATTGTGCGCAGGACTGTGGTCTTGCCGGCGCCGTTGGCGCCGAGGACCGTCACGATCTGGCCCTGTGCCACTTGCAGGCTCACGCCGCGGATTGCCTGGATCGGACCGTAGAAGGTCTCGATGGCGGTGACGTCCAGGAGAGCTGCCGTGGAACTCATCGGGGGCATCTCATCCCTCACCTCCGATATAGGCCCGTACCACCTCGGGATGGTTCTGCACCTCGTCCGGCGTGCCGAGTGCAATGACCTTGCCGTAGTTCAGCGCCATCACCCGGTCCGAGACCATCCGCACCAGGTTCATGTCGTGCTCGACCATGATCACGGTGATGCCGAGATCCTTCTTGATGTCCTCTATCCAAAAACCCATGCCCTCGGTCTCCTCGACGTTCAGACCGGAAGAGGGCTCGTCCAGCAGCAACAGCTTCGGCTCGATGCATAGCGCGCGGCCGAGTTCGACCACCTTGCGCACACCATACGGCAGGTTGGCGATCAGCGTGTCGCGATACCGCTCCAGCCCGAGGAAGGCGATCACCTCCTCTGCCTTCTCGCGATGCTGTAGTTCCTCCCGCCGCACGGCAGGCAGGAAGACAAGCTGCGACAGCACGCCGACGGTCGAATGGCAATGCCGTCCGATCAGAAGGTTCTGCAACAGCGTGGCATTGGCGAACAGCTCGATGTTCTGGAACGTGCGAGCGATGCCCAGGCCGGCGATGCGGTACGCGGGAATCTCGGTAATGTCGCGGTCCTGGAAATAGAGCCGGCCCGAACTCGGCTGGTAGATACGGCTTATCAGGTTGAAGATCGTCGTCTTGCCGGCGCCATTCGGACCGATGATCGAGAAGACCTCGCCTTCATTGACGTCGAAGCTCACCGCATCCACCGCACGGATGCCGCCGAAGCGGATCGCGATGTCGTCGGCGCGGAACAGGCTCACCGCAGCCGCTCCGAACGGGCGTACGACTTCTGCCGGCGGAAGCTGGTGCGGCGCTTCAGCGGATAGGCCTGGAACCAGTTCTTCATCTTGATCCATCGGCCGTAAATTCCGCCGGGCTCGAACAGGATCACGATCACCAGCACGAAGCCGAACAGCGACGGCTCCAGACCCGGCATGCGTCCGATGCCGAACGGCAGGTCGTCGCGGATGATGGCGATGAACTGCGGCAGCAGTCGCACGAACAGCGCGCCGAAGATGACACCGTGCAGCGACCCAAGACCGCCGACGAACACGATGGTGACGAATTGCACCGACAGCAGCACGTCGAACGCGTCCGGCGCCAGATACCGCACGTAGTGCGCGAACAACGCGCCGGCCAGGCCGGTGATGAACGCGCTGACCGCGAAGGCGAACGTCTTGTACCGCGCGAGGTGGATGCCCATGCTCTGCGCCGAGATCTCGCTGTCACGGATCGCCACCATGGCGCGCCCCAGCGGCGTGCGCAGCAGATTGGCGGACAGCCACAGCACGACCACCAGCACGAAGAGCGAGAGATAGTAGATGCCGTTGGCGCCCTGGACCGGCATACCGAAGAGGTCGGGCGTCGGCACCGGGAAACCGTCAAAACCGCCGGTGACCGCGTCCCATTTCTGGAAGACGGTGCCGACGATGCTGCCGAACGCCAGGGTCGCGATGGCAAGGTAGAGGCCGCTCATGCGCAGCGTTGGCAGCCCGATCAGGATGCCGAACAGACCGGTGAACAGGCCGGCGACCGGCAGCGTGACCACCAGCGGCACGCCGTGCGCGAGCAGGATGGCCTCAGTATAGGCGCCGATGCCGAGAAACGCCGCGTTGCCAAGGCTGATCAGTCCGGTGTAGCCGGCGAGCAGCATCATGCCGACGCCGGCGACAGCGAATACGAACACGCCGCCCAGTTCACCGATATAGAACTCGCTCAGCACGTAGGGGATCAGCAGCAGTACAACGATCAGCAGGCCGTACCAGAACAGGTCGCCGCGGTGCCGCCAAAGCGTGATGTCCTGCCGGTAGTCGGTCTTGAACAGGTAGCGCACGCGTCAGACCCGCTTGCCGGCGATTTCGGCGAACAGGCCCTGCGGCCGCAGGATCAGCGTCGCAAGCAGCACCACGTTCGAGGTGACCTCCTGGAAGCCGGCGGGTAGGAAATATCCGGCAAGCTGCTCGACAATACCGATGACCACGCCGCCGACCAGCGCGCCGGGGATGCTGCCGAAGCCGCCGAGTACGGCAGCGGCGAAGGCCTTGATGCCGAGGAAGCCCATGTTCACGTCGATCATCGACACGGGCGACAGCAGGATGCCGGCCACCGCCGCGACGCCTGCGCTGATCGCCCAGATCAGCGAGAACACCGTGCGCACGGGGATGCCCATGTAGTAAGCGGCCAACTGGTTCTGCGACGAGGCCTGCATGGCGACGCCGAGCCGCGTGTGGCTGAAGAACAGGTACAGTACGCCGCACAGCAGCACCGTGCCGACGATGATCGAGACGTTGTCCTGGCCGAGGATGAGGCCGTGCAGGTTGATCGTGCGGTTGGTGAACGGCGTTTCGAAGCCGACGGAATCGTAGCCCCATGTGATGCCGGCATAGGCTCGGAAGATGAAGCCCAGACCCAACGTCAGCATCACCACGGCGAACTGTGGCTGGCCGATGACGCGGCGGAGCACCACGGCATCCAACGCGAAGCCGAAGGCGGCGGTCAGCAAGATGGCGAGAAGCGCGCCGATCCAGTAGTTCAGGCCGAAATGTGCGATCAGGCTGAACGCGAAGAAGCCGCCCAGCATCATGATGTCGCCCTGGGCGAAATTGATCATCTCGGTCGCCTTGTAGATCAGGACGAATCCGAGCGCGATCAGCCCATAGATGCAGCCGGCGGCTGCGCCGTTGACCACAAGCTGCAACAGGCGCGCAGCGTCTTCCACTTCCCGGCGGCCCTCCTGAGGCGGGGTCGACGTGGTGACGCCCCGGCACTTGATTTCGGGTGTGACGATAGGCCGGGGGTTCGGAGAGCGTCAATGCAACAAGCCGCCGGCCTCACTCGCGGGCGGCAAAGCAAGGTTCCACACGGAGGTCACCGAGGTTCAAAGCCACGGAGAGCCACCGAGAAGGGAAATGACGCTCCGCGCGGCGCGCATAATGATCTCGGTGGCTCTCCGTGATCTCCGTGTGGAACCTTGCTTGCTCCGCTGCCTCGCACACGGGGCCGATCACCCTGCCGGCCAGCCTCGTGTTCAGCGTGTCGGATAACTCCGCGGCCAGATGATCTGGTCGGGCGGACCGGGCGGCACCGGCGGCCCCTTCTTGCCGCATGCCGTCAGTGCCAGCACCAGCGCGAACAGCAGCGCGACCCTCACGCGAGAGCTTCCCGCCAGCGCGCTGCCTCGCGCGCGACGTTCGCCGGCGCGGTGCCGCCGAGACTGGTCCGCGACGCAACCGATGCCTCGACTGTCAGCACAGTAAATACCTCGGCGGTGATGCGTTTCTCCTCCGCCTGCATTTCCGCCAGCGGCAGGCCGGCGAGATCGACCCCCTTCGCTTCGGCCATCGCCACCAACCTTCCGGTGACATGGTGTGCATCGCGGAACGGCAGCTCCAGCACGCGTACCAGCCAGTCGGCGAGATCGGTCGCGGTGGCGAAGCCCGACCCGGCGAATTCGCGCATGCGCGCCGTATCCGGCGTCATATCGCGCACCATGCCGGCGATTGCCGCCAGCGATAGCGCCCAGGCCTCGGCCGCGTCGAACACCGGCTCCTTGTCCTCCTGCATATCCTTGGCGTAGGCGAGCGGCAGGCCCTTCATCACGGTCAGCAGCGCAACCAGCGCCCCGGTGACCCGGCCGGTCTTTGCCCGCACCAACTCGGCCGCGTCAGGATTGCGCTTCTGTGGCATGATCGAGCTGCCGGTGGTGAAGGCGTCCGACAGCCGGATGAACCGCCAGGGCGCCGAGAGCCAGATCACGATCTCCTCGGCGAAGCGCGACAGATGCATCGCCGAGATCGCGGCCGCGCCGAGGAACTCCAGCGCGAAGTCGCGGTCCGACACGGCGTCGAGCGAATTGGCCGTGGGACGGTCGAACCCGAGGGCCTTCGCGGTCATCGCCCGATCGATCGGGAACGACGTGCCGGCGAGCGCCGCGCTGCCCAGCGGGCATTGGTTCAGCCGGCGGCGGCAATCGGCGAGCCGGCCGCGGTCGCGGTCCAGCATCTCAACATAGGCCAGCAGATGATGGCCGAACGTCACCGGCTGCGCGGTCTGCAGATGGGTGAAGCCCGGCATCGGATCCGCGGCGTACGTCCCGGCGCGATCGGCCAGCGCACGCATCACGTCGGCGATCTGCGCCGTCAGGCCGTCGATCGCATCGCGCACCCACAGGCGGAAATCGGTCGCCACCTGGTCGTTGCGGCTGCGCCCAGTGTGCAACCGGCGGCCCGCTTCGCCGATGCGGTCGGTGAGGCGGACCTCGATGTTCATGTGGATGTCTTCAAGCGCCGCATCGAACGGGAAGCGGCCGGTCTCGATCTCGTGTCCGATCGCGGCTAGACCCGCGCGGATCGTCTGCTCATCCTGTGGCCCGATGACCCCGACCTTTGCCAGCATCGCTGCGTGCGCCAGTGATCCGCGGATGTCCTGCCGCCACAACTTGCGGTCGAAGCCGATGGACGCATTGATCTCCTGCATCACCACGGATGGACCCGCCGCGAAACGCCCGCCCCATTGGGGGTTGGCGGCCTCGTTCCGCTGGTCCGGCGTCTCGCTCAAGTCAGGGGGTCCGTCATGTCACTAATCACGCGCCGGCGGATGCTGGCGGCGGCCGGGACCCTACAAGCCGGCCTCGGCATGCGCAAACCGCACGCCGCGGAACTGCACGATCTCGCCACCGGGCTGCAACCGACCGACCCGCCGGTGCCCGCGCCCGACGTCACCTTCCTGGCGGCCGATGGCAGCGAGCATCGCCTGACAGACTTCGTCGGCCATGGCATGGTGATCAACCTCTGGGCGACATGGTGCGTGCCGTGCGTCGCCGAAATGCCATCGCTCGCAGCGCTTTCGAAGACGCTGGCACCGGACGACATCGCCGTCCTGCCGCTGTCGTCCGATCGCGGCGGCGCGCGCGCCGTGGAGGCGTTCTATCAGGACCACGATATCTCCGGGTTGCCGGTGCTGCTGGACCCAAAAGGCACGGCTGCCCGCGCGTGGCATGCGCGCGGCATCCCGACCAGCGTGATCATAGACACGAAGGGGCAGGAGCGTGCGCGACTGGAAGGCTCCGCCGACTGGTCGACCGCGGCGGCGGCGGCAATCGTGCGCCGGCTGGTGGCGGGATAGACGATTCAGCCGCGTTCGAGCTCGCTCAGCAGCATGTTCTCGGTGAGGATCTGCGGCAGCACCGCCGGCTGGCCACGCGCCGGATAGTACATGTACAGCGGCACGCCATCGCGACCGTTCTCACGAAGGTACTCGGTGATCTGCGGATCCTGGCGTGTCCAGTCGCCCTTCAGGTAGGTCACATGGCGGTCGGCAAATGCGCGCCGCACGGCATCGCTGCTGATCGCCACCCGCTCGTTCACCAGACATGTCACGCACCAGGCGGCCGTCATGTTGACGAACACCGGCCGCCCCTCGGCGCGCAGCGTCGCGAGGCGCGCGGCGCTGAACGGCTCCGCCCCAGCCTCTGTCATGCTCGATGCCATCCCTGGCGCGGTTGCAATGCCGCTCAGTACCGCCAGCGCGGCCAACAGGGCAGCGGCGGCGGCTGACTGTCCGATGCGACGGCCGCGATCCGCGCCGCCCTGGGTAATTCCGAGCACCCAACCGGCGAACCCCAGCAGCACCAGGCCGGCCGCCGTGCCCAGTACGCCGGATGGACCGGCCTCCTGGCTCACCACCCACACCAGCCACGCACTCGCGCCATACATCGGGAATGCCAGCGCCTGGCGGAGCACCTCCATCCAACGCCCGGGCTTCGGGGCCACGCGCCACAAGCCCGGCACGGCCGTGAGCACCGCGAACGGCGCCGCGAGGCCAAGCCCCATGGCGAGAAATACCAGCATCGTCACTGCCGGCGGGGCGGCAAGGCCGGCGGCGATGGCGACCCCCATGAACGGCGCCGTGCATGGCGTCGCCACCACAACCGTTAGCAGCCCGGTGAAGAAGCTGCCTAGCTGGCCCGGGCGCGCGGCGAGGCCATGGCCGGTATGGGTCAGACCGGTGCCGATGCCGTAGACGCCCGAAAGGTTCAGTCCTACGGCGAACAGCAGCCACGCCATGGCGGCAACGAACACCGGCGACTGGAACTGAAACCCCCAGCCGGCCGCGGTGCCGGCCGTCCGCGCCGCGAGCAGCGCCGCTCCCAGCGCTGCGAACGCCATCAGCACGCCGGCCGTGTAGGCGACACCCTGCCAGCGCGCCTTGCCACGCGCCGCTCCGGCGAGCCCGACCACTTTCAGGGCCAGCACTGGGAACACGCATGGCATCAGGTTGAGGATCAGCCCGCCGAGGAATGCCAGCCCGAGCATGCGCCCCAGCTTCATTGTCGGCGGCTTCGGGGGCACGGCGCCGGCGGCAGCCCGCAACGCGACGTCGGTCTCAAGGCCGCTGCGGTCACGGATCGACAGGATGCCCGACAGCCCGTCATCCGCCCGGAATGCCTCGCCTGGCCGGAGCGCCAGCGTGAAACCGCCCTGCCATACGGTCAGCGGCTGAGCCGCGCTGTCCTTGATGGTCCCCTGAGAATCGGGAATGAACCAGGCGTCCACCACGCTGGCAGGGGTCAGCTCGGGTCCCTGCACCCATAGCGTCCCGTCCTGGCCGACGACCGCATGCCAGGGCGAGGGGCGCGCTGTCCGCCGGTCGTCCGCCGCGAACAGCGGTGCCTGCGCCGACGGGGTGGCGGCACCGACGGGCAGATCGAGCTGGAAGTCACCCTCTTCAGGGACGCAGATCTCGCTGCACACCAGCCAGTTCGCATGGGCCTTGATACTTGCGCCACCCTCCGGCGCTGGGGTGACGGTGACCGGCAACAGCATATCGCCAGTGTAGGCATAGGTCATCAGCGGCCCCTCGGGCACGCGCCGCGGCACCGGCCAGGCGATCGGGCCGGCGGTCGCCGCGTGCGGCAGGTCGAGCGACAGCTCGGGTGCCACACCGGCGTCGCCTGGGTTCTGCCAGTAGGTATGCCAGCCGCTCGCCAATCGCAGCCGTAGACCGATGCGGAATGTGGTGCCCGGTACGATCGCATCGACCTCGGAGACCAGGGTCGCGGTGGCCCTCGCACTGGTGACCGGTGCGCTCTCCAGCGCGGCCGCCGGGAGACTCCAGCAGGCTAACAGCGCGAGTAGGACGGCCAGACCGCGGGTCCGGATGCCGACGATGCGCTGTTGGTAGGATGGGTTGATATCTCCGGTGATCGCCATGCGTGCGCATATGGCCCAGATCACGCGGGACCACCAGCGGATTGCCGGGCTTACTGATCTGGTGGAGCCAAGGTCCACCAAACGGATGACCGTCGTTGTTCGCCACCATCCGGAAATGCTAGTTCTTCCGAACAGTTAGAACAAGGGTTGTTCGTCTTGGTCCGTAATTGACCGCTTTAATCCGCACCGCTACTGTGGGCTAGATTGATGGCTGGCCCGTGTGGGCTGGTTGGCGGAGGCCGAAATGGCGGGCGGCAAGCTTACCGCATTGAAGCTCAAGGCACTCACCGCACCCGGCCGCTACGGCGACGGCGGTGGTCTCTGGTTCCAGGTGCGGGACGCGGAGCACCGGTCCTGGCTTTACCGGTACACCGGGAGTGGCAGACAGCGGCAGATGGGCCTCGGTCCGTTTCCTGACGTGTCGCTGGCTGAGGCTCGCGAAGCTGCGGCGCGCTGCCGAGCAGCCGTGCGCCATGGCACAGACCCGATCGAGCAGCGCCGGCAGTCGAAGGCCGCGGCAGCCGCGTCTGCCAATGCGATTATGTTCAGGCAGGTGGCAGACAAATACCTCGCCGCACACGAGGCGGCATGGCGAAACGAAAAGCATCGCTGGCAGTGGGGCCAAACTCTCGATCTGGCGTGCGCGCAGATTGGCTCCTTGCCAGTCACCGCAATTACCACCGCCGACGTAATGCAGGTTCTGGCGCCGATCTGGCACACGAAGACAGAGACCGCCGCGAGGTTGCGCGGGCGCATCGAGCAGGTGATCGACTATGCGACAGCGCACGGCTGGCGCGTCGGGGAGAACCCCGCACGTTGGCGCGGCCATCTGGGCAAGCTTCTACCAGCCCCTGGCAAGATTGCCAGGGTCATGCACCATCCCGCCCTGCCCTGGCAGGAGATCGGTGCCTTCATGGCCCAGCTGCGCGGTCAGGAAGGCATTGCAAAACGGGCGCTTGAGTTCACCATCTTGACTGCAGCGCGCACCGGCGAGGTGATCGGTGCCCAGTGGCGCGAAATCGACCTGCGGGCGGCCGTCTGGATCGTGCCGGCGGCGCGAATGAAGGCTGGTGCGGAACACCGCG
>JANWJK010000304.1 GCA_025452005.1 Acetobacteraceae bacterium | reverse complement strand
GGCGACCGCGGCGGCATCATCTGCAAGGGAACCCGGCTGCACGCCCCGCTCGTGCCCGCCTGAAGCCAGCTTGCCGTCACTCGGCGAAACGGTCACGATCGCCGTGCACTCGCCATCCGGGGAGGGGGAAGCGGATGACGGCCCGGATTCTGGTGGTCGATGACGAGCCCGACCTCGAACTGCTGATCGTCCAGCGCTTCCGCCGACAGATTCGCGAAGGACAGCTCAGCTTCGCGTTCGCGAGCGACGGCGTGCACGCACTGGCGATGCTGGCCGACGCCTCCGAATTCGACATGGTCCTTTGCGACATCAACATGCCACGGATGGACGGGCTGACACTGCTCGGCCGGCTCCAGGAACGCGATGACCACCTCGCCACCGTCATTGTTTCGGCCTATGGCGACATGGTCAACATCCGCACCGCGATGAACCGCGGCGCCTTCGACTTCCTCACCAAGCCGATCGACTTCACCGACCTCGAGACGACGATCGAGAAGACCCTGCGCAACCGCGCGATCACTTTGGGCTATCGACTGCGGCAGCAGGCGGCGGAACGCGCCCGCGCGCAGCTTGCCCGGTACTTCTCGCCGAGCCTGGTCGAGATACTCGCGGCGGATACGGATGAAATCGATCTGGGCGCTCAGCGCCGCGACATCACCGCGATGTTCACCGACGTCACCAATTTCACGTCATTGGTGGAACGTCTCCCGCCTGCGACGATCGGGCCGCTGCTGAACGATTACTTTGCCGGCATGACCGGGATCGTGTTCGATCACGGCGGCGCGCTGGTGAAGATCATCGGCGACGGGATGAATATCCTGTTCGGTGCTCCCACCGACCAGCCCGATCATGCCGAACGCGCGGTAACCTGCGCGCTGGCACTGGACGCGCATGCCGAGGAATTCCGGGCGCGCTGGCGCGACAAGGGCGTCGAGATCGGCGCGACCCGCTTCGGGATCCATACTGGGCCGGCTTTGGTGGGCAACTTCGGCGGCGGCCGGTTCTTCGACTACACGGCCTACGGCGACACCATCAACATCGCCGCACGGCTCGAAGCGGCCAACAAGCAACTCGGCACGCGCATCTGCGTCAGTGGCAGCGTGGTGGAGCGCATCGCCGGCTTTTGCGGCCGTCCGGTCGGAAGCGTGCTGCTGCGCGGCCGGAGCGAGGCCGTGCCGGCGCACGAGCCGCTGACCGCGGCGCGGCACGCGCACGTGCTGACCGAAGAGTACCTCGCTGCGTACGCAAAGGTGGAGGCATCCGATCCTGTCGCACTGCCGGCGTTCGCGGCCTTGCTGGGACGCGACAGCAGCGACGGCCTCGTCGGCTTTCATCTGAAGCGGCTGCTGGCCGGCGACAGCGGCATCCAGGTCGTCCTCGAATGACGCTGCACGACGAGACGCAGGCGGACGTTCGGCGGGCAAACGCAGCATTGCAGCAGCAGGTCGATGCGTACCGTGCCGAGAGGGATGCGGCGCTTGCGCGCGAGGCAGCGCTCGCCGAAGTGCTTGGCGTCATCAACGCCTCACCCGGCGACCTGACACCGGTGTTCGATGCGATCCTGGAAAAGGCGATGCGGTTGTGCGAGGCGGCGTTCGGTTCGCTTTACACATTCGACGACGATCGCCTGCATTCAGTGGCTCAGCGCGGCGTGCCGACAGCCTACGCCGCACACCGGGCATCGATCCCGCCATCATTGGTACCCAACGGTATAGTCGCGGAGGCGATTCGTACGAAGCATCCGGTCCACGTCCTGGATATGAAGGACCGAGAGCGCTATCGGGCCGGTTATCCCGACGCTCGGGCGATCGTCGATCTGGGCGGCGCGCGCAGTTCTGTCCTTGTGCCGCTTATCAAGGGCGATAACTTTCTCGGCTACATCTCGGTCTATCGCCAGGAAGTGCGTGCGTTCTCGGAGAGGCAGATCGCATTGCTGGAGAACTTCGCCGCCCAGGCGGTGATTGCGATGCAGAGCGCGCGACTGATGGCCGAGCAGCGCGAGGCGCTGGAGCAGCAGACCGCGACCGCCGAGGTGCTGCAGGTGATCAACGCCTCGCCGGGCGATCTGGCGCCGGTGTTCGACGCGATCCTGGAGAAGGCGCACAGCCTCTGCGGCGCGGCCATCGGGAGTCTGATGCTCTACGATGGCACGGTGTTCCGGACTGTGGCCACCCGCGGCTATCCCGGGCAATACGCGGCGCTGGTTCGCGAGCCGTTCCCGCCTGGCGTCGGTCATCAGGCGCTCATCCGCGGCGACCGGCTGTTCCACGTCCCTGACATGCACGCGGTCCCGTCGGAGCCTGGTGTCGAGGCGCGGCTTCGCCTCTTCACCGAATTGGGCCTGCGCACCGGGCTATCCGTGCCGCTGCGCAAGGACGGCGTCCTGCTAGGCATCATCAGCGCCGCCCGACTGGAGGTCCGGCCGTTCTCGGACAAGGAAATCGCGTTGCTGGAGAACTTCGCCACCCAGGCGGTGATCGCGATGGAGAACGCGCGGCTGATCACCGAGCTGCGCGAGGCACTCGAGCAGCAGACAGCGACCGCCGAGGTGCTGCAGGTGATCAACGCCTCGCCCGGTGACCTGACGCCGGTGTTCGACGCGATCCTGGAGAAGGCGCACAGCCTTTGCGGTGCCGTCATCGGCTCGTTGCTGGTCTATGACGGTGAGCATTTCAGGGCAGTTGCCGGACACGGCCACCCCGAGGGTGTTGCCGCGTACCTCGCCACGCCGTTCCGTCCCAATGTCTTCCTGCAAAGGCTGGTGGACGGCGAACCCATAGTCCACGTCGCGGATTTCGCAGCGACCGCGGTCGATCCGGAGCATGGGCTGACGCGCGGCACCATCGAGAACACGCGGGTGCGGTCCAGCCTCTGGGTGCCGCTGCGCAAGGATGGCGCGCTGCTTGGCTGCATCAGCGCATTCCGCGTGGAAGTTCGCCCGTTCGGCGGGAAGGAGATCGCGCTGCTGGAGAACTTCGCCGCCCAGGCGGTGATCGCGATGGAGAACGCGCGCCTGCTCACGGAATTGCGCCTGCGCACTGCCGATCTCCAGGAGTCGCTCGAATACCAGACCGCGACCAGCGATGTGCTGAAGGTCATCAGCCGATCCGCCTTCGACCTCAACACCGTGCTGCAGACCGTGCTCACGAGTGCGGTCTACCTGTGCCAGGCCGAACGGGCGATCCTGTATCGCTATCGCGACGGCAAATGTCATTTCGAGGCAGGTCACAACAACCGGCCCGAGTACGAGGCGTACGAGCGCAGCACACCGATCGCCGCCGGCGCCGATACCGTCGTCGGACGCACCATGCGGGAGAAGCGCGCGGTGCAGATCCTCGACGCGCTGCACGACCCCGACTACAACCCCAAGGACCAGGCCGAGCTCAACAGCGCGCGTTCGATGCTCGGGGTGCCGCTGCTGCGCGACGGCGAATTGATTGGCGTCCTCGCGCTGGCCAGAACGATGGTGGCCGAGTTCACCGAGCGGCAGGTCGAACTCATCACCACATTCGCCGACCAGGCGGTCATCGCCATCGAGAACGCGCGGTTGCTGACGGAACAGCGGGAGGCACTTGAGCAGCAGACTGCGACCGCCGAAGTGCTTCAGGTGATCAACGGCTCGCCCGGCGATCTGGCGCCGGTGTTCGACGCGATCCTTGAGAAGGCGCACAGCCTCTGCGATGTCGTCTATGGGAGCCTGGAACTCTATGACGGCGAGCACTTCCGCTCGGTCGCGGAGCATGGCCTGTCCGACGAATTTGCCCGAGTGCTGCAGCACGGCTACCCGGCTGCCGGGTCGCCGGCGAGCCGGCCGCTGATTGACGGCAGACCCTTCGTTCACGTCGCCGATGCAGCGCAGGTCGATCATCCGGTGTTCCGCAGCGCTGCCGAGCGTGAAGGCATCCGCACCGTGCTGTTCGTCCCGCTGCGCCGGGACGATGCGCTGCTTGGCATGATCGCGTCTGCTCGCCGCGAGGTGCGGCCGTTCTCCGACAAGCAGATCGCGCTGCTGCAAAACTTCGCCGCCCAGGCCGTGATCGCCATCGAAAATGCGCGCCTGTTGGGCGAGTTGCGCGCCCGCACCGACGAACTCGCGCAACGTCAGGCCGAATTACGGATCACCTTCGAGAACATGGGCGATGGCGTTGCCATGTTCGACGAGACCCCGCGCCTGGTGGCGTGGAACCATCGGTTCCTCGACTTGCTCGACGTGCCCGACGCGATCCTCGTGGAGCGGCGAACCTATGCCGACTATATCCGCTATCTGACGGAACGCGGCGAATTCGGCCCGGGCGTCGCTCCGGAGGACCAGCTTCGCCGTTTCCAGGAGCGTGCCGGGGAACACTACGCTCTCGAACGCACCCGTCCCGACGGCCGCGTCATCGAGGTCCGTCACAACCCGGTGCCCGGCGGCGGCTTCGTGCTGATCTACGCCGACATCACCGAACGCAAGCGCAGCGAGGCGGAAATCCGCGCCGCGCGCGACGCGGCCGAGACTGCGCTCCGCGACCTGAAGGCCGCGCAGGCCAGCCTGGTGCAGGCGGAGAAGATGGCCTCGCTGGGCCAACTCACAGCAGGCATCGCGCATGAGATCAAGAACCCGCTGAACTTCGTCAACAACTTCTCCATCCTGTCGGTCGAACTGCTGGACGAACTGAAGCAGGCGATCGCGCCCGCAGTGCCGGCGCTCGGCGAGGACGCACGCAGTGAAATCGACCAGATCGTGGGGTTGCTCACGAGCAATCTCGAGAAGATCACCAAACACGGCCAGCGCGCCGACGGCATCGTGCGCGGCATGCTGGACCATTCGCGCGGAGGTACGGGCGAGCAGCGGACCGTCGATCTCAACACACTGGTGGAGGAGGCGCTGAACCTCGTCTATCACGGTGCGCGCGCCCAGGATCAAAACTTCAACATAACGCTACAGCGTGATCTCGGCGCCGGCATCGCACCGATCGAGCTCGTGCCGCAGGACGTGACGCGCGTGCTGCTGAACCTGTTCAGCAACGGCTGCTATGCCGCGCGCGCCCGGCAGCGAGATGCGGCGGGTCCCGGCTTCGAACCGGTGCTCAAGGTGGCGACGCGCGATCTGGGCGATGCGGTGGAGATCCGGGTGTGGGACAACGGCGTCGGCATTCCCGACGAGAACCGGGACAGGCTGTTCCAGCCGTTCTTCACCACCAAGGCGGCTGGCGAAGGCACCGGCCTGGGCCTGTCGATCAGCTACGACATCATTACGCAACGGCACGGCGGGACGATCACCGTGGACAGCCGGGTCGGCGAGCACAGCGAATTCACCGTCCGCATCCCGCGCAACCGATAGCGCTACGCCCTCTCCAGCAACCGCCTGGCCTCGCCGGCATCGGCCGCGATCTGCGACTTCAGCGCGTCGAGGCCCGGGAAGCGCCGCTCCTCGCGGATATACGCGTGCAGCGCCACCGACAGCTCCGCGCCGTAGATATCGCCATCGAAGTCGAAGATGTTGACCTCGAGCCGGCTCTCCGGCCCCTCGTTCACCGTCGGCCGCCGGCCGATATTCGCCACGCCGCGATACCATTGCCCGTCGGGCAGGCGCGCCGTCACGGCGTAAACCCCGCGCGCCGGTTCCAGATGCCGACCGAGCGCGATGTTGGCGGTGGGAAAGCCGATGGTCCGGCCGCGTGCGTCGCCATGCGCCACCACGCCGCGGATGGTCCAGGGGCGGCCCAGATCGGCGGTGGCACGCTCGGGGTAGCCGTCCTGCAACACCCGGCGGATACGCGTCGCCGAGATCGGGCCGGCGCCGTCGGCCAGCAGCGGCACCAGCGTCAGCCCCATGCCAAGCGCCTCGGCCCGCTTCGCCAGGAAGTCGGTGCCGCCGCCACGCCGCCGGCCGAACGCGAAGTCCGGACCGCACACCAGGTGCCGCGCGCCGAGGCCCTTGTGCAGCACCTCGCCGACAAAGTCCTCGGCGGTCATCAGGCTGAATTCGTGGTCGAAGCGGAGCTCGTAGATCAGCGCAACGCCCAGCGCCGCCAGCGCCTCCGCCCGCTCGGCGGACAGCGTCAGCCGGAACGGCGGATCGTCGGGGCGGAAGTGCTCGCGCGGGTGCGGCTCGAAGGTCAGCACCCCCAGCGGCACCTTCGGCCGCGCCGCATGTGCGGCCTTGATCACCTCGGTGTGCCCGCGATGCACGCCGTCGAAATTGCCCAGTGCCACGGTGGCGCCACGCGCATCCGCGGGCAGCTCCCGCCAGTCGTGGAAGATCCGCATCACGCGCCGCGCGACGGGACCTGGACGTACGCCTCGCCCTCGATCACCACCTCGTCGCCCACCGTGCAGACCGTGCTGAGCGTGGCCCGCTTCTTCTCCGCGTTGAGTGCGGTGACCGTAACGGTCGCCCTCACCGTGTTGCCGATCTTGACCGGGGCGGCGAACCGCAGCGACTGGCGCATATAGAGCGAGCCGGGCCCCGGCAGCCGCGTACCGAGCACCGCGCTGATCAGGCCGGCGCTGAGCATGCCGTGGGCGATCCGCTCACCGAAGATCGACTGCTTCGCCGCTTCGGCATCGATGTGGATCGGGTTCGTGTCGGTGGAGACGGCGGCATAGAGCAGGATGTCGGCCTCGGTGATGGTCTTGCCCAGACTGGCGGTCTGGCCGATGTGCAGATCCTCGAAGAAGGTGCCGGTCGTCATGTGGAGTCCTGCCGATGTGCGGGCCGCTTTCTGGGCGAAGGAAGCGGGCAAATCAACTGCGGGTCCGCCGTCCCGGCGTGGTATGCCGCCATCGCGGAACACCCGAGGAAGTCCCCATGCGCCTTTGCTGCGTCGTTCTGGCCCTGTTGCTTGCCGCGCCGCGATCGCATGCCAAGCCGCTCGACCCGGCGCTACAGCAGCAGTTGCTGGCGCTGTACGACGACTACAACAAGGCGATCGCCGCCGGGAAGCTGACCGAGGCGCTGGCGTTTCGCAGTGCCGAGACCCGCGCCCGCGCGCAGAAAGAGATGAAGACGGCGAAGGACCGCCAGGAATTCCTGGTGATGGCGAAGGCGACCATTCCCGACACGATGGAGGTCCGCCACGCCACGATCAACGCAGCCGGCGACAAGGCCGAGCTGCTGACCGTGGTGTCCAAGACCTTTCCGCCAGGCAGGCAGGTGCCCAACGGGCCGCCCCCAGGCACCACGGCGCACAGCGAGCTCACACTCGGCTTCGCCCGCCAAGGCAACGCCTGGAAGCTCGATGACCTGCTGTACGGCCCTGACCCGGCGCAGATCGTCGCGTGCAAGGACGACCGCAACGAACCGATGTCGGCCTACGACCCGGACAAGGACGTTTCAATCGGCGGCCCCATCGTCCGGGTCGATTTCCACCCCGACTACACGCTGATCGTCGTCCGCGTCGTGGACGAGGAGAACTGCGCGTTCCTGCCCGGCCGCGAGGAGATCGCCAGGCACGGCATCGATCCGGCCAGGCTGGTGCCGTATGCGATCGTCGACATGACGGCGTCACCGCACCGTTCGAACCGGCAGAAGGTGCTGGTCGAGCACCTCAAGATCCTCGACGAGGATTGAACGCCCGCGCCAGGCAAGGCGGTCCGTGGACAACCCACCCGATCCGGTGCAGACAGCCGCCATCCCCCAACCGTCCGGGACAGACCGATGCCGCACACGAATGTGGGAAGCTCCGACGAGCTCCTGGCCGAGCTGGCCACCTGGGTGGCGATGGAGACCCCCACCACGGACCCCGCCTCGGTCAACCGGCTGATGGACCTGGCTGAGGGCGAGCTGGCACGGGCGGGGGCAGCGCTCACCCGCATCCCGGGTCGCGACGGCTTCGGCGACAACCTGATCGCGCGCACCCCGGGCGAGGGCAAGCCAGTGCTGGTGGCGGGCCATCTCGACACGGTGTGGTCGCACGGCACGCTGGGCGACATGCCGTATCAGGTGAACGGCGCGAAGGCGCACGGGCCGGGCATCTACGACATGAAGGCCGGCAGCTTCCTCGCATTCCACGCGGTGCGTTCGATCCTGCGCCAGAAGGTGATGACCAAGCGGCCGATCGTGCTGCTGCTGACGCCGGACGAGGAGGTGGGTAGCCCCACCTCGCGCGAATGGATCGAGCGGGAGGCCGCGCAGGCCGCCTGCGCGCTGATCCCGGAGCCCGCCGGCCATGGCGGCGCCTGCGTCACCGCGCGCAAGGGCGTCGGGCGGTTCGTCATGCGGGTGGAAGGCCGCGGCGCGCATTCCGGTGGCGCGTTCGAGGAGGGGGCATCGGCGGTGGTCGAGCTGGCGCGGCAGATCGTGCGAATCCATGGCATGGTCGACCTCGATCGCGGCATCACGCTGAACGCCGCCCCGGTGTGGGGCGGGTCGCGGCCCAACGTGATCTCACCTGACGCCGGATGCGAGATCGATCTGCGGGTGAACTCGGTCGAGGACGGCGCGCACATGGAGCGCACGCTGCTGGAGAGCACGGCGCTGACACCTGGCTGCCGCGTGGTGGTGGAGGGCGGCATGAACCGTCCGCCCTACACCGAGGCGCCCGGCATCCTCGCGCTGTACGACAGGGCGCGCGGCATCGCCGAGACGGTGGGGATCGCGCTGCCGCGCCAGCACCGTGGCGGGGGGTCCGATGGGAACTTCACCGCGGCGATGGGCGTGCCGACGCTGGACGGTCTTGGCTGTCCCGGCGCCGGCGCACACGCCAGCCATGAGCACATACTGTGGCAGCAGCTCGCACCACGCGCGGCGCTGATGGCGGGGCTGCTGGAGACGCTGGATTAGGTTGGGAGACCCGGACATGCGCCCCCTCCCCGCCCCTCCCCCGCTCCGCGGGAGAGGGAGTATGGGCGGCGCCGAACTCCCTCTCCCGCGAAGCGGGGAAGGTTGGGGGTGGGGGCGCTGACCACAGCTCCATGCTGTTCAACTCCCAGGCATTCATCTGCGGCTTCCTGCCGATCGTGCTGGTGCTCTACTATGCGTGCGCCGCGCATCGTGCCGCGCGACAGGCGATCATCGTGGCCGCTTCGTTGTTCTTTTATGGCTGGTGGGACGTCCGCTTCGTCCCGCTGCTCGCCGGACTGACCGTCGCCAACTGGTTGATCGCCCGCTGGTTCGCCGTGGCGCATGCACGGTGGATCCCCATCCTCGGCGTGGCGCTGAACCTCGCCGTGCTCGGCCTGTTCAAATACGCCGACTTCTTTCGTGGCACCGCCGCCGCGCTGATGGGCGACGCGTTCCATCCGTGGAACCTGATCCTGCCTCTCGGCATCAGCTTCTTCGTGTTCCAGAAGATTTCCTATCTGGTGGATCTCCGCCGCGGCGACAGGCACATCTACGGCTTTCTCGACTTCTGCATGTTCGTCACGTTCTTTCCGCAGCTCATCGCCGGCCCGATCGTTCGCCACAACGAGATCATCCACCAGTTCGAACTCGATCCGCGTCGCCCGGAGATGTGGGAGAACCTGTCGCGCGGCTTCGTGCTGTTCGTGATCGGCGTGGCGAAAAAAGTGGCGCTGGCCGACACGCTGGCGATGGTGGCCGATCCGCTGTTCGGCAAGGCGGTTGCCACGTCGCTGTCGGCGACAGAGGCCTGGATTGCCACGGCCGCCTACACATTGCAGATCTATTTCGACTTCTCCGGCTATTCCGACATGGCGATCGGCCTCGCGCTGATGTTCGGGCTGCGCCTGCCGCTGAACTTCAACGCGCCCTATCGCGCCAGCTCGATCCGCGACTTCTGGCGACGCTGGCACATGACGCTGTCGCGCTTCCTGCGCGACTATCTCTATATCCCTCTCGGCGGCAATCGCTGCGGCGCGCTGCGCCAGGCGGCCAACGTCATTGCCACCATGCTGCTCGGCGGACTGTGGCACGGTGCCAACTGGACATTCGTCGCCTGGGGCGGACTGCACGGCGCCGCACTGGCCGTGAACCATGTCTGGCAGGGCCGGGGTCTACGCCTGCCGCCCCCGATCGCCTGGGCCGTGACGCTGCTGTTCGTCATGGCCTGCTGGGTGCTGTTCCGCGCGGCTGACTTCGCCACCGCCGGCGACGTGCTGCTGTCGATGATCGGGAGCCATGGCGTGGGCGAAATCGCGCTCGATCGCGAATACGTCGCCGCGCTGATCGGCGGCGCGGCGGTCGCGCTGCTCGGCCCTACCAGCCAGGAGGCGGCCTTGCAGAGGCTGCGGCCCAGGCCGTGGCTCGCGGTGCCGTCGGGCGCCGCTCTTGCGTATCTGCTGCTGCTGGTCGGTGGCCGGTTGCCGAATGTCTTCATCTACTTCCAATTCTGACTGGCGGCGCTTCTTCCGCCTCGCCGCGGGCACCGCGGTGCTGGCGGTGGCGGTGATCTACGCCTTCGTCGTACTGGTGGACCCGTTCGACACGCTGCCGCTGTCGCCTCCTGCCGATCGCGTGCCGCAGGCATCCAATGCGCGCTTCGCCTTTCCGTCGCTGGCGCGCTCGGACAAGTTTGATAGCGCGATATTCGGAACGTCGAGCAGCCGGCTGTTGCGGCCCGCGGCGCTGAATCGCGAATTCGGCGCGCGCTTCGTCAATCTCGCGATGAACGCCGCCACGGCGTACGAGCAGTCGCGACTGATGGCGGTGTTCCGCAAGGCACATCCTGCCGCGCGGCTCGTGCTGGTCGGGATCGACATCAGCCAGTGCGGCCCCGGCGTGACGGAGGAAAAATTCACACCGCGCCCGTTCCCGGCGTGGATGTACGACGGCAGCCTGTGGCGCGGCTATCGCGAGATGTTCAACCTCTACGCGGTGCAGGAGGCCGGCAAGATGTTCGGCCTCCTGTTCGACATCAAGCGCCAGGTCTATGGCAGCGACGGCTATACGAGCTTCGTCCCGCCCGACAGCGAGTACGATCCTGCGCGCGTCGCGATGCACCTGCGCAACGACCCACCGATCGTGCCGACCGCCGAGCGCGGCCGCTATCCCGCGGTCTGGAAATATCCGGCGATCGATCGGCTGTACACCGACCTGTCGGCGTTTGCCGCCGACACGCGCAAGATCCTGTTCTTCGTGCCGTACAACCAGAAGGTGATGCCGCCATCCGACGCTCCTGGCGCGGCGGCGTGGCGCGAATGCAAGCAGCGCGTGGCCGCGCTGGCGGCGCGCGTGCCGAACGCGATCGCGGTCGATTTCATGCGGCAGAGCCCGATCACCAGCGTGGACGACAATTACTGGGACGGGATGCACTATCGCATCGCCATCGCCGACCGCATCGCGCGCGACCTTGGCGCGGCCAATCGCGGCGAGGCTTCGCCGGACTATGTGCTGCTTGCCAACGACGGCCTTGCGTCAGCCCTCCGCTGAGCGTTCCGCCAGCGCCATGAGGATCGGCACCGCGGCGGCGAGGTCGGCCACCCGCACCTTCTCGGTCGGCGTGTGGGCTTCCGCGATGTCGCCTGGTCCGAGCACGACGCAGGGCGCGATCGCCTGGAGTTCGGAGGCGTCGGTGCCGTATGGCGCGGTGCCGGCCGGCTTGCCGACCAGATCGACGCAGCGGCGGACCAGCGGATGATCAGCCGGAAGTTCCGGCGGGAAGCCCTCGCGCGCCTCGCTCACAGCGACGCCGAAGCGGCTGGCCGCGCCGTACACGGCCTGGATCACGGGCGAAGGATCGACCTTGGCTGAGTAACGGAACTTGATGCGCGCGGTGGCCTTCGGCACGGTCACATTCATCGCCGCGCCGTGGTTGTCGATGACCATGTTGAAGTCGCTGAACGGCGGATCGTAGTTCGCGTCCTGCAGGCTGGCGTCGCTGCGCAGCCGTTCGAACACGCCCTTCATCTCCATCAGGAACGGGATCAGCTCCCAGTTGGCATTGCGTCCGCGGCCGGTGCTGCTGTGCGCTTGCACGCCGGTCGCGACACAGGTGAAGGCGATGTGGCTGCGGTGTCCGCGCACCGGTGCGAGGGCGGTGGGTTCCACCACGATGATGCCGTGCGGCTTCACCCGCCGCACCAGATCCGACGTCTGGGCGATCAGCCGGGCGCCCTGCTTGGTGGTCTCCTCGTCGGTGGTGATCAGCAGCGTGACGGGCACGCTGTCGGGCAGCGCGCGGGCCGCGACAATGGCGGCGGCGACCGGGCCTTTCATGTCGGTGCTGCCGAGACCATGCAGGATGCCATCGGCGCCGAGCCGGGCCGACCACGGATCCTCCTGCCAACCGGTGTCGGGCACCGTGTCCATATGACCGGACAGCGCGATCCCGCGCATCGGGCCGCGATGCGCCACCAGCGCCCGCTTCGCCACGCCGGCATCGTCGGTGTAGTCGATGCGCTCGATCTCGAAGCCGGGGAGTGCGGCTTCCACCCTGTCGGCGACCGTGAGGTTGGAGACGAAGCTGCGGCTATCGAGCGCGATCAGCTCGCGCGCGAGACGCACGACGTCGCCGGTGAAATCGGTCATCACGCGAGCCGATCATAGGTCAGGCGGCGGGCCAGCCAGCAGCCCACCTCGACACCGGAGACCCGGCCCGATGCGTCGCGGCGGAAGGCCAGCGTCCAATCGCCGGGCGGGGTGTGGTCCAGCGCGCGCGGACACGGCAGCACCCAGACGTCGCCGCCGACCGCGCCAAGGGTTTCCATGCGTCCTTGTCCCAGGAAACCGGAGAATCCGCCATACAGCACGCCGCCGGCATCGACCACGGTCAACTCGGCGTTCAGTTCCGCACAACGGTAGCGGCCGGCGACATCCT
>JANWJK010000303.1 GCA_025452005.1 Acetobacteraceae bacterium | reverse complement strand
GTGATTGGGATCGCCGCGCTCATCCGATGCCCCCTTGGGCGACAATCGCCCCGCGGCTATCGATTCGAAGCGCCGAGCGATTCGCAACCCCGGAGAGTCAACGTCAACGCGGATTGGTATAAGACGGCTCGTCCTCTGATCCGTGTTCATCCGTGGTTCCAATTCAAACCGGCCGCACCCCATGTACCGAAGGTAAGAATGCAAGGACGAGGCGACAAGGCTCCCGTACCCGCAAGGCCGCTTGCCCTACGGGCGCTTCTCATGCTGCCCTTGGCGCGCAGCCCGTCAACGTCGCGAAAGGACGCCCCATGCCCAAGATCATCGAGCATGTGCATTGGCCCGACGCCCCCGATCTGTGGATGCCCTATGCGCCGGCGATCAAGGTGCGCGGCGGGACAACCGTCTACCTGGCCGGCGTCACCGCCGCTCCGGTCTATCATCACCATCCGCATCGGCCGGAAGAGTTCGACGCCATGCCTTCGGATATGGAGGGGCAGGCGCGGGCGGCGCTCGACAATCTCCAACGCGGCTTGCAGGCGGTCGGCGCAAGCTTTGCCGATATCGTCACCGCCGATCGCTTTGTCACCGATCTCAGCGATCAGGACGCGCTCAATCGTGTGTGGGCGGAATATTTCGGTGGGGCCAAGCCCACGACGACGACGGTCCAGGTCGTCCGGCTGGCGACCGATCCGCGTTGTCTCGTCGAAATCAACGCGATTGCCGTGATCGATTGAGCGGGACGCGGACGTCCGCTTCGCTCAGTCCTTGATCTCCATGTCCTCGTACGACGGAAACGGACTCATCCACACGTCGGTGATCGTGTGCTTCGTCACCCGCGGACCGATGCCGTTCAGCGCGCGCAGGTCCATGATCGGTGCGAACATCACGCGGTCGATCGACATCTGCTGGATCTGGTCCAGCATCGCTTCGCGCTTCGCGTTGTCGCGCTCGCCGGCCTGGCGCAGGAACAGTTCGTCGATGTCGGGATAGCCGCCATTGGCGTAGCTGCCCTTCGACCAGATGAACGACTCGACCCGGCTGCCGGAGTTGCCCGAGTTGCCCGACGCCGTCATGTAGAGCGCCGGCAGTTTCTTCTCCAGCCAGTTCGCATAGAACGTCGCGCGCTCCATCTGGCGGAACCTGACACGGATGCCGACCGCGTTGAGGTCATTGACGACCGCTTCCGCCACTGTCGGGAAGCCGGGGATCGCGGCGAAGTCGCCGGCATCGATGCCGTTGGGATAGCCTGCCTCGGCCAACAGTTGCTTCGCCTTCGCCGGATCGTACGGCGGCGGCTCGACCTGCAGGGCGAACTCCATCACCCGCGGCACGATCACGCCGGCCGGTGGGCAGAAATCCAGGCACGCCGCATGGTTGATGGCCTTGCGGTCGAGCGCGAAATTCACCGCCTGCCGGAGCCGTGGATCGTGCCACGGCGACTTCGGGTCCCACTGCTTGGCGAACTCGATCCAGAAGATCGAAGCGTGCTTGGTCGCCACGATCTGGACACCCGCCTTCTGCAGTCCTTCGGCATCGGGGCCGTCGAGCGCGTAGGCGATGTCCGCCTCGCCGGTCTGCACCATCAGCGCACGCGTGGTGGCCTCGGGGACGCTGCGCATCACCAGCGTCTTCACGTTCGGCACGCGCCGCCAGTAGTCGGGGAACGCTTCGAGCACGACCTCGATGCCCGGCCTGGTGGAGACGAACTTATACGGCCCCGCGCCGATCGGGCGTTGCTTGAACGCATCGTCGCCGATCTCGGTGAGGTATTTCTTCGGCAGCACGATGCCGGCGGCGCTGGCGGTGGTGCCGAAGAACGTCATGAAGTCGGGCCAAGGCGCATCGAGGTGGAACCGCACGACGCGCGGATCGACAATTTCGACCCGCTTGACGTGCTCGTGCAGGGTCTTCGCGGCCGCGCCGTGGTAGCGCTCGAAGCTGAAGGCGACATCGTCGGTGGTCAACGGATCGCCGTTGTGGAATTTGAGGTTCGGGCGGAGCTTGAATTCATAGGTCAGGCCGTCCTCGCTCTCGGTCCATGATTCGGCGAGGCTCGGCCCCATCTTCTGTCCCGGATAAGGACGCACCAGCGCATCGTGGATCGCATACATCATGCCGAACGGCGTGATCTGCGGCGGCGCGCTGGACGGATCGAACCAGCTCGGCGCGATGGTCACGTGCCAGGCGATGACGGCGCGGCCCGCAGGCGCCCGCTGCTCGGCGGTCGCCGCCGTAGCGGCGAGCAGGCAGGCCGACAGAAGCGCGAGACACCGGCTCCACAGTTGCAACGACATCGCCGTCCCCTCCCTTGGACTCCGGCGGCCGGGACCGCGCGGATGTTGTTCATTGTCGCGCGGCGCGCACCGCGGCAGCTCCCGGCGCAATCCGCCGACGGCAAGGCTAGCGCAGTTCATCCATTGCCGTCATGACCCGCCGGCGCAGCGTTCGGTTTCCATCGCGGCATTGTCGCGCGGCCGTCCCCTTGTCTTCGCGATGCGGTGTCTCATGCCGTGGCACCGACGGCAGGTTCCCGGTCGAGCGCGCGTAGGATCGGGCTCGTGCCGTTGACGATCGCGTCGACGACGTGCGGCTCGGGTGGGCCGTAGTCGAGCCGCGCCAGCAGGCCGCCCTCCGCCCGGATGCGCCGGGCTCGGCCGGGATACAGCACAGCATACTGCTTGGCCTCGTTCATCGATGCGAAATCGCCGTCCGGTGCCGGGACCGAGACATCGCGGAACCGCCGCTGGCTCACTCAACCAGGTTCAGGGCTGGTAGCGCGGCGCCGGCTGAAGGCGATCCGAACGGCGATCAACCGGCCGCGGGACACCCTTGCCGCAACCCGGTCGGCCGGCATTCGGGTATGCGCGAATTACCCTGTGGCGGTGGCTACCGAGCGCTCTATGAAGTCAACCGACACCGGCAGCGACGAGACCGCCGGTGACGTGAGGTTATTGCGCGTGTTTGGCCCTGGACAAATCCCGTAACCGCGTCTGACGCCGCGGCGGTCCAATCAGTCCGCACTCTCCGGCACCAGCGCCTCGCGTCCCGCACCCACGCCATCGCCTGCGTCGGCGTCCGTCAGCATCCGCCATGCCCCGCCCGCCAGCACCTCTGCCGGACGGAAGCGCGACTTGTACGCCATCTTGCGGCTCTCCGGCACCCAGTAGCCGAGATACACGTACGGCAGTCCCAGCGACCTCGCCCGCTCGATCAGCCAAAGGATCGCATGCGTCCCCAGCGACCGCCGCTCCAGCGCGGGAGCGAAGAATGAATAGACCGCCGACAGACCGTCCCCCAGCCGGTCGGCCAGGCACGCGCTCACCATCCGATCGTCGGGATCGCGGAACTCCACGATGAAGGTCTCGATCGGCGTATCCTCCACCATGGCGCGATAGTCATAAAAACTCATCGTCGCCATGTCGCCGTCGCCGTGGCGCGCCGCCTGATAGCGCTGGAACAACTGGAACTGCTCGGCCGTGGCGCGCCCCGGCACCTCGAAGCCCTCCAGTTGCACATTCGCCCGCCAGATCCTGCGCAGCGTACGGTCCGGCTGGAACGTGGCGACCGGGATGCGGATCGGGATGCACGCCTGGCACGCGGGGCACACCGGCGCGTAGGCGATGTTGTGGCTGCGGCGGAAGCCGGCGCGCGACAGCCGGTCGTGCAGCGCGTCCGCGTCGGGGCCGGTGATCTCGGTGACGACCTTGCGCTCGGTCCGTCCCGCCAGATAGGGGCAGGGCAAGGGGGCCGTCGTGTAGAAGAACTGCGGCCGGCGCGGTGGCTTGTAACTCATGCGTAGGGCGATCCGCCCTGCATGTTCCAGGAGCCGAGGGCGCGGGTCAACGCCTGCGCCCGCACCACGACCAAGCCGCTCGCCAGGTCATGCAGCGTGCGCTTGCGTACGGTAAACAGCGCGAACAGCAGCAGCAGGCCGGTGGCGGCCAGCGTGAGGTAGAACACCAGCGTGAAAACGAAGGCCTGCACCAGCGTCGGCCGGCCGAGGTGGTCGTCGCGGCGAACGACCAACCCAAGTGCCTGCTGGCCCGGCGTCGCCGAGCCTGGGCCGGCCACGAACAGCAGATGATAGCAGAACGGCACGAACGGCAGCACGCCGAGCAGGGGCAGCCCGAGGCCAAGCGTCAGCAGGCCGAACAGCAGCAGCACGAACCAAAGTGCCGCGAGGATCAATCCGATCAGTAGCGCATCAATCAACCAGGCGAACACCCGGCGGGTCAGCACGCCTTCGGTCAGCCAGGCGTCGTCGATCGCGGGGGCACGGTAGATCATGGGATCAGCCGAATGGTTGCAGTGGTTGCCTCGGCCGTCGGGCCGAGGGTGATCGTGGCGCCATCGCGCCAGCGCGTGAGGAAGTCGCGCGCATGGCGACTGAGCAGGTTGCCCGACTGCCCGGGAGCCATAATGAACAGCGAGCGGTCGAGATCGGCAAGGTCATAGACGCCTCGATACTCCGCTCCGTGCACCGATTGAAACTGTTTGTATGCAGGCCCGCCGCGATCGACCGTCGTGTCGTCGCCGGGGCTTGGGATGGAGAGCGTGCCGAACGCGCCCAGAACGGGCAACGGGCGCAGCAGCGGATGGGCGAAAACGGCCGGATGGGCCTCGCCCCAGCGCCACCCTGCAGGATCGTTGCCGAAGCGGGCGGTGAGGTCGCTCACCGCCTCGGCCAGTGCCGCCTGAAGCGTGGCGGTGCAATCGCCGCCACACCACTGCGCGCCGGCAGGGGACAGCACGAATGCGGCGAATTCCGCCAGCGGCCCGCCGTCGGCCACCGAGATGTTGGCCTGTTGCAGGACGCGGCCATAGAGGTGGTGCACCCAGGCGTTGAAGATCAGCGGCTGCGGCGCGTCCGCCGTCATGCTGCCATCCCAGTCGCGTAGCAGCGCCTGGGCGCGCCGGGCGGTGTCCTCGGTGACCGGCACGGCGAGCAGCGTTGGCAGGATCTGACGCGCGAAGCCCGAATGCACATCCACCTGCATGCGGGCGAAGTCCCCTGCGGTGTGGCGATCCGACCGGGAGAGCAGCTCGCGGATTCGTGCGGCGCGCCAGTCGCCGAACCAGTCGCGGCCGAGGAATACGGGGAAGTCGGATGGCGCGATGCGGTCGTTGGCGTTGACCAGCCGCCCGCTCGCCGGGGCGACGACATGCGGCAACTGCTCGCCGGAGGCCCAGCCGATCCAGTCGTGCGAGCCGTCGCCCGGCACCGGCGCCGAGCCGTCGCCGGCGCGGCGGATCGGCACGCGGCCGGTCACATAGAGGGCGATACGCTGCCGGTCGGCGACCACTAGATTCTGCACCGGCGCGGTGATCATGGCGGCGGCCTTGCCCGCAGCGTCAACGTCGCGCGCCTGGTTCAGCGCGAACAGGCCGGCAGCCGCGGTGTTGCCGGGCGCCAGATTGGCCATCGCCGCGGCCAGGATCGGGCCGCCGCTGCCCCGCAGGTCGCTCACCACCGGGCCGTGGCGGGTCTCCCGCACGGCAAGGATCTGGTCCGGCTCACCGCGGACCTTGATACGCTCCTCGCGCACGGCGAAGGGGCGCGGTCCGTCAGGCGTCTGGTACTGGCCATCGCCCGCCGCTGTCTCGATGAAGAGGTCCTGCACATCCGCGCCGGTGGTGGTGAAGCTCCAGGCGATGTGACCGTTGTGGCCAAGCACCAGGAAAGGCACGCCCGGTGCGGTGGCGCCCGCGAGCACACCGGCGCGCGTCTCGATCCGCGCCAGATACCAGATCGCCGGGAAGCCGAACGCGAGATGTGGATCGCCGGCGAGCAAGGGCGCTCCAGTGGCGGTGTGACGGCCGTCCACTGCCCATTCGTTCGATGCCGAGCCTGGCAGCGTGAAGAGGTCCGGAAACCGCGGCAGCAGGGCGGCCAGCTCGCCGGCAACTTGACGCAAGCCGGGTTCCAGTGCCGCCTCGGGCCGACCGGCGCCGCCCGCCGGAGGCCACAGTTCGTCGACCATCTGCTGCGGCACGCGCCCGGCGAGCGCCTGACGCGACAGCTCGGTGCGCCAATTGAGCGACAGCCACAGGCCCATAGTCTCCCCCCACAGCAGGCTGTCGACCGGTTCCCATGGTTCAGGCGTACCGAGGAACAGGGCCTCCGGTGCGCTCAACCGCCCGCGCTCGGCGATCCAGGCGTTCACGCCGCGGGAGTAGGCCTCCAGCATGGCACGGGTCTCGGCCGGCAGCGCCGGGTACTCCGCCACCGCGTGCCGCCGCAGGCCAAAGGTACGCATGCTGCGGTCGAGCGCGAGTGTAGCCGGGCCGGCAATCTCGGACAGCCGGCCGGAAGCGGCGCGGCGCATCAGCTCCATCTGGAACAGACGGTCGCGGGCGTGCACGAAGCCGAGGGCGGCGGCGGCATCGGTGTCGTTGACGGCGCGGATGCGCGGGATGCCGTCGGCGTCGAAGCCGATGTCGACGGGTCCGGACAGGCCGGCAATGCGCGCCTGCTGCGACCGAGGGGGCAGCGTCAGCCACAGCACACCTGTAACGATCGCCGCCACCAGGAGCACGATGAAGACCAGCCAGGACAGCAGGCGGCGAAGGCGATGGAGTACTACGCGCATGACCCCAAAGTGGCCAACCGCCGACCGAAAGAAAAGGCATGCCTCGATGACGCGAACGTCAGCGTGCTGGCACGGCGATTGGCAGCGTGGTAGCGTTTTCGCGCAAGCCGACGCAATCGAGGAACGTCCATGACAGGCTCACGCGGCGACAGCCCCACGTCCGCCCCGGCGGTACGCGAACTGGAAAAGATCACCATACGGTCGGATACGCGCGATGTGCTCGCGCATGCCGCGAAGAGCGCCCGCAAGCTGACGGACTACTTCATCGTCGATATCGATGCGCACGTCACCGAGACCGCATTCTGGTCCGACATCACCGACCGCATCGACAATGACTACCTTCGGCAAGCGGCGAAGTCGTTCCGCGAGCGCGGCGGCTCGCCACCAGGCCTGCTGAACGCGCAGCCCGGCATGTCGTTCCAGGACATGTTCGGCCGCATCCCGCACCAGCAGCAGCAGGCGGAGGCGGTGTCCGGTGAGGGCACGCATCGTCAGGTCGAGCTGACCAGACGGGCGATGGACAGCATGGGCATCGACTACACGGTGGCGTTCCCGACGCCGATGCTGCTGCTGGGCATGCATCCGCAGGCCGAGGTGGAGGTGGCACTGGGGCGGGCCTTCAACCGGTGGCTGGTCGAGGAACTCCTGCCGCGCGAGCCGCGCATCAAGGCGATGATGTACCTGCCGTTCAACGACCCCGACTCGTGCGTCGAGGTGGTCGAGGAGTTCGCCGACGAACCGGGCGTCATCGGATTTACCGTTGTCTCGACGCGCTATCGGCCGGTGCACCACAACAGCTACATGCGCCTCTATGCCGCGCTTCAGGCGGCGGGCAAGCCGCTGGCATTCCACTCGGGCTTCCATTGGGGCGACGAGTCGATGAAGCAGGTCAACCGCTTCATCTCGATGCACGCGATCTCGTTCTGCTACTTCAACATGATCCATCTGACCAACTGGATCATCAACGGCATCCCGGAGCGGTTCCCGAAGCTCAAGGTGATCTGGGTGGAGAGCGGTCTCGCCTGGTTGTCGTTCATGATGCAGCGGCTGGATTCGGAATATATGATGCGGACGTCCGAGGCGCCGATGCTGCGCCGGCGGCCCAGCGAGTACATCCAGGATATGTACTTCACCAGCCAACCGCTGGAGACCAGCAATCTCAAGCTGGCCCAGGCCACGATGGAAGCGATCAAGGCGGATACGCAACTGCTGTTCGCGTCGGATTGGCCGCACTGGGACTTCGATCTGCCGACCACCATCACCAACCTGCCATTCCTGACCGAGCAGGCAAAGCGCAACATCCTGGGTCTGAACGCCGCCCGCCTGTTCGGCTTCGAGGTGCCGCGGCACAAGCTGGCGCAGGTGCCGGGACCCGAGCCGGCGCTTGCCAAGTGAGTGCAGGCGACGATGCGACGGCGCTGGCCACCGCGTTCTGCGAAAAGGTGACCGGCGCACTCCGGCGCGGCGACCTCGACGCGATCCCCGACGATGCGCTGCGCCGCGTGCTGACCGTGGCGGTCAAGGCCTATGCCGCCAAGGCCGAAGCGGCCGACGGTGAATTCGTGCCGTTCGAGGGCGAACAGGTCACCGCGACCGAGACCGCTGTGGCCGCCTGCGCGATGATCCGCGCGGCAGAGTTGAATTTATTCGATATCGCAATGTGGTTCGGGCGCCCGGTGGCCCGATCGTGACCGGAGACATGTGATGCCTGAGATCATGGTGGGTGCAGCCAGCGAACTGGCCGATGGCGAGCATCGCATCGTTGCGGTCGGCGAGCTGGAGGTCGGTATCTTCCGGCTGGGCGACCGGTTTGTCGCATATGAGAACCGGTGCCCGCATCACGGTGGGCCGGTGTGTCAGGGCAAGCTGTTCAACGGCGTCGAGGAAATCATCATGCCGGACCAGACCAGCCGCGGCCTGCGTTTCAGCAAGGAGCGGCACGTGGTGTGTCCATGGCATGGTTACGAATTCAATCTCGACACCGGGCGCCATCCGGGCGACGCGCGCGTTCGCCTGCGGCCGATACCGGTGCGAGTGGCGGACGGCGGGATCTACATCGAGACGCGTGGTTGAAGCGGGACTGCGGGTTCGACGCTGATCACCCTGGAGCGATCGGCGGCAGATCGACGCGCACTGTGTCGGGGTGGCCGGCCTCGGGCGGGAAGCGCTTCAAGATCAGCGGATCGTGGCCGGGAATGATGTGGTCAGGACCATCGGCCAGACTTTCCAGGATCTCGAAGCAGCATGCGTGCCACATCGACGACCACTGGAAACGGCATGCGCTTGCGGATGTTGCCCCACAGATGCGAGGCATCGCCCGCCAGCACCACCCAGCCGCGCTCTGTCGGAACGCGGATCGACTGGATGCCGCCTGAGTGTCCGCCGATCAGATGCAGCGTTACGCCGGGCGCGATCTCGGCGGTGCCGTCGTGGAAGCGCAGTCGGTCGGCATATAGCGCGCGCACCGCGCTCTGTACGTCGTCGACGTCGAACGGCCGACGCAGGAACGGCTGGCACATGCAGGGGCCGGTGCAGTAGGCCATCTCGGTGGCCTGAAGATGGAACGTCGCCTTGGGGAAGTACTCCATGCCACCGGCGTGATCCCAGTGCATGTGCGTCAGCACCACATCCGGCACCTCCGCGGGGTCGATGCCCGCCTGCAACAATGCCTCGGCCGGCGTACGCAGCAGCTCGCGGCCACGGCGCTTCGCGGAGACCGGATTGAAGCCGGTGTCCATAACGATGGTGCGCCCCTGGCCGCGGATGGCGAAGACATAGAAGTCAAGCGGATCAGGTGCGGCGTGATCGTCCGGGATGATGTAGTTCTGGTACTGCAGGCGCCCGTCGAAGATGCCGTAGCGAAGGGCAAGCACTTCGTACGCGACACGCGGGGTTTCGGCCATGGCTGCGTCTCCGGCCGCACGGGTTGTGCGGGAGGAAAATCATGGCATCGGCCCACGGCAGAGAACAGCCGCTTGGCCGACCAGTCGGGCCGGGTTGCCGGCGCAAGCGGCTTGCCCGCGTGAAAGGCGATCTTTAACGTCGTGAGCTCTCATTGGAGGGCATGCGCGATGGCCGACATCCCCAACCGACCGGAGTATCAGAGCGACCTGTTCAAGCGCGGCCTCGAAGTCCGGCGCGACGTGCTTGGCGCCGACTACGTCGACGGTTCGCTCACCCGCGCCGATGATTTCAATGCGGCGTTCCAGCAGATGACCACAGAAGTCGCCTGGGGCATGATCTGGACGCGTCCGGGTCTCACACGCAAGACGCGCAGCATGATCAACCTGACGATGCTCGCCGCGTTGAATCGCGGCGCGGAGTTTCGGCTGCATCTGCGCGCGGCGCTCACCAACGGCGTGACACGCGATGAGATCAAGGAGATCCTGTTGCAGATCGGTGCCTATTGCGGCATTCCGGCCTGCCTGGAGGCGTTCCGCATCGCCACCGAGGTGTTCAAGGATATAGACGGCGCGAAGGGCGGAGACTGATGGCCGACAAGCCAGCGTCGGCCTGGTTCGGCGCCGGCAGCATGGGCTGGCCGATGGCAAGACTTTGCGAAAGGCTGGGGAGCACGCAGCTCGGAAGGGGCTGACACGCAGGTTGCCGTTCCGGTATGATCGCGCGATATCGCAGGAGACACCCCATGACAACCCTGACCCCTTGGAGCGGCCGGCGCGGTCTCGCCGGCATGGCGATGGTGGCCGTCGTCGCCGCGGCGAGTTTCGTCGCGGGAAGCTACGCCGCGCAGCCGCATATGCAGAACGCCCTGTCGGCGTTGCAGGGGGCGCGCTCAGAACTGCAGGTGGCCGAAGCCAACAAGGGCGGCCACCGGGTGACGGCAATTCGTCTGGTCGACGAGGCGATCAACGAGGTGCGGGCCGGCATCGCCGTGGGGTCGTGATGCACATGACCCCCTGGTAATTCGATCCGAGCGCCCCATATGCCGAGTTCGGCACTTTTCGCCAGGATCGTCCTTGGCCAGGTTCGCGACACCGTCGCATCCGGCATCTCCGAAGAAAAGTACTACGGTTCGCAGCGTGCGGATCGCCGATATTACCCGGAGTGACGTGATGTCTTCAGGTACAGTCAAGTGGTTCAATGGTCAGAAGGGTTATGGCTTCATCCAGCCGGATGATGGCTCGAAGGATGTCTTCGTGCATATCTCGGCGGTGGAGCGGGCCGGCCTGACCGGATTGAACGAAGGTCAGAAGGTCAGCTACGACATCGAGCGTGGCCAGCAGGGCAAGACTTCCGCGGTCAACCTGCAAGCTTCCTGAGCGGACGGCGGCCGTCCCCGCATCATGCGGGGACGGGTTCCCCTGCTGGAGCAGACGCCATGGTCTCACATAAATTTGCCGTGGGTGATCGCGTGCGGCTCACGCTCGACCGGTATGCCGAGAGCAGCCCTTCCGACATCCATACGATCTCCCGCAGGCTGCCAGCCGAGACCAACGTCTGCCAATATCGCGTCAAGCGCGTGGGCGACGGCCAGGAGCGGACGGTCAGCGAGCCTCAGATGGTGGCGGTCAAGGCGGACATACGCGCCGCCGATTCACACTTCAAGGCCGTCGAGGGACAACAAGACCTCCAGCGCGTGCGCAATGCGAGAGCGCGTGAGCGCGGTTCCGACACCCGGACGGACCGGGACCGTCGCTGAATCCAGCCGTGCGCGCACGGTGCATGAATTTCCTTCCTGGGCACGATGAAAAGCGATCGCTTGTCAGCGCCGCCGAATCGGCGGGTATGACTGCGGCGCTACAGCGCAGCGATCCGCCGAAGGGAATGAGTCATGCCCGCAATCAATGTCTGGCTGACGATCGTGCATGGCGTCACCGATACGACGGCCAAGGATTTCCATAGATCGGAGAAAGTGTTCGTCGGTGTACCTCTGACGTTCAGGACGAGGAAGTTCACTCTGAACCGGGATCAGACAAAGGCCATTCTTGGCACGGATGGCAAATTGGCGCTCACCGGCGGGCCCAAGGAATTCGACCACGACCTGCCGGCCGGCGCCGCCAGCAAGGTTGAGCGCCCGATGACCGTGCAGGATCCCTCCGGCAGGTTCACCACAGAAGTCTGGGCCGCGATAAAGAACTGGACCGACCTTGGCGGACTGCATGTGTTCTATGTGCCGGAGTTCGATTCTCCTGGATTGGAGGGCGGACTTTGCCTGCGCGTAGGCGATGAGATCGACCCGATCATCTTCGTCAGCCAGAAGTCCAACCAGGAGCTGCTCAAGAATACCCATGGTGCGCGCGGGGTTCTGGAGCACGAGATCGGTCATGCATTCGGTCTCAAGGACAATACCCGGGCCAATTCGCTGATGCTCGGCATCGTGAGCTCGGATGCCTCCGATGCCGGGACAGCGCTATCGCAAGACGAGCTCCAGACGATAGCGAATTCCCGGCTACTCGGCCTTGCGTCGGCGGCGGAGCAGGCACACTAGCGAAAGGCGTAAGCCAGCCTTTGGTCGCCTCTTTGTCGCGCCACCAGGAAGCCGATCACCACAAGGTTGGCGACGTTGAAGACGACACCCACCGCGAACGCCGGCGCATAAAAGCCGAACCGGTCATACAGCTCGCCGGCCAGCCAGCTTCCGAACGCCATGCCCGACATGCCGAGAAAGAAGAATATCGGGACGCGCCACGCCGCCTCGGATGACGGGAACAGCTCACGGATCGCGACGACGTAGGATGGAATGATACCCGAGAAACCGAGACCGAACGCGGCCGAGACGGCGAACAGCCCCACCTCGTTCTGCGTCAGCAGGAAAGCACCGATCGCCACCGCCTGACACGCGGATCCGGCCATGACGGCGAGCAGCCCACCCACGCGATCGACAAGCATCCCCCAGAATTGCCGGCTGATGAATGCGCAGGCCAGCAGCACCGACAACATCGCCGCGCCGTGCGTCGGCGCGATCCCAAGGTCGCTGCAAAAGGCCACAAGATGCCCGTTGGGCACAGCCATCGGGATGCAGCAGAAGAATACCGCGACACAGATCAGCGCGAGCACCAGATTGGGCGGCATGCCGAGGACCGGTGCGCCCTTGCGGGGATCCGCGGACAGCGCATGCGTCGCGTACGCTTCCGGCGAGGGGCGCAGGCACAACAGTGCCAGCGGCACGATGATCGCAATGACCACTGCCGAATACGCGAGCATCGTCGTCTGCCACCCATACAACGCGATGCCACGCTCGAACACCGACGGCCAGACGATGCCGGCGATGTATTGGCCGGATGAGATGAGCGCCAGCGCGGAGCCGCGGCGGCGATCGAACCAGCGGGTGACGTAGATCACCAGCGGCGCGAAGATCGCACCATTCCCGACCAAGCCGATCAGCAGTCCATGTCCGACATAGAGCGTCCACACGCTGCCGGCGGCCGACAACGCGAGACCGGCCGCCATCATCACCGCGCCGATCATGACGGTCGAGCGGATGCCGATGCGGTCGGCGAGCCAGCCCATCATGATGCCGCCGAGGCCGGTGCCCATCCAAACCAGTGCACCGGCGAGCGCCACGACTGAACGGTCGGTATCCAGGGCCTCCTGGATCGGCTTCAGGCCGACCACGACCAGCAGAGGTGCGCCGTAGGAAATCGACAGGATGGCCAGAGTGACGCAGGCGGCGACCCACGACGCGCGGCTCTCGATACTGGCCGCGCGCTGCGGCACCATGATGTCCGGCATTGCCGGCGTCTCCTCCGGGGGTATAAGCGAGGCGGCCGATATGGACCCTCGATTGTGTCCCGACAAGCTGGAGAGACGGCATGAGTGACCCCATTGGCGCGCAATCCACCGGACCACTTCGCGGGCTGCGCGTTTTCGATCTGACACGCGTCCTTGCGGGGCCGACCTGTGCGCAGATGCTGGCCGACCTCGGCGCCGACGTGATCAAGATCGAACGGCCCGGTGCCGGCGACGACACACGTGGCTTCGCGCCGCCCTACATGCCGGGGACGCAGGAGAGCGCATATTTCGTGGGGGTGAACCGCAACAAGCGTTCGGTCACGCTGGACATAGCGCGGCCTGAGGGTCAGGCGATCGCGCAGCAACTGATCGCGCAGTGCGACATCCTGGTGGAAAACTTCAAGGTCGGCGCGCTGGCGAAATACGGGCTGGGGTACGAGGGGCTGCATGAAAAGTATCCGCGGCTGATCTACTGCTCGATCACCGGGTTCGGACAGACCGGGCCGTACGCACCACGGCCCGGTTATGATTCGCTGATCCAGGCGATGGGCGGCGTGATGAGCCTGACCGGCGAGCCGGACGGGCTGCCGCAGAAGGTTGGCGTGCCGGTCGCGGACCTGTTCGCCGGGCTGTACGGCTGCATCGGCATCCTCGCCGCGCTGCGTCATCGCGATGCGACCGGGCAGGGGCAGCAGATCGATATCGGCATGCTGGATACGCATGTGGCGTGGCTGGCCAACCAGGGCATGAACTACCTGGCGACCGGCGAGAACCCGGAGCGACTGGGCAACCAGCATCCCAATATCGTGCCGTATCAGGTGTTTCCGACCGCGGATGGGCACATCGTACTGTCGATCGGCAACGATCCGACATTCAAGCGGTTCTGCGAAGCGTTCGCGCTGACGCATCTGCTGGAGGACACGCGCTTCGCCACGAATGCGGCACGCGTGGAGAACCGGCAGTTGGTCACCGATACGCTGACGCCGGTGATGCAGCAGCAAGAAACCGGCTGGTGGGTGGAGCGGCTCGAGGCGCTGAAGATCGGCTGCGGGCCGATCAACAAGCTGTCGGAGGTGTTCGCCGACCCGCACGTGGTGGCACGCGGTGTGGTGCGCGAGATGACACATGGATCGGGCGAAACGGTGAAGGTGATCGCCAATCCGGTGCGGCTGTCGGAGACTCCGCCGGATTACCGCATACCGCCCCCGCTTCTGGGGGAGCACACCAATGCGGTGTTGGGGGAACGGCTGGGGCTGAGTGCGGCGGCGCTGGCGGAGTTGCGTGCGAAGGGCGTGATCTAGCAGGCCAGATTTGCTTCGAGCGCATTAAGAGCCCGACGCATCACGTCGGCGCTGTGTTCCCATGGGACGTGACGGAAGTCGCGCGCCACGCGCTCGCGCCACGCTTTCAGATAGACCGGATCGTCGATCACCACGCGTACCGCGCGATAGGCGTCCTCGAGATTCTCCGGGTCGAAGTAACTGGCCAGGTCACCCCCCGCTTCGGGCAGAGACGCGCGGTTGGACGAGACGCAGGGACGCCCGCGCGCGAGGCTCTCGCTGACAGGCAGTCCCCAGCCCTCGAAAAGCGATGGGAAGAGGGTGAATTGGCAGCCATCGTACAGAGACAGCAACTCTGCATCGGAAGGATCGCGTACCAAGACGATCTTGCCACCGAGCCAATCAGCGTTTTCGAGCTGTTGCATAAGATCGGCGACGAGCCAACCTACGCGCCCGGCGAAGACCAGCGTCGGTACGCGGTTCCGTGGCAGATCGGCCAGCAGTCGGCGCCACACCCGGAACAGCAGCATGTGATTCTTTCTGGCTTCCAGGGTGGAGACGAACAGCGCATAGCTGCCGCGTGCCGGCAGATGCGGAAATGCCGGGGGAACGCTGCCGGATGCGTCATCATGGGCGAACCCGGTGCCCATCGGGACAGGCTGTACTGCACCGGGCAAGGCTATTCCCATTTCCCGCGTCCACGCGACGACATCATCGGCCGTCGCACAACTGTTCGTGAAGACCTGGTCAGCGAGTGGCAGCGTCGTCCCGTGCCAATGGAGGAAAGCGCTTACAACAGCAGGATCGCACCACTCCGGTCGGCGCACTGGGATGATGTCGTGGATCAGAAGTGCGAAGCGCATCCGCAGGTCATCCCGCACCCATCGGATGGTCTGGACATAGTCGCGACGCTGCCAGGGCGAGCCGAGTACGACCAAGACGTCACCCGGCATAGCCAGCTCCCGCAGGGGAGCGCCATCCGGCTCTGCTGCCGTCCCTGGGGCGATCAGATGCTGCACGACAGCGACTGCTTTCGACCCGATAGCGCCGGCCACGCGAGCCAACGCACGCAGCACCTGCGCCTCGGTCGCCAGGACTGCCGTAAGGATCTGTAGCCTGCTGGTACCAGGCGGCAGCGACGTTGCGTTGGGGCCATGCGTGGAACCGACAGTGCGAGACGACGTAGCATCGCGCCTGGGATTGGCGACCAGTTGGAACCTCGCTGCCAGGCGCTCCCAATCCACCGTCACGATATCTTGCGGACCGTCGCGACGGCGCACGAACCTCACCCGGTCACAGCCACCACCGTCCACACGTCGGAGTGCCCCGGCTATTTCAAAGGCAACCCGCTGGATCCCGCTTGGTCGGCTATGGCGCGCCAGGTAGTCGAGTATGTCATCCACATCCATCCACAACGTGGGATACGGACGGTCGCTCATTTCACGGCTTCGCACGCTGACCGCGACGCTTCGGGTAACATGTAAGACGCGAGGATCGCGTCAGCGGTAGTGCTCCATGGGACGTGGCGGAAGTCGCGCGCCACCCGATCACGCCACGCCGCCAGATCGCTGGGGTCGTCGATCACCGCGCGCACGGCGCGATAAGCATCATCGAGATTCTCCGGGTCGAAGTAGCGCGCCAGGTCGCCGCCCGCTTCGGGCAGAGACGTGCCATTGGACGAGACGCAGGGTCGCCCGAGCGCGAGGCTCTCGGTGACAGGAAGTCCCCATCCCTCGAACAGCGATGGAAAAAGAGTGAATTGGCAGCCGGCGTACAAGGCCAGCAACTCTGCGTCCGAAGGATCGCGTATCAGGCGGATCTTGCCACCCAGCCACTCAGCGTTTTCAAGTTGCTGCATCAGATCGGCCACCAGCCAGCCCACGCGTCCGGCAAAGACCAGAGTCGGTACGCGGTCCCGTGGCAGGTCGGCCAGCAGTCGGCGCCACAACCGGAACAACAGCATGTGGTTCTTTCTGGCCTCCAAGGTGGAGACAAACAGCGCATAGCTGCCGTGCGCCGGTAGTCCCCGGGGACGAATCTCCATTTGCTCCCTGTGAGGGGTCGCCAGTCCAAATCCAGTGCCGATCGGCACCGGCTCTACAGGACCGGCCAGATTGATGCCGACCTCACGCGCATACATCTCGACATCGGTCGCGGTAGCACGGCTGATCGCGAATAGTTTGCGGCATTGCGGCAGAGTTGCTGTCAGCCAGGCTGTGAAACTCTCCACCAACTCCGCAACGCACCACTCCGGTCGCCGCAATGGAATCAGGTCGTACAGCAAGACCCAGGGTTCCAGCCGATATTGCTCGCGTACTTGCTGCAGCAACAAACCATATTGCGGTCGCGTCCATGCGGCTCCCAGGATCAGAAAAATGTCACCGGACTGTGCTGCCAACCGCACGCTTGATGGAGCTGTCGCGGATGTTTCTGCTCTATGCCGATGTTGTGTCGGCAGAGCCGAGCCGGTCAGCAACGTTTTGGCATGTCGTATTGCTGCGACCTGCAGCACCGCAGCCTGCAGCAGGGGATTTGAGATTTCCGGCGGCATCCGCTGGATAGAATGAATCATCCACCGGCGGGCGCGGGTTATAAGGCCTGCGGCCACCGGCGTTCGCGCCGCTTCGGCACGTCGTGTTGTTTCACCGCTGGACAATTCCTCAAAGAGCCGTTCCACGCTGTCGAACGGTATCTCACGGATCAAAGCATCGTCCCACGTGTGGCGAACGAAGGCGATACGTGGCCCTCGCGGATTCAGCCGCGCACGATCGGGCAGCACACGCAGGATCTCCAACACGAGCCGTTGAACCCCGCTCGGCCGTGGGTTCGCGGACGCATATTGGAAGAGATCCTCGACATCGACCCATATGGTGCAATCTCGCGTAGTGGCACGCATTGTACCTGTATCCATGTCCGAGCGCATTCCGACGGTCTGAGACGAGCGGGAGTGGATACAATCCTTACGGGTGCTTCACTCTATGGGCCAGGGCCGACAGCCCCACAATCATTCTACCAGTATTGGCGGACCTTGAGCTACCCGGCCGGGCCATCAGGCGCAAGGTCCCTTCAGCTTCCACCGCGCCATCGCCTCCTGCCGGCCGACGTGCCACACTGGCCGGAGATTGCTTCGTCACTTCGCTTGTCGCAATGACACCATGACGCCGCCACCAGCAGAGGCCAGGTACCTGCCGTTCGAGAGCGGGCCGTATCGCATGGCGATGGCTCTCACCACGGTGCCCGAGAGCGCCTGGTTCGAGATCGATGAACGCTACACCGATGAAATGGCGGAGCGACGCCGGCTGCTGCGTGAGCAGCACGGCGATGTGTTCGGTGCGCTGCCAATCTCCGATGCGGCCCGAGCGGAGACGCTGCGCGAACTTGTCGCCAACCTGACGCTGCACGCCGCCCAGTGGTTCACGCGCGACGGCGACACGCTGCACAACGGCCTTACGGGCGAGACATGGGATCTTGCCACCCTGCCCTGCGATCCGCTGGAACTGGCCGGCCGGCTGGTGCAGGAGGATCTCTGCATCATCCAGCAGAGTGATGGTGGCCCGTTGTTCACTGCCGCCGTGCTCTGCTTCCCCAGTCGCTGGCGACTGCATGAAAAGCTGGGCAAGCCGCTGGTCCTGGTGCACGGACCGGTGCCCCACTATGCCGAACGCCTCGCCGCGCCGGTCGATCGCTTCATGGCCAAGGTGAAGCCTGGCCATATCGCATCGCGACTCAACTGGTCGGTGCTCGACGACTCGGCGATGTTTCAACCGGGTGGCAAGTGGCGGGTGGAGCAGAATGCCGCAATCACGGCGGACAATGCCGGCGATCGCCTCTATCTGCGCGTCGAGCGCCAGACGCTGCGGCGCCTGCCGCAATCGGGCGCCATCCTGTTCGGCATCCGCGTGCACTCCTATGCGCTCGCTCGTGCCATCACGACGCCATTGGCCGCATCGCGCCTTGCCGAGGCGGTGCGTGCGCTGCCGGAGGCGACCGTGCACTACAAGAGCCTCAAGGTGTTCGGCCCCGCGCTGCTCGCGTGGCTGGACGGGCGCTCTCGCTGATCAGCCAGTCGCGGAAGGCCACGATCTTGGGTTGGTCCGCCGTGGCGCGCGGCCCCACCAGCCAATAGGCAAACTCCTGCGGCCAGTCCACATCCAGCACGCGCACGAGACCGCCCTGCTCGAGTTCCGGTCGCGCCAGCGTCTCGGTCACCAGTGCGATGCCCTGATGCGACGCCGCCGCGCGGATCAGCAGCGTCTGGTCGTCGAAGCTGATGCCGCTCGACACGGCATGGCTGATGTCGGTGACGTCCTGCGCCTGGAACCACAATGCCCAGTCCTGCCGCTCCGCGTCGTGCAGCAGCCGCGCCCCGAGCAGATCCACCGGGTGCAGCGGCCGTTCGCTCAGCGAGGCAAGAAACCGTGGGCTGCACACCGGTATCATGGCGATTCCGGCGATCCGATCGCAACGCAGGCCGGGATAGCGCCCGAGACCGTGGCGGATCGCCACATCAACCCCATCGGCAGCGAAATTCGCCAGGCCGCGGGTGGTGGCGATGTTGAGCTCGATATCGGCATGCCGCGCGCGGAACCGGCCGAGCCGCGGCACAAGCCACGATGCCGCGAAGGCGGGCGGCGCGCTGACCGTCAGCACGCCCGCGTTGGGCAGCGCCTGAAGCCGCCGCGTCGCCTCGCCGATCTGGCGGAACGCGTGGCGGATCGGGGCGGAATAGGTCTGCCCCGCCTCGGTCAGTACCAGCGAGCGGTTCCCGCGGCGGAACAGTTGGGTGCCGACCCGCGCTTCCAGGCCACGCACCAGTTGGCTGATCGCGCCCGGCGTCACGGACAATTCGGCGGCGGCCTCTTTCATGCTGAGATGGCGGGCGGCGGCCTCGAAGGCGCGCAGGGCGTTGAGCGGCGGCAGACCGGGCATGGCTCAGGATAGAATTTCTCAACCGAGCCCGCCATCAGGAATCGTTTGCGGCATGCGGCGGCGCATCCCAGCTTGCGGCACATGAGCCAGATCGTTGTCGCTGCATCCACTGAAGCTCCAGCGGGCGAATTTCGCCGCGGCTGGTCCGTTGTGCTGGCCTGCTTCTGCACCGCCGTCTTCGCCTGGGGCTTCGGCTTCTACGGCCAGTCGGTCTACTTCGCCGACCTGCACCAGACACGCGGCTGGCCGGCCTCGCTGATCGCCTCGGCGACCACGGTTTATTACCTCGTCGGCGCGGTGCTGCTTACGCGCGTACACCGTGCCATCGAGCTGCTTGGCCCGCGTCTGCTGCTCGCATCGGGCGCGATCGTTCTCGGGATCGGCGTCATCGGCATGAGCCGCGCGCAGGCGCCGTGGCAGCTCTATGTCTGCGGTATCGTGATGGCGGCCGGCTGGGCCGCGACCACCATCACGGCGATCGCCACGACTTTGGCGTACTGGTTCGACCGCAGGCGTGGCCTGGCACTCAGCCTGGCGCTGAACGGCGCCAGTGCCGGCGGCTTCACCATCACCCCCTTGCTGGTGGCGTTGGTGCACCGCATGGGACTCGAACAGGCGGTGCTGCTGCTCGTGCCGGCCACGCTGGCGATCCTGCTGCCGATCGTGATGTTCGGCGTGGGACGCGTGGCAGTGCGGGAGCAGGCGGCGGCAGGCGTGGACAGGCATTCGTCGGGGCATATGCTGCGAAGCCTGCATTTCTGGAGTGTCGCGCTGCCGTTTGCCCTGGCGCTGGCGGCGCAGGTCGGCTTCATCGTGCACCAGGTCGCGTTCCTGCTGCCCCACCTTGGCAGCGACAGCACCGGGATTGCCATCGCCGCCACCGCGATCGCGGCGGCAGGCGGACGGCTCGCATTCGCTCCGGTGATCGACCGGGTCAATCAACGCGCCGCATCGGCTGCCAGCTTCGCATCACAGGCTGCGGGACTGGCGTTGATGCTAGCGATGCCGGACCGACCGGAGGCGCTCTACATCGGCAGCGTGGTATTCGGACTTTCGGTCGGGAATGTCATCACGCTGCCGGCGCTGATCGTGCAGCGCGAGTTCCCGCCGCATTCGTTCGGTGTGGCGATCGGGCTGAGTTCGATGGTGGGGCAGGCAACTCTGGCGTTCGGACCGACGCTGTTGGGCCTGGCGCGCGACGCCACCGGTTCCTACGACGCAGCGATCGCGCTTTGCATCGCGCTGCAACTGGTGGCCGCGGCACTCGTGCTGTTCCGGCGACAAGACTGAGCCGTGAGCTTTACAGCGCAATCCGGACCGCCGAGATTTCCGGTGCAAAAAGCCCAGGAAGGACCAAGGGATGATTCGGCGCCGTACGTTCATGGCTGGAACTGCTGCCGTTCTCGCAGCGCCCTCGATCTCGCGCGCCGCCGCCACCGCGCCGCTGAAGTTCATTCCGCAGTCCGACCTCACGATCCTCGACCCGATCGCCACCACCGTCTACACCGCGCGCAACCACGGCATGATGGTGTTCGACACGCTGTTCGGCATGGACAGCGCCTACCAGATCCAGCCGCAGATGCTGGACGGCTTCACTGTCGAAGACGACGGCAAGCGCTGGAAGCTGACCCTGCGCGACGGGCTGTTCTGGCACGATGGCGAGAAGGTGCTGGCGCGCGACTGCGTGGCCTCGATCCGCCGCTGGGCGGTGCGCGACGGCATCGGCAGCCTGCTCATGGCTCGCACCGACGAACTCGCCGCAATCGACGACAAGACGATCCGGTTCCGCCTGAAGCGACCGTTCCAGATCCTGCCTTACGCGCTCGGCAAGATCTCCACGCCGATCTGCGCGATGATGCCGGAGCGCCTGGCCAGCACGGACCCGTTCAAGGCAGTCAGCGAAATGGTCGGTAGCGGTCCGTTCCGCTTCAAGGCCGACGAGTGGGTGTCGGGTTCGCTCGCCGTCTATACCAAGTTCGACCGCTATCAGCCGCGCGCGGAAAAGACCACCGGATGGACCGCCGGCGGCAAGGTGGTTCACTTCGAGCGTGTCGAGTGGCACACCAGCCCCGACGATGGCACGTCGGCCAGTGCGATGCAGTCCGGCGAGATGGACTGGTGGGAACTGCCGACCGCGGACCTGCTGCCGGTACTGAAGCGCACCGGCAAGATCAAGGTTGAGATCAAGGATCGAAACGGCACGCTTGGTTTCATGAAGATGAACAACCTGCAGCCGCCGTTCAACAACGCGGCGATCCGCCGCGCGCTGTTGGGAGCGGTGGTGCAGTCGGACTACATGATCGCCATTGCCGGTGAGGACCCAGCGATGTGGCGTGCCGGTGTCGGTATCTTCACGCCGGGCACCGACATGGCCTCGGACGCGGGCATGGACGTGCTGAACCGCCCGCGCGATATCGCCAAGGTGCGCGCGGCGATCAAGGAGGCCGGCTACAACAACGAAAGGACCGTGCTGCTCGCGCCGCAGGATCCGCACTACCGCAAGGCGATGGCCGATGTCGGCGCCGAAATGCTGAAATCGGCCGGCTTCAACCTCGATGTCCAGGTGCTGGACTGGGGCACGGCGATCGTGCGGCGCGAGAACAAGGAGCCGGTGGACAAGGGCGGCTGGAGTGCCTTGTTCACCACCGCCAACGGCCTCGACATGCAGACACCGCTGCTGCACTTCCTGCGCACCACCGGAGAGAAGGCGTGGTTCGGCTGGACCAACAGCCCTCGCATCGAGGAACTCCGCGCCGCCTGGGTCGATGCGCCCGACGTCACGGCACAGAAGCAGATCGCCGCCGACATTCAGCGCCAGTGCTGGATCGATGTGCCCCATCTGCCGGTCGGCATCTGGTATCAGCCGATGGCCTGGCAGAACACCGTCGATGGCATTCCTGACGGTTTCCCGCTGTTCTGGGGCGCGCGTCGCGTCTGATTACGGCAGGTCACGTGGAATCACGCGCGTCGTCGTCGGGTCGAAAAGATGGACCGCCGTCGTGTCGAGCAGGACGGTGGCGCGCTCGCCGATGCGGAGGCGCGTGTCGCGCCCGACGCGTGCGATGATGTCCGTCGTGCCATCGTCGAGCGTCAGCACCAGCAGCGTCTCGGCGCCGAGCGGCTCGACCGCGCTGACCTGCATGGCGATCGGTACCAGGTCGTCGCCGGGACGTGGGGGCGTTTCGTACAGATCCTCGGGGCGAATGCCGAGCAGAACGGTGCGCGCGTGCCCCAGCGCACGCGGGGACCACGAGCGTAGGGGAATATCGACGTTTCCCAACCGCCCGGAGGACTGGCCAAGTTCGATCGGCACGAGGTTCATCGGCGGGTTGCCGAGAAACCGTGCGACAAAGGTATTGGCCGGGCTGCGATAGACCTCGAGCGGCGCGCCGATCTGGACGACCTCGCCCTTGTCCATGATGCAGATGCGATGGCCCATGGTCATCGCCTCGACCTGATCGTGCGTGACATAAATGGTCGTGATGCCGATCTCATGCTGCTGCCGGATCAGCTCGTTGCGCGTCGAAACCCGCAGCGCGGCGTCCAGGTTCGACAGCGGCTCGTCGAACAGGAACACCTTGGGTTCGCGCACGATGGCGCGGCCCAGCGCAACACGTTGCCGCTGCCCGCCTGACAATGCGTGCGGCTTGCGCCGGAGATATGGCGTGAGGCCGAGCTTGTCGGCCGCCTGCCTGACCCGCCGGTCGATTTCTGCCGCGGGCACACTCCGCCGCCGCAAACCGAAGGCAAGATTGTTGAAGACGTCCATGTGCGGATAGAGGGCATAGGACTGGAACACCATCGCTATGTCGCGTTCCTTGGCCGGAACCTGGTTCACTACCCTGCCGTCGATCGCTATCGTGCCCGTGGTGATCGGCTCGAGGCCGGCGATCATGCGCAGCACCGATGATTTGCCGCAGCCGGACGGGCCGAGTAGCACCATGAACTCGCCGTCGCCAATCGTCAGGGTGAAGTCCTCGACCGCTGGCTCGCTGCTGCCGGGATAGCGCTTGCCGAGGCCGTCGATCGCAACCACGGCCATCAGCGCACGGCTCCGGCGGTCATGCCTCTGATCATCGTGTCGGAGAAGAGGGCGTAGAGCACGATCACCGGGGTGATTGCGATCATCAGGCCTGTCGCCACCATGCCGACGTCGAGTTGATGACTGCCCATGAAGTGCATGATGCCGAGAGGCAGGGTGCGCTTGTCATCCTCGGTGAGCAGCACGACCGCGTAGAGAAACTCGTTCCATAGGACGATGAAATTGAGCGTAACAGTGGTGAACAGCGCGGGTGCGCCGACCGGCAAGGTGATACGCCAGAAGATCTCGAAATCGCCGTAGCCGTCCATGCGCGCTGCATCGAACAGATCCTGAGGAATCTGGGCGAAGAAGCCTTCGAGGATATAGACAGTCATAGCCAGGTGCCCGGCAACATAGACCAGGATAAGGCCGGTCAAAGTATTATAGAGGTGATAGTCGAGCAGGATCTGGAACAGCGACAGGATGAGAAGCTGCGGCGGCAGGATCATCCCCGACAGGATCAGGAAGCGGATAGGGCGGTTGCCGCGGAACCGGTAGCGGGCCAGGCAGTGCGCCGCCATTGCGCCGAAAATGGTGATCAGAACCACTGCCGTCGACACGACGATGATGCTGTTCCAGAAGTAGGTGCTGTAGTTGGAATGCGCCCAGGCCTGGACGAATTTTTCCCAATGGAAGCGGGAGGGCAGCGCATAGGGGCTTGCGAAGATCTCCGGTGTCGTTCGCACCGACATGACCGCGACCCAGATGAACGGACCGCCGCTTACCACCGTGTAGAGCAGCACGAAGAGCAGGAGCGGGGTGCGCCGCCACATTCGGCTAGAATTCAAGCCGATCGTGCTGGCGCAGCAGCCGTGTCATCAGAACGATGAATGCCAGGATGATGATGAACCACAGCACCGCGACCGCCGACGGATAGCCGAGATCGAACGTGTTCCAGTCGAATGCCCGCTTGTACACGTAGGTGGACACGGTTTCCGTTGACCACAGCGGGCCGCCGCCGGTCATGATCCAGATCAGGTCGAACACCATCATCTTGCCGATGAAGCTCAGCACCAGCAGATTGACGACAGTCGGCCGCAGCATCGGGATGATGATGTAGACCAGCTTCGCCGCCCAGCCGCAGTTGTCCAATTCGGCCGCGCCGAGCACCTCGCCGGGCAAGGCATAGAGCGCGGCGAGGAAGATGATCATGTTGAAGCCGAGCCACTTCCACACGTGGGTCGCCATCACAGACCAGAGCGCGGTGTGCGGATCGCCGAGCCAGGACTGCTCGAAGGCGCCAAGTCCGATGGCGCGAAGGACCTGGTTGGCAAGGCCCCAGTCGTAGTCGTAGATCCATACCCAGATGATGCCGACGACAACGTAGGACATCAGCACAGGCGTGAACCAGACGATGCGCAGCAGCGGTGCGAGCGGCGCGCGTGCGAACAGTACAAGAGCGAGCAGCAACCCACCGAACACGTCGGCGATCGTCGCAACGATGGTGAACAGCGCTGTGTTGCCGACTGCCTTCCAGAACACGAAATCGGTCTGTAGCAGCGCGGAGAAGTTGGCAAAGCCGACGAAGTGCTGTTGACCCTGCGGCCCGATTGTTTGCACGCTGTTGTAGAACGTGCGGATCACCGGATAGATGGTGAACCCGGCATAGAGCAGCAGCGCGGGAGCGAGGAACAGGGTCAGGGTTGCGGGGGCGGCGCGGCGCGCGTCGATCTCACGCCGGCCTCGGCTCCCTATCCCTTGTAGCATGCGGCGTTCATCATCTTCACCGCCTGATCGACCGGCAGGAGCCCACCGGGGAACGCGCTGTTCGTCACCTGGGCAAAGCTGTCCTTGCACTGACCCTGCACCAGGTCGCGCGGCCCACCGATGAAGTAGTCGGTGCCTTTCTGGCGCTCCATCAGTTCCGTGAAATACGCGGCGTGCGGACCGCTGAACTGCTTCACGTCCGCCTTGATGCCGGTCTGCAGATAGATCGTCTCGATCCACATCTTGCCCATCTCGGGCGTGGACATCGCATCGAGGAACTGTGCCGCCAGCTCCTTGTGCTTGCTCGCCGCATTGATGGCGAAGCTCGCCCCGATCGCGGATGTCTTGCACTGATTGCAGGCACCGCCGTCCATCGCCGGAAACTGCATGATCCCGAGCGGGAAATCCTTCGGCTGCCCACCTTTATCCTCCGGCACGAAGGCACGGCCGGTGTACCAGCTTCCCATCGGCAACATCAACGCCAGAGGTCGCGTGTAGAAATAGTAGTGCGACTCGCCCAGCTTGAGAGTCATGAAGTTCTTCGGATATGCGCCAGCATCGACCAGTTCCTTCACCCACTTGAACACCTCGACGACGCGCGGATCCTCGAAGGAAAGCTTGCCGGTCCACAGCTTGCGGTAATCGTCCTTGCCGAGCTTGCGGAGCAGGGCTTCGCCGACGATGTAGGCGCCTGGGAACGGACGATCGCCGACGCCCTGCGCGATAGGCGTGATGCCGGCGGCCCTTGCCTTCTTCACCAGATCGAGGAACTGCGCCTGGGTGAACTGCGCGTTCGCCGGCAGCTCGACGCCGAGCTTTTTCAGCAGGTCCTTGTTGTAATAGATCTCGTTGGTATAGGCCTCCTGCGGAATGCCATAGGTCTTGCCGTTGTGCATCCAAACCTGTCTTGCCCACGGCTCGATGTTGTTCCAGTTCACCAGGTTATCGAGCGGCTCGAGGTAGCCGGCCTCGACATACTCGGTCCAATCCGGCTCGACATACAGGACGTCCGGACCCTGGCCCGCCGGCAGCGCGGTCTTGAGCGCTGCCAACAACGGGTTCTTCTCGAACCAGGTGATCTTCACGGTAACGCCGGGATGCGCCTTCTCGAGGTTGCGCGCGGCAAGCTCGCGGAATGCGACCTTCGCGTCCTCGTCTGCCTCATGCGACCAGACGGTCAGCGTCACGTCTTCCGCATTCGCCGCCGTTCGTGGCGCCGCCATGACGGCCAACAGCGCGACAGCAAGGATGCAGCGTAAGCCGAACCACCTGTTCATGATGAACGCCCCTCGGTTGCCCCGAGGATATTCCTGGCGGCGCATTGTAGCAATTCGGCTACACTGGTCCGATGAACCTGCGCGATGTCGCCGGCGCCCTGCGCGTTTTTACATGCTGTGTCGGGTTGACCACAACCGGATGCAGCCAGGCACCGGCACCGCTACCGTGCGGTCGCCTCGGCGGAGAACCGATGCTGGAGTACGCGCTGTTCTTCGGCCGCGCGTCTGTGACCGACCAGGAGTGGGCGGAATTCACCGCGCAGGTGGTCACATCGCATCTGCCTGCCGGGTTCACCGCGTACGATGCGGACGGACAGTGGATGAACCCGACCACGCATCGCATCGGCAGAGAGCGGACCAAGGTCATCGTCGTGGCGCTGCCCGACACTCCGGCGGGCGATGCTGCGATCGCTGCGATCAAGGACGCCTACCGGACGCGGTTTCACCAGCAGTCCGTCGGCACCACGGTCCACCCGGTCTGCGGAGCCTTCTGACCACTACGCCGGCAGCTCGTAGCCGATCGCAGCCTCAATCTCGATCGTCTTGCGTACCGCCGGGCGCGCCATCATGCGGTGGTAATGCGCCGTCAGTTGCGGGAACTCGCCGGGCGCCGGGTCATGCGAGCCGCGGAACCGCCAGAACAGCCGGAACAGATGGATGTCGGCGATAGAATAACGTCCAACCGCCCACTCCAGCCCGCCGAGCCGGTGTTCCGCAACGGTGAATACTGACCGATTGCGCTCAGGTCCCTGCCGCCGCGCCGGATGCACGGTCGCCGCGATGAACGACATCCAGGACACAACCTGCGCCTCCGCCTCGTTATCGTCCCTCGGGAGCAAGCCAGCCTCCGGGAAGCGTCGCGCCAGGTAGAACAGAATGCCGGCCACCTCGGTCAGAGCGCGGCCGTCGATCACCAGCGTCGGCACCTTGCCTTCCGGATTGATCGCAAGATACTCCGGCGTGCGGTTCTCCTTCCTATGAAACGACAGCGGCCGGCTCTCGAATGTCGCGCCCACCTCGTGCAGCGCGATGTGCGCCGCCATCGCACTTGAGCCCGGCGCGAAGTACAACCTCAGCATGAGCGTGTCCCTCTCGTGTCATGCGTAACCACAGGCACGCGCGGCCGCAGCGATCACGTCGAGCGAGTCCCGTGCACCATCTGCCTCACCTTTCTCGAAGTCGCCCTCGTCGATGGCCATCCTGTTGGTCACGTGCGCAAAACACAGCACGTCGCGCTGCCGCGCCCGAGCGAATGCGTAGAGCGCCGCGGCCTCCATTTCCACTGCGAGCGCACCGTATGCGCGGGCCACGGCGATCGAATCCTCGGTTTCCCGATACGGTGCATCGGTGGTCCAGGCCGTGCCGCGATGCACCGGGACCCGCAGCGTGGCGAGCGCCGGCCAGACACGATCCGCCAGCGCGGCATCCGCCGCAGCCAAGGTCGACGGCGGCAGGTAATGATGGCTGGTCCCCTCGTCGCGCAACGCACGGTCGATCAGCACGAAATATGGTGTCGGCCCCATTGGAACGACCTGACCGGCCGAGGTCACGCTGAGCAGCAGCCTGCAGCCGGAGACGAACAACTGCTCCGCCACCAGCACCGCGAATGGTGCTCCTACCGCGAGTCCCACGATCCCCACAGTGATTCCCGCATGCTCCGTCACATCCATTTCGGTGTGATAGCAGGCCCAGCCCTTCGCCGGCCGCGACTGCCCGGCCCCCCGCAGCGCCCGCACGACGTCGCCGTCCGGGTCAAGTGCGCACACCGCTGGCACCGGCGCTTCCGGCAGCCCACGCTGACGGCGTGCCTCACGCAGCAGATTCTCCGGCAGGAACACCGACGGCGCGTCGTATGTCTTCGCTGCCAGAGGGTTCGGTGCCTCGTCGCGCTCGCCCATGCCGTCTCCTGTCGGGCCGCCCATCCGGGTTGTAACGTCCGCCGGTGTCGCGAGACCACCGTTCAGGTGGCCGGAGCCAGAATCAGGGGAGACATGCCATGCGGCCGAACCCGTTGCACGACGCCGCCCATTTCCTGACCCAGCCAGGCTGGTTCACGCCGGTGTTCTGGCTGCTGTTACTGGCCAGTATCGTCACGGCCATGCTGGTATGGCGACGCGATCCCGCACAGCGCTCGCCGCGTAACATCGGCGTCTGGGCTCTCAGGATGCTGATGGGCGCAATGTGGTGGCAGCAGACCCTGTGGAAGGTGCCGCCCAATTTCGACGGCCTGAAGTTCTGGATGCAGCAGGAGGCGGACCACGCCGCGATCGCGCTGCAGGGCGCGCTGGTGCGCGACATCGTGTTGCCCAATCTCGCCGTGTTCGGTCCCCTGGTCTATCTGGTGGAACTGGCGATTGCCGTGTCGCTGCTGCTGGGGCTGCTTTCCCGCGCGGGTGCATTGCTGGGCCTGCTGATGGGGCTCAACCTGTGGCTCGGGCTATATTCCGCGGATAACGAGTGGCCGTGGACCTACATGTTCCTGGTGATGATCCAGGCGTGGTTCGTCATCGATCCGCCGGGCCGCGTGCTGGGTGCCGATGCGCTGCCGCGGCACCGTGGCGTCGCGGCTTCATCCGCCGTCTTGTCATGGGTGAAATGAATGGCCCGTCCGATGACCATCCGGCGTCGCGCGCTGCCATTGCTGGCGCTGGCTGCCGTCGGCTCGTCCGCTCTGGCGGACACCGTGGACCTCTCCGTCTCCTGCGACACCGCGCTCGCCCCGGCGCTGCGCAAGGTTGCCGCTGCCTACAAGGCGCGATCCGGTGTGCGCGTCTTCGTTTTTCCAACCGGTCCCGGCCTGATCCTGCCGCAACTGGTGCGCGACATTCAGAACGACATCGTGGTCACCACGACGACGACGCTGGAGCAGGCTGCGAAGGCCGGCGTCGTCTCTGCGGCTGTGCGCGCGCAGTGGCGCAATCCGTTGGTGATCGCCGGACCGCAAGGTACGGCGTCCACCGACCGCACCTTCGCCGTACCCGATCCGTCGCCGGCATCCGATATCGATGGCCCGGCACTGCTGGCGCGTCTCGACATCAGGCCAAACCGAACGCTTGGCGCCGTCGATACAGACGAAGTTGCGTTTCTGCTCACCATCGGATCCGCGCAGGGCGGACTGCTGTACATGACCGACGTCCGCGCGGCTGATGGACTGATCGTCATTCGGCCGGTGCCCGTCGCGGTGCAGATTCCTTTGCTGTACGCGGCATCGGTCACGCGCCTGGCGCGGCGGCCGAATCCCGAGGGTTTTGTCGCATTCCTGGCCAGCAAGGACGCCACGGATATGCTCGCGGCAGCAGGCATGGAGCCGATCGCATGACACCGATCTACGACGAGCAACGTCATCCGCTGTCGCGCCGTATCCTGCACTGGGTGATGGCGCTGTCGATCCTGATCATGATCGGCAGCGGCTGGCGCATCTACAACGCCAGCCCGATCTTCGCTTTCCTGACGTTCCCGGAATGGGCGACGCTTGGCGGCGATGGCGAGGCCTCGCTCGCCCGTCACGGCGATCCCGGCGTCGCCACGGCGATCGCCTGGCACTTCGCCGCTATGTGGACCCTGTTCGTCGCCTACGTGCTGTTCGTGGTCTGGGGCATCGTCACCGGCCATTTCCGGCGCGACTTCCTGCCGGTCGGCCCGCGCACCGTCACGCACGACATGATCGCGGCGTTGCGTTTCCGGCTCGAGCATCGGCTCGGCGAGTACAACGCCGTGCAGAAGGCCGCCTACTGGGGAGCGCTCGCCGCGGTCGCGGTGATGATCCTGTCCGGCATCGCGATCTGGAAGCCGGTACAGACCTATCCGCTCGAGCTGATGTTCGGCGGATTCCAAGGCGCGCGCTTGGTGCACTTCCTCGTGATGGCGGGTATCGTTTTCTTCCTGCTGGTCCATGTCGGCCTTACGCTGATCGTGCCTCGTACGCTGCTCGCCATGGTGGTGGGTCGTGCCACCGAACTTCGCCACGCGGATGCTTCGGAGAAGCTTCCATGACACTCGCCAGACGCCCCATGCTGCGCGGCGGCCTGTCGCTCGGCGCGTTGACGCTGCTCGCCGGTTGCGACCTCAGCGATCATGACTCGGTGCAGCGCGTACTGGCACGCTTCTCGCAATGGAACGACAAGGTGCAGGCGGCGATCTTCGGTCGGAGCCGCCTGGCGCCGGAGTTCCCCGACGCGATGGCGGTGAAGGATTTCCGTTACAATGCGTGGTACGGACCGGAGAAGGCACCGCGCCTCAATTCTGCCGATTATCGCTTGCAGCTTGCCGGAAGGATCGACAACAAGCGGCCCTGGACCATCGATGATCTCTATGCGCTGCCACAGGTGAGCCAGGTTACGCGTCATGTCTGTGTCGAGGGCTGGAGCATGATCGGCAAGTGGAGCGGCACGCCCTTGCGCAGCTTCCTGGAGCGGATCGGTGCCGATACAACTGCGCGTTATGTCGGTTTCGAGTGCGCCGACGGCTATTACGAGGGCATCGATATGCCGACCGCGCTTCATCCGCAGACGCTGATGGCATTCCGTCTGTCCGACGAGATCCTGCCGCAGAAATATGGCTATCCTTTCAAGATCCGCATCCCGACGAAGCTTGGATTCAAGAACCCGAAATTCGTCACTGCGATCTATGTGACCGATAAGCAGCCGCGAGGCTACTGGACCGATCGCGGTTACAACTGGTTCAGCGGTATTTGAGCGTGGACCGCGGAGCCAGGTGCGCGATGGGCGTCATGGCGAAGGCGCCGCTGCCTGGCCGGGCGAAGACACGGCTGTGCCCGCCACTTCGGCCCGCGCAGGCCGCGGCACTGAGTGCGGCGTTCCTACGCGACATCACCGAGAACATCGCGCTGGCCGCGCGCACCGTGCCGATCGATGGGTTCATCGCCTATGCGCCGGCAGGCGACGAGGCAAGCCTTTCCGGACATCTGGCAGCCGGTACCGGCCTGGTCCTCGCTGACGGGTCACCGGCGATGCCGCCGGACGTCCGAGGTTTCGGCCGGTGCCTACTGCATGCGGCGCAGGCGCTGTTCGCAATGGGCTTCGGCGCTGTCTGCCTGGTGAACTCCGACAGCCCTACGTTACCGACCGAAGCACTGGTCGCAGCGGCACGCGCGCTGTTGGCACCCGGCGATCGAATTGTACTTGGTCCGGCGGACGACGGCGGCTACTACCTGTTGGGCATGAAACAACCTCACGCGCACCTGTTCGCCGACATCGCCTGGAGCACGGACGGTGTCGCTGCGGCGACGCTGTCAAGGGCGGAGGCGCTTGGCCTGGCTGCCGTCACGCTGGCCACATGGTACGACGTGGATGACGCGGCTTCACTGGACAGGCTCGTCGCCGGAGCAGATGGCGGCTACGGCGCGCCGGCCACCAACGCATGGATCGAACGCAACGGATTGCGCGGGCGCATGAGTCTCGCCGCGCAATGACCGATCCGGCGCGTCGCCTGACGATGCTCGCCGCGATCGGCGTGCTGCTTGTGCTGCTGGTCGCGGGCGGGCTGGCGTTGCTTGACTGGCAGCCGATCGGCCTCGCCGATGAGACGCGGTTGGCGGCGTTTGTCGCCAGTCTCTGCATCGCCGGCGCGCTGTGGCTGCTCGCCGTCGCCATCGTCCGCCGCGGCCGTTTGCCGCCACGAGCGATCTGGCTGGTACTCGGTGTCGCGGCCGCGATGCGGCTGCTGACCCTGACGGCACCGCCGGTGCTGTCGTCCGACCTCTACCGGTATGTGTGGGATGGCCGCGTGCAGCTCGCCGGCATCAACCCGTACCGCTACCTGCCGGCCGATGATGCGCTCGCCTTTCTGCGCGACGAGGCGGTGTATCAGCACATGAACCGTGCCGATTCCGCACGCACGGTGTATCCGCCGGCCGCCCAGGCGATCTTCGCGCTGGCGGCGGCGCTGACGCCGGGCGTGTTCGGTATGAAGCTGATGATTGCGGCGTTCGACGCGCTCGCGATCGGGGCGCTGATCGCGCTGCTCCGCGTCGCCGGACGCGATCCGGCGGAACTGCTGATCTATGCATGGCTGCCGCTGACGGTCTGGGAGTTCGCGGGCAATGCGCACATCGATGGCGCGGCGGCTGGTCTGCTGGCCCTGGCGCTGCTGCTTGCGGTGCGTGGGCGTCGGTTCTGGACCGGTGTCGTGCTCGCCGCGGCGGCACTGACGAAGTTCCTGCCGGCTGTGGTACTGCCAGCGTTCTGGCGGCCGCCCGACCGGCGGTTGCCGATCGCGTTCGCGGTGACGCTGGTCGTCTTTTATCTGCCCTATTCGCTGATAGGTCCTCAGGTACTCGGCTATCTGCCCGGCTATTTCTCCGAGGAAGGGTTGGCCAGCGGCAGCGGCATCTTCCTGCTGCAGATTCTTGCGAACGTCACGCCGCTTCCAGCCTGGGCATCGAAGGTCTACCTCGCACTTCTGCTGGCCGTGCTCGGCTCGCTGGCGGCTCGCATGGTTTTTTCAGGCCCGCTGCCGGCAGCGGCAGGCCCGCGCGTGCTGTTGCAGGCACGCCAGGCGGTGATCCTGGGCGGCGTCCTTCTGGTCGCGCTGTCGCCACACTATCCCTGGTACCTCGGCTGGCTCGCGCCGCTCGCCTGTCTTGCGCCGTTGCCGAGTGTGTTGTGGATGCTGGCTGCCGCGCCACTGCTGGCGCATGGCGCCTTCGAGTATCTCGCAGTGCCCGGCGCCGTGTATGTTCCAGCCGTGATCCTCGCGGCGATCGATCTCTGCCGCGGGTTGCCAGCGCCGCGACAGGCCATACGGAGGGCACAATGACCGTGGTCAAGGATCCGCGCCGCTATTTCGAGGCCGTGCAGACGACGCGCGGAACCGAAGCCGCGGCGCCGCCAGTGTGCCTGTACCTCGAGGTGACCAACCGCTGCAACCTGCTGTGCGAAACCTGCCCGCGCACCTTCGAGGCGCTTGAGCCGCCGGCGGACATGAGCTGGGAGCTGTTCACCTCGATCGTCGATCAGGTACCGGATGTTGCGCGCGTGGTGCTGCACGGCGTTGGCGAGCCGATGATGGTGAAGTCCCTGCCGCGGATGATCCGTTACCTGAAGGACCGAAGCGTGTACGTGCTGTTCAATACCAATGGCACGCTGCTGTCGCCGAAAAAGTATCAGGCGATGATCGATACCGGGCTGGACGAGCTGCGCGTTTCGCTGGATGCCGCGGATGCGAAGACGTTCCTTGCGGTGCGCGGGAAGAATTTCTTCGAGCGTATCGTGCGCAACGTGCGCGGGTTCACCGAATTGCAGCGTGCGACCGGTGCCGCTTCGCCGCGCGTGTCGCTGTGGCTTACCGGACTGAAGGAGACGATCGAACAGCTGCCTGCCTTCGTCCGGCTTGCTGCGTCGATGGGCGTGCGGGAGGTGTACCTGCAGCGGCTGGTCTATGACGAGACGGGCTACGGCCTGGCACGGCCCGAGTCATCGCTGTTCGAGACGCTGCGCGCCGATGAGTCGCGCGCGATCGAGGTTGCCGCGGCGCTGGCGCGCGATCTGGGTATCACGCTGGATGCATCCGGCGCGACCGAGCCCGGCCTTAGCCTGAAACGGCAGGACGAGACACAGCCCTGGTCGGCGTGCCGCCGGCCGTGGTCGCTGATGTATTTTACGGCACACGGCCGCGCGCTGCCGTGCTGCATGGCACCGTTCTCCGCGCGCGGCTACGACAGCTACACGTTGGGCGACGCGACACAGCAGACGTTGCGCGAGATCTGGAACGGTTCGGCATACCAGGACTTCCGCGCCGGGCTGCTGAGCGAAACGCCGCCGCGGCCGTGTGCGGGATGCGGAATGCGGTGGAGTCTTTAGCTGTGGAATCCGACATGCGGCGCCGGGATTGCGCGGAGGAAACCTGTCATTGCGAGGAGCAAAGCGACGAAGCAATCCCCAGCCGAGTGGCGCTGATGCCAGTGGGGAACTGGCTGGAAATTGCTTCGTCGCTTCGCTCCTCGCAATGACAATTGGCGCGGGCCTTCTCGTTGACCCGCGTCGCTGCCGTCATCCCGACCCTCAACGAGGCAGATACGATCGCCGGCACCATCGCGGCTCTTCCGCGCTCCGTGGTGGACGAGATCATTGTCGCCGACAGCTCCAGTAGCGACGGAACCGCGGCAATCGCACGTGCCACCGGCGCGCGCGTCGTGACTTTGGCGGAGCGAGGCTACGGCCGCGCCTGTGCCGCCGGCGCGGCGGCGGCGGGCGAGGGCTGTGGCATCATCCTGTTCCTTGACGGCGACGGCGCGGATCGTGCCGACCTGGCGGATGAGCTGGTGGCGCCGATCCGCGCCGGCACTCATGATTTCGTCATTGGCTCGCGCGTGCGAGGGAAACGCGAACCAGGTTCGATGTGCTGGCACCAGGTACTTGCCGGACGTCTGGCGGGGTGGCTGATGTCCTGGTTGTACGCGGTCCGCTACACCGACATGTGCGCCTTTCGCGCCATCAGCCGCGAGGCCTTGGCCCGGCTCGACATGCGCGAGACCACCTACGGTTGGAACATCGAAATGCAGATGAAGGCGGCGCGCGCCGGCCTGCGGATCCTGGAACTGCCGGTGCCGTACCGGTGTCGCGCCGGCGGCAGCTCGAAGGTGGCCGGCACGCTGGGCGGCAGCATTCGAGCCGGCTGGCGCATCGTCCTGACGATTGCACGGATTGCGCTGGCGGGCGCTGAAAGGGGGTGACGCAGGCGCATGGCTCGCCTACAGTGGATGCAAGGCTCGCGGAACAAAGGGCCACGAGGGAGGCGCAATGAGGCTGTTCGGACGCACGCCCGCCGGTAACGCTTGGATTTCACGCCGCGACGTATTCGCGCTTGCCGCATCGGCGGCGATTGGCGGTGGCGCCCGCGTGGCCTTGGCGGCCGGCGCGGCGGGGCAGCTTGTCTACGGCGTGCATATCTCGCTGGCGCCGACCTGGTTCGATCCCGCCGAGACACAGGGGATCATTACGCCGTACATGCTGCTCTATGCGCTGCACGACGGCGTGGTGAAGCCGATGCCCGGCCAGCCGCATGCACTGTGTCTGGCGCAGTCTTGGTCAGTGGCGGAAGACGGGCTGAGCTACGACTTCGTGCTCCGCAAGGAAGCGCTGTTCCACAGCGGCGAACCGGTGACGGCCGACGACGTCAAATTCTCCTTCGAGCGCTATCGTGGCGCGGCACACGCCCTGCTGAAGGAGCGCGTGGTGGCGGTCGAGGCACTCGATCCGCAGCATGTGCGCTTCCGACTGAAGGACCCGTGGCCCGACTTCCTGACGTTCTATTCCGAGGCCAGCGGCGCCGGCTGGATCGTGCCGAAGAAGTACCTTGAAAAGGTCGGCGAGGACGGCTTCAAGAAGGCGCCGATCGGCGCGGGGCCGTACAAATTCGTTTCGTTCACCCCTGGGGTCGAACTGGTGCTCGAGGCATTCGAGCAGTATTGGCGCAGGCCGCCGAGCGTAAATCGGCTGGTGCTGCGAGTGATTCCGGACGAGGCGACGCGATTGGCGGCATTGAAGCGCGGCGAGGTGGATATCGCCTATTCGATCCGCGCCGAGTTGGCGGAGGAATTGCAGCGCACGCCAGGGCTGACGCTGCGGCCCACCGTGATCCAGTCGCCGTTCTGGCTGTATTTCGCCGACCAGTGGGATCCGAAGTCGCCGTGGCATGACCAGCGCGTGCGTCAGGCCGCCGCACTGGCGATCGACCACAAGACGATCAACCAGGCGCTGACGCTTGGGCATTCGCTGATCACCGGCAGCATCATCCCGGAAAGCTTCGAGTTCTACTGGAAGCCGCCTGCACCCGTGTACGATCCGGCCAAGGCGCAGGAGCTGCTGAGCGCCGCCGGCTACGCGGGTGGCTTTGATGCGGGCTTCTACACCTGCGACGTATCCTACGGAAACCTTGCCGAGGCCGTGCTCAACAACCTGGGACAGGTCGGCATTCGCGCCAAACTGCGTCCGTTGGAGCGTGCCGCGTTCTACAAGGGCTACGGCGACAAGGGGTTCAAGAACATCGTCCAGGGGTCTTCAGGTGCGTTCGGCAATGCCGCGACGCGGCTCCAGGAGTTCGCTGTAAAGGGTGGCGCCTACGCCTATGGCAGCTACCCGGACATCGACGCGCTCTACCCGACGCAGGCATCCGAAGGCGATCACGCAAAGCGCGAGGCGATCCTGCACAAGATGCAGCAGATGGTGCACGAGAAGGCGATCTTCGCACCGATCTGGCAGCTCGCCTTCATCAACGGCACGGGCCCACGGGTTGCGGAATCGAGTTTCGGTCACATCCCGGGCTTCCCGTATACGGCGCCGTACGAGGAACTCGCGCTGAAGACTACATAGCAGCAACGGAGGCAGGTCGATGCAACGCGACGTGACGTCCGCGCCCGGTCGCAACGGGCTTATTCCGACGCGGCGCGAGCTTCTCGCGCTCGCAGCCCTTGGTATGGCCGCCGGCGTGCGCCCAGCAGTAGCCGCTGCTTCCGGCCAACTGACCTATGCGGTGCACATCTCCCTGGCGCCGACCTGGTTCGATCCCGCCGAGACGCCGTCGCTCGTCACGCCCTACATGATCTACTATGCGCTGCACGATGCGGTGCTGAAGCCGATGCCCGGCGAGTTGATGGCGCACAGCCTGGCTGAATCCTGGTCGGCCACCGAAGATGGCATGACCTACAGCTTCGTGCTGCGCGATGGCGTGACGTTCCACAACGGCGAGAAGGTGACAGCGGAGGATGTGAAGTTCTCCTTCGAGCGCTACCATGGTGCCGCCAAGGGACCGCTGCACGACCGGGTCGCCTCCGTCGAAACGCCGGACGCAAGACACGTCACATTCAGGTTGAAGAACCCGTGGCCGGACTTCCTCACCTTCTATGCCGCCACGACCGGCGCCGGCTGGGTCGTGCCGAAGAAGTACGTCGAGAAGGTCGGCGACGACGGCTTCAAGAAGGCGCCGATCGGCGCGGGACCGTACAAATTCGTGTCGTTCACGCCCGGCGTGGAACTGGTACTGGAGGCTTACGAGGGCTACTGGCGCAAGGTGCCCAGTGTCAAACGGCTGGTGTTGAAGGTGATCCCCGAAGAGGCGACGAGGCTGGCCGCCTTGAAGCATGGCGAGGTCGACATCGCCTACTCCATCCGCGGAGAGCTGGCAGCGGAGCTGCGGCAGACGCCAGGGCTGACGCTGAAGCCGGTGGTCATCCAGTCGCCGTTCTGGCTGTATTTCCCTGAACAGTGGGATGCGAAGTCGCCCTGGCACGACGTGCGTGTGCGGCAGGCGGCGCGGCTGGCGCTCGATCTGAAGACGATCAACCAGGCGCTGACCGCGGGCTATTCGCGCATCCATGGCAGCCTGATTCCGGACAACTTCGAATTCTTCTGGAAGCCGCCCGAGCCGGTCTACGATCCGGAAAAGGCGAAGCAGCTTCTGGCCACCGCCGGGTACCCGGATGGTTTCGATGCCGGCTTCTACAATTGCGACAGCTCGTACGCGAACCTGGCCGAGGCGACGAACAACTACCTGGGTGCGGTGGGCATCAACGCGAAGCTGCGGCCGTTGGAGCGCGTCTCGTTCAATCAGCAATTCATGGACAAGAAGCTGAAGAACATCATTCAGGCGGGCAGCGGCTCGTTCGGCAACGCTGCGACGCGCTTCGAGACCTTCGTCGTGAAGGGCGGTGCCTACGTCTATGGCAACTACCCCGATCTCGACGCGATGTTCGAGCAGCAGGCGGTCGAGCTGGACCACGGCAAGCGTGCGGCAATCCTGACAAAGATGCAGGAGATCCTCTATGAGCGGGTCATCGGCACGCATCTCTGGCAGCTTGCATTCATCAATGGCGTCGGACCTCGCGTCGGCGAGTCCAATTTCGACCGGATTGCAGGGTTCCCCTATACGGCGCCCTATGAAGACCTGACACTGAAGAGCACCTAGCGGAGGACGGCAGATGACGGTGACGACACGGCGACGCGACGTATTGGCGCTTGCCGCACTGGGCATGGCAGCGGGCGCGGTGCGCCCGGCGAAGGCAGCTGCGCCTTCGGGCCAGCTCACCGTGGGCGTGCATATCACGCTCGCTCCAACCTGGCTCGACCCGGCCGAGACGGCCGGCATCATCACGCCCTTCATGGTGCTGTACGCGCTGCACGACGCGGTGGCGAAGCCGATGCCGCAAGGCAACCCATCGCCGTCGCTGGCGGAATCCTGGTCAGCCGGCGAGGACGGACTGAGCTACGAGTTCGTGCTGCGCAAAGGTGCGAAGTTCCACAACGGCGAACCGGTTACCGCCGATGACGTGAAGTTCTCCTTCGAGCGCTATCGCGGCGCGGCGCATGGCCTGCTGAAGGAGCGTGTGGCGGCGGTCGAGACGCCCGATCCGCAGCGTGTCGTGTTCAAGCTGAAGAACCCATGGCCGGATTTCATCACCTTCTATACCGTTGCGTCGGGCGCGGGTTGGGTCGTGCCGCGCAAGTACGTGGAAAAGGTCGGCGAGGACGGGTTCAAGAAGGCGCCGATCGGCGCGGGGCCGTATAAGTTTGTCTCGTTCACGCCGGGCATCGAACTGGTGATGGAGGCGTTCGACGGCTACTGGCGCAAGACGCCGAGCGTGAAGCGGATCGTGATGAAGGTGATTCCCGACGAGTCGACACGGCTCGCCGCGCTCAAGAACGGCGAGGTGGATATCGCCTATTCGATCCGTGCGGAGCTGGCGGAAGAGCTGCAGCGTACGCCGGGATTGACGCTGCGGCCGACGGTCGGATCGGCGCCTTACTACATGTATTTCCCCGAGCAGTGGGACCCGAAGTCGCCGTGGCACGACCAGCGGGTAAGGCTGGCCACGAAGTTCGCGCTCGACTACAACACGATCAACAAGGCGCTGACGCTCGGCCATTCGCATATCACGGGCAGTGTCATTCCGGAGAATTTCGAGTTCTACGAGAAGCTGGCGCCGCCGGTGTACGATCCTGACAAGGCGCGGCAGCTTCTTGCCGAGGCGGGCCATCCCGGCGGCTTCGATGCCGGCTTCTATACCTGCGATGCGGCTTACGCGAATCTCGGCGAGGCAGTGATCAACTACCTCGGCGAGGTCGGCATCCGCGCCAAGCTGCGGCCGCTGGAGCGCGCAGCGTTCTTCAAGGGCTATGCCGACAAGAAGTACAAGAACATCATCCAGGGCGCGTCCGGCGCGTTCGGCAATGCCGCAACGCGGCTGGAGGAGTTCGTTGTCAAAGGCGGCAACTACGCCTATGGCAGCTACCCCGAGATCGACGAGCTGTTCCCGCTACAGGCGGTGGAGTTGGACCGTGCCAAGCGTGCGGCGATCCTGACCAAGATGCAGCACCTGCTCGATGACCGGACGATGTACGTGTCGATCTGGCAGCTTGCGTTCATCAGCGGCGTCGGGCCGCGGCTGGCGGAATCCGGCTTCGGCCTGATCAAGGGTTTCGTCTATACCGCCCCCTACGAAGACATCACGCTGAAGAGCGCATAGAGGGCATCGTCATGAAGCAGTTCGTCACACGGCGGCTCGGCTATTCGCTGCTCTCGCTGCTGGTACTGTCCCTGACCATCTTCTTCTTCGTCCGCGTCACCGGTGATCCGGCGGCGCTGCTGGTGGAACCTGGCGCCAGCGAGGATGACATCGCGGCAATCCATCACAAGTTCGGCCTCGATAAGCCGCTCTGGGCGCAGTACGGCCTGTTCATGATGAGCCTGCTCCGCGGCGATTTCGGCCAGTCGTTCTACTACCAGACGCCGGTGCTCGACCTCTACTTCGACCGGCTGCCGAATTCGCTTCTGCTGGCACTGGTGGCGATGGCGTTTTCGCTGGCGGTGGGCATTCCCACCGGCATCCTCGCAGCGGTGCGCGTCGGTCGCTTCTGGGACAGTGCGGGCAAGCTGTTCGCGCTGCTGGGTCTGTCGCTGCCCTCGTTCTTCGTGGGCCTCGTGCTGATCCTGTTGTTCTCGGTGTATCTCGGCTGGTTGCCGTCCTCGGGGTCCGGAGGGGTGCTGCACATCCTCATGCCGGCTTTCGCACTGGGATGGTATTTCGCCGCCGCACACATGCGCCTCACGCGATCGTCGATGCTCGAGGTCCTCGGCTCGGAATACGTGAAGCTGGCGCGGCTTAAGGGCCTGCCGCAGTCGTGGGTGATCGGCAAGCACGCGTTCAAGAACGCGCTGATCCCGGTGGTGACGCTGGCCGGGATCAATCTTGTCCTGATGATCAACGTCGCCGTCGTGGTGGAAACCGTGTTCGCCTGGCCCGGCGTCGGGCGGCTGCTCTACGAAGGTATCAGCTTCCGCGATTTCCCGGTGGTGCAGGGCATCGTGATCATGGGTGGCACCATGATCGTGGTGGTGAACCTGCTGGTCGATGTCGTCTACGCCGTGATCGATCCACGCATCCGACTGGAGAAGTGACAGCCATGAGCATGTCAAGCGAGACCATCGTCCTTCCACCGTCGGTATCGACACGTTCGGCGGCGAGCCGGCTGGGCGATCTGCCGATGATCCCTATCATCATCCTGGCCGTCATCGCCTTCATGGCTATCTTCGCCGACGTCCTGGCGCCGCATAATCCGGAGGTCGGCGCCCTGACAGCGCGCTTCAAACCGCCGTTCTGGCAGACCGGCGGGACCATGGACCACATCCTTGGCACCGACCAGTTGGGGCGCGACGTACTGTCACGGCTGATCTTCGGCGCCAGGGTCTCGATGGTGGTAGGCTTCACCGCGGTGATCTTCGCCGGCGTCGTCGGCACCGTTCTGGGCATCCTGGCAGGCTATCTGGGCGGCTGGGCCGACCAGGTGATCATGCGTATCACCGACGCGTGGCTCGCGTTGCCGGCGCTGACCTTCGCCATCTTCCTCGCCGCCATCGTCGGCCCGAGCATGTGGAATATCGTCATCATACTCGGTCTGGTCTATTGGACGCGCTACGCGCGCGTGGTGCGCGGCGAAGTGCTGTCTCTGAAGGAACGCGAGTTCGTCCGCCTCGCCATCGTCGCGGGCTGTTCGAAAGCGACGATCATGCGGCGCCATATCCTGCCCAACGTGGTGAACTCGGCGATCGTGCTGGCGACGCTGATGCTCGGCGTGGTCATCGTCACCGAGGCGTCGCTGTCGTTTCTCGGCGTCGGCGTCCCGCCGCCCAAGCCGGCCTGGGGATTGATGCTGTCCGACGGCAAGCAGGGACTGATGGTGGGCTACTGGTGGCTCACCGTGCTGCCTGGCTGCTGCATCATGCTGATGGTGCTTTCCGCAAACCTCCTGGGGGACTGGCTCCGTGTCAAACTCGACCCTCAGCTCCGTCAGCTCTGATCCGAGGCGCGGTGTGGCGGCGACGCCAAACCGCCCGCTGCTGGAGATCGACAATCTATCCACCCACTACGTCTCGGCGCAGGGCACCCGCGTCGTACGCGCGGTGGACGACGTGTCGCTACGCATCAGCGCCGGCGAAACCCTCGGCATCGTCGGTGAATCGGGGTCCGGCAAAAGCACGCTGGCGCTGAGCATCCTGCGCGTGCTGCCGCCAGCGGCGCAGATCGTCAGCGGCCAGATGTGGTTCGAGAACGAAGACCTGGTGCGCAAGACCGACACCGAGATGCGGCATGTGCGCGGCAAGCGCATCGCCATGATCCTTCAGGACCCCATGGCGTCGCTCAATCCGCTGTTCACCATCGGCAACCAGGTCGGTGAGCCGATCCGGGTGCACGAGGGAACCAGGCGGGCCGCGGCCTGGCGTCGCGCGTGCGATCTGCTGAAGGCGGTGCGTATCCCGTCGCCCGAGACGCGCGTGACGCAGTTTCCGCATGAGATGTCGGGCGGCATGCGGCAGCGCATCGTCGGCGCGATCGGCATTGCGTGCGAGCCGCGCCTGCTGATCGCCGACGAACCGACCACCAGCCTCGATCTGACGATCCAGGCGCAGTACCTGAGCTTGCTGCGCGATCTGCAGCGCGAACACGGGCTGGCACTGATCTTCATCACCCACAACCTCGGCATCGTCGCCAAGATGTGCGACCAGCTCGTTGTGATGTACGCCGGCCGCGTCGTGGAATCCGGCCCGGTCTCACGTATTTTCAACGCGCCGGCGCATCCCTACACGAAGGCCCTGCTGAACTCGATCCCGCGCATGACCGACAACCGCAACCGCCTGACCGCGATCGAGGGCCAGCCGCCGGACCTTTCGTCGCTGCCGCGTGGCTGCTCGTTCGCCGCACGTTGTCCGGCTGCATTCGATCGCTGCCACAAGGAGACGCCGCCCGAGTTCAATCTGGAAGGCGGCCGAACGGCACGCTGCTGGTTGGCGAGTGTGGCCATGCAGAGCGGAGCCGCCTGATGCCGGTGCTCGAGGCGGCGGGACTGACCAAGCATTTCCAGGCGCGCCGCGGGCTGTTCAGTGGCAGCCGTGGGGTCGTGCGCGCGGTCGACGACATTTCGTTCTCGATCGAAAGCGGCCGGACGCTTGGCGTGGTTGGCGAGTCCGGCTGCGGCAAGACCACGACGGCGAAGCTGGTGTTGGGACTGGAAGAACCGACCGGAGGCAGTATCCGCTTCGAGGGACGCGACCTACAGGAACTCGATCCCGCGGGGCGCCGCCACTATCGCAAGTCGGTCCAGGCGGTGTTCCAGGACCCGTTCGCGTCACTGAGTCCGCGCATGCGCATCAGCGACATCATCGCCGAACCGCTGGTCACGAACGAAACCGTCACCTCGGGCGAAGTGCGCCGGCGAGTGCTGGAGCTGCTCGATCTGGTCGGACTGCCGGAGCGGTCGGCCGATCTGTTTCCGCATGAGTTCTCCGGCGGCCAGCGGCAACGCATTGCCATCGCGCGGGCCCTGGCGCTATCGCCGAAACTGGTCGTGCTGGACGAACCGGTATCGGCGCTCGACGTGTCGATCCGTGCACAGATCCTGAACCTGTTGCGCGATCTTCAGGACAGGTTGGGGCTGTCGTATCTATTCATCGCGCACGACCTCGCCGCGGTGGCGCACATGAGCCACACGATCGTTGTGATGTATCTTGGCAAGATCGTCGAAGTGGGTGATGCGCAGACGCTCGCACGCGCACCGAAACATCCCTACACCGCAGCGCTGTTCTCCGCGGCGCTGCCCAGCCATCCGGACGAACGGCGCGAGGAGATCCTGTTGGCGGGCGAGGTGCCGAGCCCGTTGAACCCACCGTCAGGCTGCCGCTTTCATCCGCGCTGTCCGCAGGTCATGCCGGTGTGCGGCCAACAGGAGCCGGCGCTCGCGCAGGTGGGGGATCGGTTCGTGGCGTGCCATCTGTACGATCAGGCGAGGCACTGACGGATCACCCGGCAATAACGGTCGCTGGCATCCAGTTGGTCGCACGCCGGTCGAGGCGTGCGTCGGTGGTTTCGCCGTCATAGTCGGGGGCGGCGGGTGCCTGCGTGAATGCGGCGCGGTCGTCCAGGCAGTTCACATTCACCACGGCGCGCAAACCGCTGCTGGTTTCGCACACCGCGCCGACATAAACGCCGCAGCGGCGGCAGAGCACATAGTCGGCGGTGCGCGAGCCGAAGCGATAGCGTTCCACCAGCGACCAGTCGGTGGCGGCGATCTCGACGAGGCCGTCGCGGTCTGAAATTGTACGCGTGCCGTGCGAACGGCAGAAGGAACAGGAGCACGAGCGCAGCGGCATCTGCTCCGGCGGTTTGGCGAGCCGAAGCCTGACCTTGATGTTCTCGCAATGGCAGCCGCCGGTGTGAAACATCGAACCTCTCGCTCGGTGCGCGAGACTCTTAACACGGGGAAACGCCTTGGAACATTGGAGTGCGAGCAGCTCGGACTCGCGTGCAGGGCAATCGGGTGAACGCGTGAAGATCTGCGGTTCTTGCTGTCATTGCGAGCGAAGCGAAGCAATCCCCATCGATGGGGATTGCCGCGTCGCTGCGCTCCTCGCGATGACAGGACAACCCGAACTATCGGCCATTCACCGATTCGCCTGAGCTCCCGTGACCCTCCAGTGGTCCTCCGCGCTCCTTCCGTGTTAGAGTCTTCAAGCTTTGCGATGGAGGCAACGATGCTTCGCAAGGAACAAAATGACCTGCTGACCCGCACCGGTGCGGGGACGCCCATGGGTGAGATGTTTCGTCGCTACTGGGTGCCGGCGCTGTTGGCCGAAGAGCTGCCGGAGAACGATTGCCCGCCGGTGCGCGTGCAGCTTCTGTCGGAGAGGCTGATCGCGTTCCGCGACACCGAGGGACGCTACGGGCTACTCGACGAATTCTGCGCGCATCGCGGCGTGTCGCTGTGGTTCGGCCGCAACGAGGAATGCGGGCTGCGCTGCCCCTATCATGGCTGGAAATACGACGTGACCGGTCAATGCGTGGAAATCCCGTCCGAACCGGAGAGGAGCGGGTTCCGCGCGATGATCAAGCTGCGATCGTATCCCTTGGTGGAGCGGGGCGGTGTGCTGTGGACCTATATGGGACCGACGGAGCATCGGCCGGGGCTGCCGGAATTCGAGTTCGCCATGGTGTCGCCGGAGCAGACCTATACCTCGAAGCGGCTGCAATACTGCAACTGGCTTCAGGCGATGGAGGGCGGCATCGATTCCAGCCATGTGTCGTGGCTGCATCGCGACGGATTACGGAACGATCCGCTGATGGTCGGCTCGCGCGGCAACCAGTACAACATGGGCGACACGAGCCCGGTGTTCCAGGTGGTTGACCAGCCGGCTGGGCTGTTCATCGGCGCGCGGCGCAATGCCGAGGATGGCTACTACTGGCGGATCACGCCTTGGTGCATGCCTTCGTTCACCATGATCCCGCCGCGTGGCAACCATCCGGTGCACGGACATTTTTGGATTCCGATCGACGACGAGAACTGCTGGGCCTGGAGCTTCGACTACCATCCGACACGTGCGCTCACCGCCGCCGAGGTGCAGGCGATGCGCGACGGCAAGGGCATCCACACGCGCACGATACCCGGCACCTATATTCCGGTTGCCAACCGGGACAACGACTACCTGATGGACCGTGCGGCGCAGAAGGCAGGCGCGGCCTATAGCGGCGTCGCGGGCATCGCAATGCAGGACGCCTCGCTACAGGAAAGCATGGGGCCGATCATGGACCGCTCGCGCGAGCATCTGCTCTCGACCGACAACGGCATCATCATGGCGCGGCAACGGCTGCTGCGCGCGGCGCGCGCGCTGGAGAAGGGCGAGCCACCACCCGGCACCGACCCGGCGACGCATCGCGTGCGTTCGGCGGCCGTGGTGCTGCCACGCGATGCCGCGTTCGCCGAAAGTGCGCGCGACGCCTTGACGGCCCGGCCGGGTGTGGCGCCAACGTCGGTGTGACGACCGGAGGGCGTGCGCGGGCGTATCGCGCTGACGACATCAGGAGGAGAAAGCCGAATGGCCTGGAAACGCATGGTCCTACAGATCGGCATGGGCACCGACATCCGCGGCGCCGACTACACCAAGGCGGCGGTTCGGGCGCTGCGCGACGCGCTGTGGCACAACTCGCTGAGCATCGCGGATGCTGTCGGCCTGCACGTGGACTCCATGCGGGTCGAGGTCACCATCGGCGTGCCGAAGCCTGCGCTGGTGAACAAGGCGCAGGTGCTGGCTGTGCTGCCGCATGGCACGGGAACGGTGACCGTGGTGGAGGGCGGGTTGGAAATACCCAACGACGCCGGCACCAATTCCACCGTGATCGCCAATGCCGCCGCCGTCGTGCGGCTGGATGTCTGAGGGGTCCGACCATGGCAAAACGCATCATTCTCGAGATGGGCAGCGGCAACGACCTGCATGGCGGCGACTACACGAAGGCGGCTCTCCGCGCGGTACAGGACGCTTTGCATCACAGCTCGCTGAGCTTCATCCGCAGTTTCGGTCTCGACTCACGGCGCATGCAGGTGGAGGTCACCATCGGCGTGCAGCAGCCGGCGAAGGTGGACCTGGCCGCGGTGAAGGCGTCGCTGCCGCACGGCGAGGTGACCGTCAATGTGGTGAAGGGCGGGCTGGACGTTCCGGATGAGACCTCCAGCGACGTGGCGGTGATCGCCTCGGCCGCCGTTGCGGTCCGCCTCGATCTGCCGCAGGCTAACCCCAGGTAGAGGGAGAAAGTCCAATGCCGACCCACGAATACACCACGCAGGACGTCGAATATCTCCGCCATGGCGACCGCAAATTCATGGCGCGGCTGTTCAAGCCCCAGGGCAAGGGGCCATTCCCGGCGATCGTCGAGGTGCATGGCGGCGCCTGGTGCAACGGCGATCTGAACGAGTGCCAGATCTACGCCGAGGGCTTCGCGCGCGCCGGTCTCGCGGTGATGGCGATCGATTTCCGCCATGCGGAAGACGGTTATCCGACGTCGCTTGCCGACATCAACTACGCGATCCGCTGGGTGAAGGCACATGCGTCCGAACTGAACACGCGTGCCGACCTGGTCGGCATCGCCGGCCAATCGAGCGGCGGGCATCTTGGCATGCTGGCAGCGATGCGGCCGAACGATCCGCGCTATGCGGCAATCCAGTTGCCGTCATCGGCGCCGTCGGTCGATGCGACGGTGCGCGCGGTGGCGATGCTGTGGCCGGTGATCAGCCCTCTGTCGCGCTATCGCCATGCGTTGAAGGCGCGCGATTCGGCCAATCCGCCGGCATGGGTGGGCAGCATCCCGCAGCGGCACGAGACGTATTGGAAGAACGAGGCGGCGATGGCCGAGGGCAACCCGATCCTGCTGCTGGAGCGGGGTGAGAAGGTGCAGACGCCGCCGGCGCTGTGGCTCCAGGGCCAGCCCGACATCGTGCACGATTATCATGATCCCGATTATGCGGGCCCGGAACATGAGCCGCAGCGGTTCGTGAACAACTACCGCAAGGCGGGCGGCGAGATAGATCTGCTGTATGTCGACAATGCGAAGAAGGCGGGCGCCGGCTCGTTCGCGCCGGCGGCGGCGTTCTTCCATCGGTACATTGCCGTCTGACCGCTGCTCGACCGTCATGGCGGGGCCTGGTCCCCGCCGTGACGCACTGCGCGGCTACCTCCTCCGTGGTGACGCGGCGACCGCCAACGGCGACGTGATATCGGCGAACGATTGCGCCAGCGAGGTCCGCACATCGATCACGGTAGGCACGCGCGCGTTCAACGCTTCGCGCAACGCCGGACCGAGCGCCGCCGGATCGGTGACGCGCACGCCTTGACAACCCATGGCGCGGGCGATCGCCGCGTGATCGAAGTCGGCAAACTCCGCCGCGAACGGGCCACCGCCGTGCAGCACCCAGCCAAGCGCCTGGTTGTTGAACACGACGTTGATGATCGGGATGTCCTGCTCGATCCCGGTCATCAGGCCGTTCATCGTCATTGCGAACCCGCCGTCGCCGCACACCGCCACGACCGGCCTATCGGGATGCACCAGCTTCGCCGCGAGTGCCGCGGGAATGGCGAAGCCCATCGGACCAGAGCCCGCCGCCTGGAGGAAGCCGCCAGCCTGCTTCGTCTGATAGAAGTGCGTCATCATGATGCGGTTCTCGCCAGCGTCGCAGGTGACGATGGCGTTGTCCGGCAGGTGGCGCATCAGTTCGCCGATCGCCCGCTGCGGCAGGATCGGCTGGTCGTCCGCGAAATATCCAGGTGAGTTGAAATACCCCTTCTGTTCGCGCCACCTGGCCACCCTCGCCTTGCCGGCGTCGCGGCGCCCCGCCGCATGCTGCACGACCGCATCGTGTATCTGCTGCATGACCTGCGCGGCGTCGCCCAGCAGCACGTGTTCGGCCGGGAATGTCCAGGACGCGTTGCGTGGCTCGATGTCGATCTGGATGAAGGTCTGGCGCGTCGGATCCAGCAGGTCGCGGTTCTCCCAGGCGGTATCGCTGGGCCCGAGCTTCGTGCCGACCGCCAGCACGAGGTCGGCCTCAGCGACACAGGCGTTCGCCGCCTCGGTGCCGAATGTGCCGAATACCCCCAACGCCAGACTGTGGGTTTCGGCGAAGCAGCCCTTGCCCGCGGCTGTCGTCACCACCGGCAGCCCTGCCGCCTCGGCCAGCGCGGCGAGTTGGTCGTAGCCCTGTGCGATGCGGACACCGTTGCCGGCGATCACGACGGGCCGTTGCGCTGCAAGCAACGCCTGCGCGGCAGCGGCCACGCGCGCCGCATCTGCCGCCGGTGGCGGTGCAGGCAAATAGTATCGCGTGGGGTAAAGCCCCGGCTGCGAGTCCGGTCCCACCGTACCGGACAGCGAATCCATTGCGAACAGCACCGCCACCGGACCGCACTGCCCCGACAACGCATGCTTGATCGCAAGCTGCGTCCCCTGCACCGCGGCGATCGGGGTAAGCGCCTGCACCACCTGCTTGGTCACACCGCTGAACGCGCGCCGGGCGTCCCAGCTCCCGTAGTCGCCAGTCGCCTGCTGATACGGTGCGTGCAGATGAAACGGTGGCGAATCGGAGAAGTCGGTCAGCAGCAGCATCGGCGAGCTGGAAAGGAAGGCCTCCATCGTGCCGATCAGACCGTTGCCCAGCACCCACGGCCCCTGCCCGATCATCACGCCCGGCCGCCGCGTCAGTCGGCCATAAACCTCGGCCATCACGCCGGCGAGAGATTCCTCCCGCACCAGCACCATGCGCAGTGAGTTCTGGTACTTGCGCAGGCCCGAGACGATGCGCCCGGTGTGGCCGCCGGAGATGCCGAACACATACTCGATGCCGGCTTCCTGTAGCACCCGTCCGACGAGGTCGGCCGCCGGCTCTTCCTCGGTCAGCATGCGCTCGACTGTCATCCCTGTTCCCTCCCTCGGATCGCCGGACGATACACCAGGATCGAGCAGGTTTCACTTGGCGGCCCGCACCGGGTCGGCCATTGTTCCGGGATGGCGTTATTACCGAACCGGCTTCCCGGCCTGAACTTCGACCTGGGTGAGGCCGCGGACATGCTGCGCAACGCCGTCCAGAATTTTGCCGCCGGCGAAATCGCTCCGCGCGCCGCGGCGATCGATCGCGACAACAACTTCCCGATGGATCTATGGCGCAAGTTCGGCCAGCTAGGCGTACTCGGCATCACGGTCGAGGAGGAATACGGCGGCGCCGGCATGGGCTATCTGGAGCATGTCGTGGCGATGGAGGAAATCTCGCGCGCCTCTGCCTCGGTCGGCCTGTCGTATGGTGCTCATTCAAATTTGTGCGTCAACCAGATCCGCCGCAACGGCAGCGAGGCACAGCGGCGGCGCTTCCTGCCACGGCTGATCAGCGGCGAGCATGTCGGCGCACTGGCGATGAGCGAGCCCGGCGCCGGCTCGGATGTCGTGGGCATGCGCACGCGGGCGGAGAAGCGCGGCGACCGCTTTTTCCTCAATGGCTCGAAGATGTGGATCACCAACGGGCCGGACGCCGATGTGCTGGTGGTCTATGCCAAGACGGACCCTCAGGCGGGACCGCAGGGGATCACCGCATTTGTCATAGAGAAGGGTTTTGCCGGCTTCTCCACCGCGCAGAAGCTCGACAAGCTTGGCATGCGAGGATCGAACACCTGCGAACTGGTGTTCAACAATTGCGAGGTCCCGGAGGACAACGTGCTGGGTCGTATCAATGACGGCGTGCGCGTACTGATGAGCGGGTTGGACTACGAGCGGGCTGTGCTGGCGGCGGGGCCACTCGGTATCATGCAGGCCTGCATGGACGCAGTGGTGCCGTATGTGCACGAGCGCAAGCAGTTCGGCCAGGCGATCGGCGAGTTCCAGCTCATGCAGGGCAAGCTCGCCGACATGTACACCACGATGAACGCCGCCAAGGCGTATGTATATACGGTGGCGAAGTCGTGCGATCGCGGCGAGACGACGCGCAAGGACGCCGCCGGCGCAATTCTTTATGCGGCGGAGAAGGCGACGTGGATGGCGCTCGAGGCGATCCAGTGTCTTGGCGGCAACGGCTATATCAACGACTACCCGACGGGGCGGCTGCTGCGCGACGCCAAGC
>JANWJK010000302.1 GCA_025452005.1 Acetobacteraceae bacterium | reverse complement strand
GGTTCTCCAGCTCATGCCGCGACAGCGCGCGCGGATCGACGGTGACGCCACACTTGGCACCACCAAACGGCAGGCCGGCGAGAGCGCATTTCCAGCTCATCCAGATCGCCAGGGCCGCCACCTCGCCGATATCGACGCTGAGCGCGAAACGTGTGCCGCCCTTGGTCGGTCCGAGCGTCAAATGGTGCTGCACGCGATACCCTTGAAACACCGCGATCCGTCCGTCATCGCGGTGGATCGGACAGGACACGGTGATGGCTCGCTTCGGATAGAGCAGCCGTTCGCGTTCATCATGCGGGATTTCCAGGTGGTCGGCGATGACCTGGAACTGCCGGCGTGCCATGTCGAACACCGGACCCGAGTAAATCGTCATCGAACGTCTCCTTGCATGGTGCCCATTGGTTAGGGAGAGTTGACATGGGGAGGTGACGGGTTGCGCGCAACGAAATCCCTCACCGTCGCAACTGGAATGCGCACAGTGCCACCAGCATGATCGCACCACCCGCCGCCTGCACGGGCGTGAGCACCTCGCCCAGCAGAGCGATGCTGCCGAGTGTGGTGACGAGTGGTTCGAGGTTCATGATCAGCGCGGTGCGGAACGGGCCGATCCGAGCGATCGAAACGAAGATGGTCAGCAACGACAGCGTGCTGGTGACGGTCATGCCGGCGAACGCGCCCCAGCCGACTGCGGACAGCGGCGGATTCCAGGTCCGCGTCAACAAGGATGCCAATATGAACAGCATGGCGGAGGGCACCAGCGAGTACCACGTATTCAGCCGCGAATCGGTGCCACGCAGGCTGGCGCGCGTGATCAGCAGCGATACCACGCGCAGCACCGCCGCGGCCAACGCGCCGGCGACGCCAAGTATCTCCACGTCGCCGAGGCGGGCGCCGAGCATCATCGCCAGGCCGACGAATGCGACGAGCGCTGCCAGCAGTCCGCGCCAGCCGACACGGTCGATGCCGGTCGCGGCGCCGGCGAGGCCCGTCAGCAGCGGATAGATGAAATAGGTCAGGATTGCGATCGACAGTGGCAGCAACTGGATCGCCAGCAGCAGGCAGAACACGTTGGCGGCGAACATCACACCCATGACGATGGAGACGATCCGCTCGCGCCTGGTATGCGATCGCGCCGGCGGCGCGCCACGCAGCCAGAACCAAAAGAACAGGACCGTCAGCACGCCCCGCGCGGTGATGAACGATAGTACGTCCATGCCGTCGTTGAACACCACTTTGCCAAGAATGTCGGCGGCGCTGAACGACAGCGCCGACATTATGCCCGGGAGCAGAGCGGCAAACTTCCGTTCGGCCGTGGCCAGCGATGTGCCGTTCATGGCGTCGCGAGGATCCGCAGACAGGGCGGATCACTCGGATCGACCTCCACCAGGGCACCATTCGGCACCAACGCCGTGATATCGACAGCAAATCCCGATATCATGGTGAAGGCTGCGAACGCCGCGCCCTGCACCATGATCGGGTTGACGCGATTGAGCACCAACGCCGCCGGCATCACGCCACGCGTCGTCATCTCGTGCAGCATCCAGGCGGTGGCAACGCCACCTTTCGCCGCGTCCAGCACGAGGATGCGATCGACATAGGACTGCCCCGCCAGCCGGTGTTCCGGTCGTGAGAACACGCCCTTGACGCGGTCAAGATCGTAGCGTGCGGAAAATCCATCCTTCGCCACGAGCGCGCGACCGCGTACGCGCTCGCCCATCGCAGCGACGGCGCGGAACGCGATCACGCAATCCTCCCGCTGCACGCCGCATCGACGCATTCCTGCATCGACAACAGCGCCGGCCGATAGCCGTAGCCGCCAAGAATGTTGACCAGCTTGGCCGACGAAGTGACGAGGGTTTGCCAGCCGTTCGCCTCCGCCATCTCGCGCGCATAGCTCTGGTAGAAGCACATGCCCGACAGTACCAGGCCGCCTGCCGCTTCGATGCGGGACGTGATGCCAAACCGATCCGCATCGGGCTTCACCTGAGGGCTCGTCACCACCAGCAGCGGGATCGTCGCGCGGCGTCCATCCAGCATGGCGGCAAGATCGCGCAGCTCCAGCAGGCTGAGCTGCGGCGAGGAGAACACGACGACGTCGACTGTGTCGATGCAATTGCGGTAGCTGGCTTGGAAGGCACGAAGATCGGGCTCGGCGATCGTTGCCGTCACTGCGTGCGACGGATCCACCGCATGCTCCGCCTCCGGCGTGACGCCAACCATGTGAAACAGTGCGACAGAGCCAAAGCTCGCCAGTGCTGATCCGAAGTGCTTCAACTCGTCGGACGTGGGGATGCGATCGATACCGAGCAGCGCCGGCACCTGCCAGTAATCTCCGGCGATGCGGCCGACGATGCCGCCAAGCGCACCCCAGTCGTGCAGTTCGCGTGGCGTGTGCTCGACACGCAACAGCAACGTGGCGCGACGCGTCTTTGGCAGATGAAAGCCGTAGCGCGGCGTGCGGCCGGTGAGGCCGGCGGCGAGCGCGGACGGCCCACCCTCGAAATTCGTCCGCGCTCCCAGCACGCTGTTGGCATAGATCACCACGCCGGTATCGCCATATGCCAAGTGCTCGCCCAGTACGGGGGGCATGATTGTCTGGTAGTTGATGCATGTATCGGTCATCAACACGCCGAGTGCCTCGAACGCGGCAATGGCGCGGCGCTCCAGTGCCAGCATCCAGTCCTGCTGCTTCAACCGCGCCGCCGCTGCGAAGTCGGTGCCGCGCGGATCGGTGATGGTGGGGATACGCACGCGACGTTCGCTTTCGGGCAGCGCGGACAGCCGCTCCAGCCATTCGACGCCGGCCAATCCGAGCGATTCGGTGTCGGCCATGACGTGGGCCTGCGACACCCCAACGAAGTCAGCGGCGCCGAAGTAACGCCCGACACGCATCTGATGCTCAATCGCCCATTGGCGCGCCGGCCCAGCCTCGCCCGCCAACATCGCGCTCTCTTCATCGGTAAGATGCATGTTACGATGATGCTTGGGTCAGTCAGTGGCTGTCAAAAAACGCCGCAACCACCGCGACGAAACCCGCTGGATTGTCGGCATGCAGCCAATGGCCGGCATTCTTCAGTGTCACAAGACGGGCGCGCGGAAACAGCAAGCGAATCGTCGGGCGATGCTCTGGTTTGATGTAGTCCGACGCAGCGCCCGCAATGAAAAGGGTCGGGCCGGCATAGCTGGCATCGGCGGGGGCATCCCACGCCTCGATATCGGCGAAGCCGGCCAGAATCTCTGCGATGCCTATACGCCACGCAGGCGCCGCTCCCAGGTGCAGGTTCTGTAGAAGGAACGAACGCCTCCCTGCATCCGGCACCAGATCCGCCAGCGCTGCACCGGCCTCCGGCCGCGTCATATGCGGAACGAGCGGCAGCGCCGCCATTGCCGCGGCGATTGCACGCAAATGCGGTGGATATGCCACCGGTGAAATGTCGGCGACAATCAGGCGTGCGACTGCGTCCGGCTGCATCAGTGCGGCCTGCATCGCCGTCTTGCCGCCCATCGAGTGGCCGAGCAGAATCGCCGGCAGTGCATCCAGCCGTTCCAGGGTCTGTAGAACATCGGCGGCCATCGTCTCGTAGCGCATGTCGGCCGCGTGCGGGCTCGCCCCATGGTTGCGCAGGTCGAGGGCTATCGTTCGGCGATGCTGTGCAAACGCTCGCTGTACCGCGCCGAAATTCCGGGCGGACCCGAACAGACCGTGCAGCAGCACGAGCGGCGGAGAGCCCAGTCCTTCCTCGACCGCGTGCAGTATCATCGCCGCACCGGCCATGCGGCGCACCCAATGCCGAAGATTATCAGTGCGGATCCGGCCAGCAGGTCCGCGGTGATCGCCTCACCGAGCATCAGGTTGGCAAGGATCAGGCTGATCGCCGGGGTGCTCAGGAAGCCTACCGAGGACACCACTGTGGGCAGCGTCGCAGTCGCCTGGATCACGCACCATGTGCCGAAAGGGCCGGCAATCAGACCGATATAGGCCAACGCCACCCATGACATCGGATGCGTTCCGATACCGCCATGCGGCGCGTGCCAGATCACCAGCGGCGCCAGCATCACCGCACAGACGGCAAAACACCAAGGCAGCAACTCGAACATCGTCGAGCGAGGCGTCGCGGCGCGAGTCGCGATGATGGCCACCGACCAGGACAGCGAAGCGCCGAGCAGGAAGCCGTGGCCGACCAACGCGTTGCGCGACGACCAGTCGATCGCCCATGGGCTCATCAGAACCACCACGCCGGCAAGGCCGAAGCCGGCGGCGAGCCAGCGACGCGGCGGAATGTGCTCGCGCAGGACGATCAGGGACAGCGGCACCACCCAGATCGTCGTCGTGTTGGCGAGGATGGCAGTGCGTCCCGCCGCGACCCATGCGACAGCCTCATGCGCAAACGCAAAATAGAGGCCGAGTTGGCAGACACCGACTGCAAGCAGAGCGGGAAGATCGGCACGGCACGGCATGCGCAACCGGCCACGCAACGACAGGATTATGGCGATGGTCGAACCGGAAAGCACCGCGCGCCCTTCTGCGAACCAAACCGGTGTGCTACCGAGATCAATGGCGATCTTGGTCAGCGGCCACGCGCTGCTGAGCAGGACCACCGACACGGCAAGCTGGGCGAAGCCGACTCTCGCGCGTTTCCTTCCATCGTCCGATGAGGCGGCGACTCCCGGAACGACGAACTCAACAGAGCGTGGCATCAGTAACCCATGACCTTCTCACTCGTCGGCCGCTGCCCTCGCTCCGGACAGATCGGCATTGCAGTGGCAACCTCCTCGATCGCCGTCGGCGCACGCTGCTCCTATGGCGCGGCCGGAGTTGGCGCGGTGCTGACGCAGCATCGCACCGATCCGCGGCTCGGACTACGCGGGATCGCGCTGCTGCGCTCCGGCTGTTCCGCGCAGGAGACGCTGGATGCACTCGTCGCCTCCACGCCGCACGCGCGATGGCGGCAGCTCGCAGTGCTGGACGCCGGCGGCAACACCGCCGCGTATAGCGGCACACGAGTCAAGCCCGAGATGAGCGCGGCACCCGCGCAGGACGCATGCGCGATCGGCAACATCCTGTCCAGCGCGCTCGTGCCTCCGGCGATGCTGCGCGCGTTCCAGGCCGAGCCGTCCGCGCCGCTGGCGGAGCGCCTGCTGCGCGCGCTGGAGGAAGGGCTGGCGGCCGGCGGCGAGCCGGTGCCGGTACGCAGTGCACATCTTCTCGTGGTGGAACGCGAAAGCTTTCCGCTGATCGATTTGCGCGTGGACTGGCACGACACTCCGATCACCGAACTGCGCATGCTCTGGCAGCTCTATGCGCCGCAGAGCCATGACTATCTGGTGCGTGCGCTGGACCCGGACGATCAGTCAATCGTGTGAGCCGCTAATCAGCGCTTGCCATGTGCGGCACAATTACGCTAAGGAATGGCCATGGCACGGATGCAGATCATCTCCGCCTCGCGATTTTGGTACCGCTGGTACATTCCGGCGGCCTAGGATCGTGCGCATCTAGCAGGAACCCGAAGCCGCCCCGCCAAGGCGGCTTTCGTGTTTCTACTGCATCGGAAATCGAATTTCGCCAAGGCAGGAGCGGCCCCCAGAACGAAGGAGGCTCGCATGCCCGGTTCAGAATCCGATTTCGACGTGATCACCGGCCCGTCCGTTCCCAAGCCGGCACCGCAACCCGCGCCGCCGCCGGCGCAGCAGCGATCGAGATGACGCGCCATGTGGACACCACAGGACTGGCGCGCCTGCCCGATCGCGCAGGCGCCGAGCTACCCCGACGCGGCAGCGCTTGAGGCCGCCGAGGCGGAACTTCGCAGTTGTCCGCCGCTGATCTTCGCCGGCGAGGCGCGTGCACTGAAGGCACAGCTTGGCCGCGTCGCGGCAGGCGAGGCGTTCCTGCTGCAAGGCGGTGATTGCGCCGAATCATTCGCCGAGTTCCATGCCAATGCGCTGCGCGACACGCTGAAGGTGCTGCTGCAGATGGCGGTGGTGCTGAGCTATGCGGCTGCCCTGCCAGTGGTAAAGGTGACGCGCATGGCCGGTCAGTTTGCCAAGCCGCGGTCACAGCCGACGGAAACGATCGATGATGTCACGCTGCCGTCGTATCGCGGCGACATCGTCAACGACATCGTGTTCGATGCCGCCGCGCGCGTACCTGACCCCGCGCGGATGCTGCGCGCGTACAACCAGTCGGCGATCACGCTCAATCTGCTGCGTGCCTTTACCCAGGGCGGGTTCGCCGATCTGGCACGGGTGCAGCAGTGGAACCAGGCGTTCATCGCGGCATCGCCGCAGGGCGAGCGATATGGTGAGATTTGTGCGCGCATCCGGGAATCGCTGGCGTTCATAGCAGCGTGCGGTCTCACGTCGGTCAACGTGCCGCAGCTTCGCTCGACGGAGTTCTACACCAGTCATGACGCGATGCTGCTGAACTACGAAGAGCCGCTCGCACGGCAGGACAGCCTGACCGGCGACTGGTACGCGTGCTCGGCGCATCTGCCGTGGATCGGCGAACGCACGCGACAGGTGGATGGCGCGCATGTCGCGTTCCTGCGCGGGGTAGCAAACCCGCTGGGACTGAAATGCGGCCCGACGATGACGCCGGATGAATTGCTGCGGCTGATCGATGTGCTGAACCCCGACAACGAGCGAGGGCGGCTGACGCTGATCACCCGCATGGGCGCGGAGCGGATCGGCATAGGTCTGCCACCGCTGGTTCGGGCACTACAACGCGAGGGGCGCCAGGTCGTGTGGTCGTGCGATCCCATGCACGGCAACACGGTGACGACGGAGGCGGGGTTGAAGACGCGTCCCTTTGACCGGATCATTGCGGAGCTGCGGGCGTGCTTCGCGGTGCATCGTGCGGAGGGCAGCCATCTCGGCGGAATGCACATCGAGATGACCGGCAAGGATGTCACCGAATGCACCGGCGGCGCGCAGCTGATAGACGAGGTAACACTGGCGGATCGGTATCACACCCATTGCGATCCGCGGCTGAACGGATCACAGGCGCTGGAGCTGGCGTTCCTGGTAGCGGAAGAATTGAAGAGTGAAAGGGACAGGCGCCGAATACCGAATGCCCTGGCGGCTGAATAGGCCGGTCGCCGTGGTGGCGTGGTGGCGCCACCACGCTAGTTCAAAGCCCGGCGCCCGCTTCCGAGCGTGGCTACGAGGATGCCTCCTTACGATGGAAGACCTTTCGCAAGCTGATCTTCGCCCGCTCCAGTGTACGGCGGCGCCGGTCGGATAAGTTTTTTCCTGCCCGGTTCATGTAGAATGTCAGCATCGACATGGCCGAGCGGTATGGACTGGCCTTTCGGCGGTGACCGATTTCGGCGGAATGCTTCAGCGACCTCGCGATCGCAGCCGGATCACCGGACTTGAAGACGTCTTCCTGAAGATCGAGCGCGTCACTCTGACGGGTGACTTTGGCTGACCATTTGCGGACGTGCCTTTTCACCATTCGCCGCTCTCCGGTTTATAATATTCCTGCTCTGCGCGGGCGCGAACCGCCACGTCGCGCGGAACGACCACCCAGCCATTGGGGTTGCACGAAGCGCAGGGGGTTCACCGCATTGTTCACCGGCGCGCTCGCGCGTCCGGCCGGTTCATATGTGCATGATCGGGTCATGCGGAGTGAACCGGTCGCGCCCGACAGTATTGTGATTGCGTGCGCGGAGTTGCACTTCACCTCATCAGGGCAAGCAGACATGGCACAGAACGTAGCTGACTTCTTTTGGATGCGGGTGTGCGCTTCGTATTCGGCTATCCTGGTGACGGCATCAATGGCCTGCTCGGTGGCTTACCGCGACTAGGCGACGACAAGATCCGCTTCACCCAGGCCCGCCACGAAGAAATGGCGGCGTTCATGGCTTCGGCTTACGCCAAATTCACCGGTCGGTTGGGCGTGTGTATCGCCACTTCCGGGCCGGGCGCTTCGCATCTGATCACGGGATTGTATGATGCGCGGCTCGATCACATGCCGGTGCTTGCGATCGCGGGACAGCAGGTACGCACGGCTGTCGGTGGACATTATCAACAGGAAGTTGATCTTGTCAGCGTGTTCAAGGACGTGGCAGGAGCCTTCGTCTATCAGGCCAGCATGCCGGCACAGGCGCGGCACCTGGTGGATCGCGCCGTCCGCATCGCGGTTGGCGAGCGCCGTGTGACCGCGCTGGTTATGCCCAACGATCTGCAGGAGGAGCCCTACACGCCGCCGCCGCGCAAGCACGGCACGGTGCATTCCGGTGTCGGCTACTCCCCGCCACAGGTGGTGCCGTACGAAGCCGATCTGAACAGCGCGGCTGATGTCCTGAATTCGGGCAAGCGTGTAGCGATCCTTGTCGGCGCGGGCGCCTTGCAAGCCACGGATGAGGTGATTGCCGTGGCCGAGCGCCTCGGTGCCGGGGTGGCCAAGGCTCTGCTGGGCAAAGGCGCGGTGCCAGACGATCTGCCGTGGGTGACCGGATCGATCGGGCTGCTCGGCACCAAGCCAAGCTGGGAAATGATGAGCGATTGCGACACGCTGCTGATGATCGGGTCGGGCTTACCTCATTCGGAATTCCTGCCGAAGGAAGGTAGCGCACGCGGCGTGCAGATCGATATCGATCCAGGCATGCTGAGTGTCCGTTATCCGATGGAAGTCAATCTCGTCGGCGACAGCGCGGAGACCCTGCGTGCACTGCTGCCGCTGCTACGGCAAAAGCAGGGCGATTCCTGGCGATGGCGGATCGAGAAACACGTTGCTGCATGGTGGCGCGAGATGGAAGCGCGCGCGCATACCAGCGCTGATCCGGTG